>DATEEZ010000074.1:0-4894 GCA_035280905.1 Nitrosospira sp.
TATACGCAATGGCTGCAACCAGCACAGCGCCACAAATCTGGAGCTGTTTAGAACACGCGACCCGGAAACGCTGTCATTTCGACGCTCCTGCGGTAAGTGAAAATAGAATGGCCGCAGCACGAAGTGTTCAAGCTTGTGCAAGGGTACAATACCCCGCCCGAGCAGAGCCCTTTTTCACCGCGTTGTGGACTGGTTACCCGGGGCTTTAGGAGGTGGTCGGAACTCCGGAAAACGGAATGATACAGTAGGTCCGGCTCCGCCGGACATGCCACGGCGCTGTTGGGAGCTGCTAAAAAATCTCTTCGACAATTCGAAGATCTTTTAGACGAAAGATGGGCGGAGCGAAACCATCAATAAACGGTGGGTTACGACTTTGCGCCTTCCCCGTCGGGTGTTCAGGTCCATCTATTAGGGCCTGTTAACACTTGTTTCCTGCCCGATTTTATTGAGCACGAGGCATGAGCCGCGCCGCAGAGCTAGTCTCTGTAAGCGGCAAGTAACGATGGACTGGATAAAATCAGTCCCGTCCCTTCGGGTTGCGCACGAAAAAACGCAGATGCTGCGTTGCAAAGCTTGACCATAGGTTCACTATGCCCTGCGCTTCGCGCCTTGCCCACGCTTTTTCGCGGAGCAACGCGAGCCGCGAAACAAGTGTTAACAGGCCCTAGCGAAGCGCGTTGCACCACGTCTCAGCCAGCATCATGTAGCTTCCCCTGGAAATTCATCGCTTCGCCGCACGGATAGCCGCTGCCCGTTTATCCAGCGGTTCAGCCTTGTGGGGATAACCAATATCCCGATACAGCTGTGCCAGATTTTCCAGGCTCGTTGCCACATTTGGGTGATCCGGGCCGAGTGTTTCTTCCGAGATGAGCAGCGCACGACGAAACAGCGGTTCAGCGTGAGGATATTTACCCTGGTCTTTATACAGTCCCCCGAGATTATTCAAGCTCAAGGCCACGTTGGGATGGTTCGGTCCGAAAGCTTTTTTCGTGATTGCAAACACACGCTTGTATAAAGGTTCAGCTTTCGCATACTGTTTCTGCGCATTGTAAAGTAAGGCGAGATTGTTGAGACTCATGGC
Organism: Nitrosospira sp.; assembly: GCA_035280905.1. Taxonomy (GTDB): domain Bacteria; phylum Pseudomonadota; class Gammaproteobacteria; order Burkholderiales; family Nitrosomonadaceae; genus Nitrosospira. The sequence continues at coordinate 1,082 of DATEEZ010000074.1, forward strand.
CAGGTTGGGATGGTGCGGACCCCCCGTTTTTTCCAATATTGCCACCGCCCGTTTAAGGAGGGGTTCGGCTTGAGTATATTGTCCCTGCACCTGATATAGCTGGGCCAGGTTATTCAAGGTTGCAGCGACGTTGGGATGCTCCCCCCCGAACGCCTTTTCATCGATTGCCAGTGCACGCTTGTACAGCGACTCAGCTTCCGGATAATCCCTTTTGTTCCTGTACAGCATGGCAAGGTTATTCAGCGTCGCGGCTACTTCCGGACTTTCTACGCCTACTGATTTCTCAAAAATTGCCTGCGCACGCTTGAGAAGCGGCTCCGCCTCCTTATAGTGTCCCTGAGCACTATAGATCATGGCAAGGCTGTTGAGGCTGGTAGCGATATCCGGATGACCCGGTTCCAACCCCTGTTCTGCTGCTTGCAGCGCTTTCTTCGCCGCTACGGCCGCCCCTTTATAGTCTCCCTGCTGATAAAGCGTTTCCACGTCATCGTTGAGTTTGTCCCATAATGGGACGGCACGAGCAACTGCTGAAAATAAAATGAGAACCAGGATTAGAGAAAGATGCTGCAACTTCATGAATGCTCCTGTTAAAGACAGATGCAACGGATAGTACCGGGATATGATCTTCAATAGGCAGGCATGGTTCCTGAAGCCCTGCCTGTTTTCATAAACCGGGTATAGACCGAATCGGGTAACAAGCGTTCACCTTAGCGCCAATGGTAAAATAAATAATGCTCTACTCATTGCTCCGTCCGCTGGTATTTGTCCTCGAACCTGAAACAGCGCATCGCATTGCCTTCAAGGCGATGGAAGCCGCGCATCGGTTTGGGCTGACCCATGGGCATCCGATGCTCTGCCAGTCTCGCAGCCTAATGGGACTGACTTTTCCCAATCCTGTCGGATTGGCAGCAGGGCTGGACAAGAACGGCGAACATATAGACGCGCTTGCGGCCCTTGGATTCGGATTTATCGAAATTGGCACGGTCACTCCCAGGCCACAGCCGGGAAATCCCAAGCCACGGTTGTTTCGCGTGCCTCAGGCAAATGCCATTATCAACCGTATGGGCTTCAATAATAACGGTATCGAGCGTCTTATCGCAAACGTGAAGACAATGAACTACAACGGCATTCTCGGAATCAACATCGGTAAAAACTTCGACACACCAGTAGAAAAAGCCGCCGATGATTATCTGATATGTCTGCGCCAGGCCTATCGCTACGCGAGTTATATCACGGTCAATATTTCTTCTCCAAATACACCTAATCTCCGACAACTGCAACATGCAAGCGAGCTGGACTCCTTGCTTACCACACTGAAACTGAACCAGCAGCGTCTGGCCGACGAACATGGGAAATACACCCCGCTCGTGGTGAAAATCGCTCCTGACCTGGAGTTGCCGGAAATCGATTCCATCGCCGCGCTGTTGATGAAGCATCGGATTGACGGTGTCATTGCCACCAATACCACCCTCTCCCGGGCAGGTGTAGAAACCTTTCCCCATGCGCGGGAAGCTGGTGGATTGAGCGGCGCGCCGCTTGCAAAACGCGCGACGTCGGTCATTGCGCGGCTGCGTCATGCCCTGCAAGGGGCTCTCCCTATTATCGGGGTGGGTGGCATCATGGATGCAGCCGGCGCTACCGAAAAAATCGAGGCGGGCGCCAGCCTGATACAGGTATACAGCGGCCTCGTTTATCGAGGCCCCCATCTGGTACGTGAGATTGCACAAGTGCTGTGCAATGCAGACGGGAGGCGTACGGATGTTACGGGTGCAGCATGAAAAAAGTTTCTCTGGCAGAGGAAATTGACGCCATTCTTCCTCAAACCCAGTGCCGCCAGTGCGGATTTTCGGGTTGTCGGCCTTACGCCGAAGCAATTGCGGAAGGGCGGGCACAGATCAACCAGTGCCCTCCTGGCGGAGAAGACGGCATCCATCAATTGGGTCGACTGTTAGGGGTGAAGCCCCTTCCTCTGAATACGGCTCATGGCGTATTCAAACCGAAAGAGGTGGCATCGATTGATGAGCAAGCGTGCATAGGTTGTACCTTGTGCATACAGGCCTGTCCAGTGGACGCGATTGTAGGGGCGGCAAGACATATGCATACGGTTATTTCCGGGGAGTGCACCGGCTGCTCACTGTGTCTCGACCCGTGCCCGGTAGACTGTATCCGGATGATCCTCCCGACGCAGCGTTCTTCGAGCGCAGAGATCGATGTCCACGTTTCGCTGGCTGAACCAGGGCGCCAAGACGACGAAGTGGAAAAAGTGGAAAAAAAGAAAACAGCCGACCGCGCACGTGCGCGGCACCAGTTCCGGTTGCAGCGGCTGGAACGCGAAAAACAGGAAAGGGCGCGAAGGCTGACAAAAAGAACCGAAGCAGCAGTTACCATGGAGCGTTTATCATCTGCGGCCCGTCTAAAAAAAGTCACCGTCCAAGCGGCGCTGGAGCGCGCAAAGGCTGCCAGGGCACAGGCATCGTCCGGAATATCAAAAAAAGAGGATTGGAGTGACAGAATGCAAGATATTCTTCCCGGTGGCTCATGAATTCAAGCGTACGGCGTGAGATTTTTACCCGCTTCAGGGCTGCTAATCCTCATCCTACCACTGAGCTGGAGTACAACTCCCCATTTGAACTGCTGATAGCAGTAGCGCTCTCCGCCCAGGCAACCGACAAAAGCGTAAACCTTGCAACCCGAAAGCTCTTTCCCAGGGCCAACACGCCAGAGGCGATACTTGCATTGGGGGAAGAAGAGTTGAAGGAGTACATCAAGAGCATCGGCTTGTATAAAACGAAGGCAAGGAACATACTTGCAACATGCCGCATACTCACTGAGCAGTATGGCGGAAAAGTACCGCAAACGCGGGAGCAGTTGGAAAAATTGCGGGGCGTGGGGCGCAAGACCGCAAATGTGCTATTGAATACTGCCTTTGGTCAGCCCACTATTGCGGTGGATACGCATATTTTCCGCGTGGCCAATCGTACCGGAATTGCAAGGGGAAAAAACGTGACGGAAGTCGAGTCAAAGCTCCTCAAGTGCGTCCCCAAAGAATTCCGCCATGATGCACACCACTGGTTGATTTTGCATGGGCGCTACATCTGTATTGCCAGGAAGCCAAAATGCGCGATCTGCCTGATAAACGACCTGTGTGAATACGAGCCAAAAAATCTTTGAAGATACTCCTCCGTAAAAAACTTGATATTCAACCCTTCCAGAGACCAAGCCCGTCAATTCTTCTTCGAGACCTGGCGCAAATACAAGCAACGGGAAATGCTTAGCGCGATGGAGGACATGGCGCTTGAGGTGATTTTACAGCATCCGGAATACCATGCGCTGCTGGATGACGTGGAACATTATCAGGATAAGGATTACTCCCCTGAAATGGGCGCAACCAACCCGTTTCTGCACATGGGTATGCATATTGCCATCAAGGAACAGCTTTCGATAGACCAGCCTGCAGGAATCCGCGCACGATTCGAGCGGCTGTTGAAGAAAACGGGCAACGAGCATGCGGCCATGCATCAAACTATGGAATGCCTGGCAGAAATGATCTGGCAGGCACAACGAAACCAGACCGCGTATGACGTGATGGTTTATTTCGAATGCCTGGATAGACAGGAAATTTGATATTCGAAGCAATGCTGTAGGACGGTTGGGCGAATTACCGGAGTGTCAGGCAAGCAGGCAGAAGAAAGCTTTTCCTGCCATTTTCCTACCCGTATTATTCCGTCCGCCCGAGTGCCTCTGGACAAGCCCCCTGAACAAGTTCTCCGCGGAGCGCATTGAAGCATCCGCGGGATTTTATTCAGAAGTTCC
>DATEEZ010000075.1:0-4735 GCA_035280905.1 Nitrosospira sp.
TAGGTATCGATATGCTCGCGGGACCTTCCGAAATCCTGGTCATCTGCGATGGTGAAACCAATCCGGACTGGATTGCCATGGACCTGTTTTCCCAGGCAGAGCATGACGAGTTGGCCCAGGCGATCCTGCTGTCACCCGATCTCCCTTTTATTGAGGCAGTTGCTGCGAGTATCGCCCGGCAACTGGAAGCAATGCCGCGCAAGGAGATAATCCGGGCTTCGCTCGAAAACCGGGGCGCGTTGATTCAGGTGCGTGATCTGGACGAAGCCTGTGAGCTCGCCAACCGCATCGCGCCCGAACATCTGGAGCTATCAGTAGAACAACCGGAAAAGTGGGTGGAAAAAATAAGACATGCGGGCGCAATTTTTCTGGGGCGCCATACTTCGGAAGCGCTGGGAGATTATTGCGCAGGCCCCAATCACGTCCTGCCCACTTCCCGCACCGCACGCTTTTCGTCGCCACTGGGAGTATACGATTTTCAGAAACGCAGCAGCATTATTCAGGTATCGGAGCAGGGATCAGCGAAGTTGGGCGCGATTGCCTCCATCCTGGCGCATGGCGAAGGACTGCAGGCACACGCAATGTCAGCGGAATATCGTTGCACAAAAAAATAGCCCTTGAGAAAAATAACCCTTGAAAAGCCTTCCCGGGCAAAAGCTGTCCCGGCCTCGAGCAACGATCGACATCCCGCCCGGCAGTGGTTCCGAATAAACCTGAGGTAATTAACTCTGCCATGAGGTAAAATTGGCTGTTATGCCTTTTTCCCCCGATCAGATCATTCGCCCGGAAATTCTCGCGCTTTCCGCTTACCAGGTGCCCTCCGCACGCGGAATGATAAAGCTGGACGCGATGGAAAACCCTTACACGCTTCCCGCGGAATTGCGCGATGAAATCGCGAGGCTTGCGGGTGATACACCGGTCAACCGCTACCCCGACCCCGATGCAGGAGCGCTCAAAGCGGCGTTACGCGAGGCATTAAACATCCCGGACGGGATGGACATCATGCTCGGCAACGGTTCGGATGAAATCATCCAGATTATTGCTTTAGCATGTTCGAAGCCTGGGGCTGTATTGTTAAGCGTGGAGCCTGCATTCGTCATGTTTCGCATGATTGCCACTTTTGCTTCGATGAATTATGTGGGCGTCCCATTAAACCCCGATTTTTCGCTCGACGGGGAGACGATGCTCGCAGCAATTGCGCAGCATCAGCCTGCGGTTATCTTTATCGCCTATCCCAATAACCCTACTGGCAACCTGTTTGACGCCGGCGAAATCTCACGTATTATTGACGCTGCTCCGGGGATGGTGGTCATCGATGAGGCTTACCACGCCTTCGCCGATGCAAGCTTCATGGATAAGCTCGCGCAATATCCCAATCTGTTGCTGATGCGCACACTTTCGAAGCTGGGGTTGGCCGGCCTGAGATTGGGTTTGCTGGCGGGAAAACCGGAATGGCTAAGGCAACTGGAAAAATTGCGGTTGCCATATAATGTAGGAATCGTTACCCAACGGATTGCAGAGAAACTGCTGCAGCACCGCGATGTCCTGCTGCACCAGGCGGCAGCCATCAAGGTTGAACGTTCATCGATGAGCAGGCGACTGGCGGAACTGGAAGGTATCGAGGTTTTTCCGACGGATGCGAATTTCATCCTGTTCCGCCTGAACCAGGATCATAAGGCAGGCCAGGTGTTTCAGGAACTCAAACAACGCGGCATATTGGTCAAGAATCTGGACGGCTCTCACCCATTGCTCAAAAACTGCTTGCGTGTGACCGTAGGCACGCCCGATGAGAACGCACAATTTCTGGCGGCCCTGCAAACTTTACTCTTGAAGATTGAAGCGAAAGCCTGACCCCCTATCCCGATTTTCTTATTGCAGTTTTATTCGATTTATTTCGCCTGATTCCTCGCATGCGTCAAGCCCAGGTCAACCGTAATACGCTGGAAACCCGCATCAACCTCAAAGTCAATCTGGATGGAAGCGGAAAGGCAGTGCTGGCTACAGGCGTGCCGTTTCTCGATCATATGCTGGACCAGGTGGCGCGCCACGGAATGATCGATCTTGAGGTTTCAGCCGAGGGAGATTTGCATATCGATGCTCATCACACGGTGGAAGATATCGGCATCACCTTTGGACAGGCATTCAGCCAGGCCATCGGGACCAAGAGCGGCTTGCGTCGCTACGGTCATTCTTACGTGCCGTTGGACGAAGCTCTCTCCCGGGTGGTGATCGATCTTTCCGGCCGCCCTGGGATGGAGTTCAATGTCGAGTTTGTGCGTGCGCGTATCGGCGAGTTTGATGTCGATCTCATCAGCGAATTTTTCCGGGGGTTTGTCAACCACGCCATGGTTACCCTGCATATCGACAACTTATCCGGTGCCAATGCGCATCATCAGGCGGAGACAATATTCAAAGCGTTCGGACGTGCACTGCGTATGGCAGTGGAAGCCGATCCGCGAGCAGCGGGCGCGATACCCTCGACCAAAGGCACTCTATAATTTCCCACATTCATAGACGCGGTATGACTGATATTGCAATTGTTGACTACGGCATGGGGAATCTGCGTTCCGTAGCCAAAGCACTCGAACACGTCGCCCCCGAGGCTGTCATCGCTGTCACCGATGACCCTGAAGTGGTGCGGAAGGCGGAGCGCGTGGTAGTTCCCGGACAGGGCGCGATGCCGGACTGCCTGCGCGAGCTGGACCAGCGCGGATTACGCGAAGCCGTGCGTGATGCGGCTGTCAACAAACCATTTCTGGGGATCTGCATTGGTCTGCAAATGCTGTTCGACAGTAGCGAGGAGGGCAATGTATCCGGTCTCAGCATCGTGCCGGGGAGGGTAAAGCGTTTTCCCTCAAGCGCAATGAAAGATGAAAAAGGGCAGAAGCTCAAAGTGCCGCACATGGGCTGGAATCAGGTCCATCAGGCGGTAGAGCACTCGCTCTGGAAAAACATTGCCAATGATTCCCGCTTTTATTTTGTGCACAGCTACTATGTTGAAACCGCCGCTGCCGATTCGGCGGCGGGCTACAGTGTTTATCCCTTTCCTTTTACCTGTGCCGTGGCGAAAGATAACATTTTTGCCGTTCAGTTCCACCCGGAAAAGAGCCATGCCGCCGGCCTGACGCTCCTCGATAATTTTGTCCGATGGAACCCCGTTTAAGAAACATTGGAAGGTTCAAGCCGCTCTGAATTCTGAAACTCAATTCATTTTTTTATCCTGATTCAAAATGCTTATCATTCCCGCTATAGATTTGAAAGACGGTCACTGCGTACGCCTGAAACAGGGTGTGATGGAAAACGCCACCGTATTTTCTGAAGATCCCGCCGCCATGGCCAGGCATTGGCTGGATCAGGGCGCCAGAAGGTTGCATCTAGTGGATCTGAATGGCGCGTTTGCGGGGAAACCGAAGAACGAGCCGGCAATCCGCGACATTGTAGACGTCATTGGCGACGAAATTCCCACGCAACTTGGCGGCGGCATACGCGATCTGGAAACCATCGAACGTTATCTTGATGATGGCATTACCTACATCATCATCGGCACAGCGGCAGTAAAGACGCCGGGATTCCTGCACGACGCCTGCAATGCTTTCCCCGGTCATATTATGGTCGGACTGGATGCAAAGGATGGCAAGGTGGCAGTCAATGGCTGGTCCAAGGTGACGGGTCATGACGTGGTGGACCTTGCGAAAAAATTCGAAGATTATGGCGTGGAGGCAATCATTTATACCGATATCGGGCGTGACGGCATGCTGAGCGGTGTCAATGTCAAGGCGACCATGGAGTTGGCGAGGGCACTGACGATTCCCGTCATCGCCAGCGGCGGCGTGAGCAGTCTCGACGACGTCAAGGCGCTGTGTGAGATCGAGCCGGAAGGTATTGCAGGTGCAATAACCGGACGCGCTATTTACGAAGGGGCACTAGACTTCAAGGCAGCACAGGAGCTGGCGGATGAGTTAAGCACGAAATCTAACCCCAGGGACACAACAATTCTCCTTTGATGAAACACCTATCTCATCCAGTTATACAAACTGGAACAATTGCTGTTTCCAATCATTCTTTTTTCTACAACCACAACTCCCTTACGGAAAAGCTCGACTCTTGTGGATACCTCTACAAATTCGACCTCTTCGGCCTCTTCAACCTCTTTCCGAGCCGAGAGCGAAAGAGGGACAAAAGCAGGCAATCCGCGTAGCGGAGGCTTACAAACTTTGCGGTTTTTAGCGGTATCCAGAGGTGTCTATGGGCCTTGCCAAGCGTATCATTCCCTGTCTTGACGTTACAAATGGGCGCGTTGTCAAGGGAGTCAAGTTTGTCGGGCTTCGAGACGCGGGAGACCCCATCGAAATAGCCCGCCGCTATGATGATCAGGGTGCGGATGAGCTAACCTTTCTCGATATTACCGCGAGTTCCGATAACCGCGACCTGATTCTCCGTATTGTCGAAGAAGTGGCAGCCCAGGTATTCATTCCGCTGACGGTGGGCGGCGGTGTTCGCAAGGTGGAAGATGTACGCAGGCTGCTGAACGCGGGTGCCGATAAGGTAAGCATCAACACTTCGGCCGTACAAAACCCCCAACTGGTGGCAGACGCCGCGAACCGTTACGGCTCTCAATGTATCGTCGTAGCGATAGACGCCAAGCATGCAGGACAGGGATGGGAAGTGTTCACACACGGGGGGCGTAAGCCTACCGGGCTGAATGCAGTCGAATGGGCGAAGAAAATGCAGTCCC
>DATEEZ010000076.1:0-2870 GCA_035280905.1 Nitrosospira sp.
GACGGACACGATCATGGTTTCTTTTAACACCTTCGTATTGCCTGTCGAGCAGCGCTCGCAGGTCGAGTGGCATTTCTTCTCTGAGCGCGTTGTCATAGGCCATCACGGCAGCGGCTTCCCCTCGCTCGCATTCTTCAAGCACCGCCAGATTATCATTGCTTGTCATTGCCGTTTTCAGATCAACCCATATACGGTGCAATGTTCCGGTAGCGGTGCCAGCTGTATCGGGATCTCCGCCGTAACGCCTCACTTCTACGCTTAAATCACGTACCGCTTCCTCGCAACTCTGTGCCCGGTTTCGAAAATACATCTTCAATTCGGGATCATCAGCATCATCCGCGCAAGTTCTGAAGCCTTCCGCGCCATCGCGTGAAATCTCGATGAGGCCATTCAACATGCTTACAATTCGTTCGTTATCCATTTTTATCTCCTGGACGGGAATCTAAATATCGTACCTACCTGAAAATAGAATAGAGAAAACTTCCCTGCGGTTCTGTACGTTGAGGCACATTTGATTTTTGCAGGCCTGAGCACGAACGGAAACGACTTGTAGCCATCCAGTAGCTTTTCCTGAGCACCCATTCGACCATCCTGGCTCCGTTCCCCTTGGGCCTCTTCGGCAGGCTCGGGACATGCCTGTAAGGTAACGGGGACGAAGGGTTTGGGGAACGGCACTCGAAGGACTCAGATAACGAGGGACGAAGGATTCAGGTCCCTTCGACACGCTCAGGGTGGTCAGAGACGAGACTATCATTCTTATAGTTGGAGCCAGTAAATTACACCGTCGAAATCAACCGGGGCAAAACGCGCGGCTTCCTTGCTCGTCCCTTCCATCACTTTTTTATAATCCTCCAGGTAACTGCTGCGAATCAGGTTCGACCCTTTATTGTAGGTTGAAACGGAGGCAGCGGCATCGACGTTCTTGGCAAATGCTTGCAGCGCCTTCAGTTCTTCAGAGTATGCATCTGAGTACCGGTAATTGAGTTCCTGCTCGAGCCAGTTGATACGAGTGAATAACTCTTTCGAGCTAATTATGTTGATCGTATTGTTGATCGGTTTTGAGTCCATGAATTATTTCCTTGTTCATTACAGAAAAAACGGGTTCCGCCTTTAGTAATCGTAAGAAACCGGAATCTCTGCGGCGAAGAAACTTTGTCTCCGATAGGGTGTTAATGGTTATCTGTCCGGGATCAAGTATATATACTAAACATTCTTTGGACTCCAAAGCACGTTTGGAATGAGAGGCGAGCGATGATCAACAAGGCAATCTATGTGCAACCGGGTGGAGGATTTGATCGTGTAACGCTGGGTACATGCGAATCAATGGCGCCGAAAGCAGGCGAGATTACTGTCAGAATTCGGGCAAGCTCACTGAACTACCATGATTACGCAGTGGTAAGCGGGATGTGGCCACCCACAGTGCCGCGTATTCCAATGTCCGACGGAGCGGGAGAGGTTGTTGCAGTGGGTGAAGGCGTTAACGAATTTGCAATAGGTGATCATGTTGTCAGTACCTTCTTTCCAAGTTGGCAGGAAGGACAACCCGAGATTGACGACATGGGCACCGTTCCGGGAGATGGCGTCGATGGTTTTGCGTGCCAGCAAGTGACAATGGCCGCTACCGGTTTCACTCACGCCCCGAAGGGTTATAGCCATGCGGAGGCAGCCACTCTTACGTGCGCGGGTTTAACAGCGTGGCGGGCACTGATGGTAGACGGTCCATTGAAGCCAGGCGAAACGGTATTGATTCAGGGAACCGGCGGAGTTTCAGTATTCGCCTTGCAATTCGCGAAGGTAGCGGGAGCAACGGTAATAGCCACCTCTTCCAGCGACGAGAAACTTGCCCGCTTGGAAACGCTCGGCGCAGACCATCTCATCAATTACCGGAAACATGAAAACTGGGGTAACCTGGTACGTGAATTGACAGGGGGGCACGGGGTCGACCATGTGATTGAAGTGGGAGGACCTGCCACGCTGGCTCAGTCGATGGTGGCGGGGCGTATTGGCGGACACATCGCCGTAGTCGGCATTCTGTCAGGTATGACAGGAACCCTGCCGTTGCTCTCTGTGTTGACACGGCAATTGCGTCTTCAGGGACTGGTCGTTGGCAGCCGCCGTCATCAAATCGAGATGATCCGGGCGATCGAAGCTACCGGGGTACGGCCGATAATTGATCGTCATTTTCCGCTGGAAGAGCTCGTTGAAGCTTTCCGCTATCAGGAAACCAATCGGCACTTCGGCAAGATATGCCTCGATATCTGAGTGCTAACCATTATTTCCGGGAAAGAATGAAAAAGGAAACTGTTCATAATCGAGTGGCATGCCTTTTCACCCAATCGACATAGTGATTCATCCAGTTCTGCAGGAATTTCCTGCTGTCTTCATTGCCGATGTTCCCATCTTTGTCAAACAGCCCTTCTTTTACGTGGATAAACGCCTCTGGCTGGCCCAGAGTGGGAACGTCCAGGTAAGCCAGGGAATTGCGCAAGTGCTGCTGTGCGATGGCTGTGCCAATAGAACCAATGGAAGCACCGATCACACCCCCTGGTTTGCCGGCCCAGGCATTCTGCCCATAGGGGCGGGAAGCATGATCGAGCGCATTCTTGAGCACGCCCGGCATAGACCGGTTGTATTCAGGTGTGACGAACAGCAGGCCTTGGGCTCCGGCGATTTCGTTCTTCAACCGTTTGACGGACTCGGCTTGATTTTCATCGTCGTCCTGGTTGTATAGCGGCAGGTCGCCGATGTTCAGGTGCTTGAATGTAAACTCCGGGGGGGCCAGCTTTATCAGGGCGTCAGCCAGCTTACGGTTGAATGATTCGCGGCGAAGACTACCTACCACAACAGCAATTTGATACTGGCCCATGTCA
>DATEEZ010000077.1:0-13368 GCA_035280905.1 Nitrosospira sp.
TCTCGCGAGCCAAAACCGACGTTCGGGCTCGTGCTCGACTCTCCGGCATTGGTCTCGCAGCTGAGCGGGACCGGACGTTTCATCAGCGCGCTGCTCCAGCAGCCGCTTCTGCCTGGTTCTACCAGCCTATCTGCACAACCACATGTGGCGCCATTACTTCCTGCGCCGCCGGGCGAGGGTGCGTCGGCACAACACACGCGACTCGCTCAAGGACTGATGCAAGCAATAAGTTCAAGCGGACTGTTTTATGAATCCCATCTGGCGCAGTGGGTAGCAGGCAAAAGATTATTGACAACTTTGCTGCTGGAGCCGCAGGCACGCTTATTCGGGCCCCCTTCGCGATCGCTCGACGCTGCCTCAAGTTTGGCCTCACGGGAGGGAGACGCTGGTTTACCATCGCACTCGCATGGGGATTATTCGAATCCCATGCATCGCGATACTCATGCGCTCTTGCGCCAGCAGTTGGATGTTCTGGAAACCGGGCATCTCCAATGGCGAGGTGAAGTCTGGCCGGACCAGACTATCGAGTGGGATACAGTCGGAGAGAAGATGGATGAATCGGAAGGTGACAGCACCACCCGATATCCCGTATGGAAAACCTCCGTGCGCCTCGCGCTGCCTAATCTGGGATTTGTCAGGGCAGATTTGAGACTTACTGAATTTGGAGTCGAAGTACGGATTACCGTAGCTGAGTCGTCAGCCGTGATCCTGCGGGCGGAGGCAGGGCGCTTTGCCGCCGAGCTGGATGGAGCCGGGATCAGATTATTGAGCATGGATATTGAGGCAGATGAAAAAGCGTGATCTGCCTGAGGCTGTTGCACTGGCATATCGCAGCGGCGATTATGCCCCTCAGGTCGTTGCCAAAGGACGCGGCCTGGTTGCGGACAATATCATCCGGGAGGCACGAAGCCATGGCGTCTACGTTCACGAATCCCCGGAACTGGTATCCTTGCTCATGCAGGTGGATCTGGATCAGCACATTCCACCACAGCTCTACCGGGCGGTGGCGGAATTGCTCGCATGGCTTTATAAGATGGAAACCGGAGAAAACATTTTGACGCATCCGCCGGGGGGAGCTGATGTATCTGATCTTGCCTTGCGTCAATCCCCGGTTAGCCTCTAAACCGGCATATTCATAATATCCTGATAGGCCGCAACCAGCTTGTTGCGTACTTGTACTGTGTACTGGAACGAGATGGATGCTTTCTGCAGCGAGATCATTGCTTCAGTCAGATTGGCCTCGGGCGCGCCTAACTCAAAATCTCTGGTCAGCCTCGTGGCGTGCTGCTGAGCGCTATTGACCTGGTCCAGTGATCTCCTGAATACGGTTGCGAAATCGACACCTCCCGCTTCACTTCCAGTTTCACCCCCACCTGATGTTGCCCCGGCTGCTCCCGTTTTGCCGCCAGCAAGTGCGGCTCCTGCGCGTAGCTGGGAGAGCATTGAATCTATGTTTGAAATATCCATGGTTTCCGACAAGTACGTTCTGGAGGCGTACAAGATAGCACTCCCTAATGTGTTCCGCTTTTGAAAAAGGCCGTAAAACCAGTTTCTTTTTCCCGTATTGAAAGCTGCAACCATAGTGATAATGGCGACTGCCAAGAGGTTTGCAAGATACGCCTTATGCCATATATGACAAGCAAAAATAAATGCGATTCGATCTGGAGCCAGGGGCCGGGGAGGAATAGGTGACAGCAGGTGCGGATGCCATAAGGGTAAACAGCGGGGTAAACAGCGCGGTCAACAATACTGCAAGCAGCGCGGTAAGCAGTGTTCAAGGCCAACTCCAGAGTTTTCTGACCCGATTATCCAGCCAGCAGAAAATCGGGCTCATGCTGACCGTTTCTGCAGTCGTCGCATTGCTGGCGGCCGGATGGATGTGGACTCAGGCGCCGGACTACAAGGTGTTGTTCAGCAATGTCTCCGACAGTGATGGCGGCGCAATCATCGCATCCCTCCAGCAGATGAACGTGCCCTATAAATTTGCCGAAAGCGGCGGAGCGATACTCGTGCCGTCGAGCCAGGTGCACGATACCCGCCTCAAGCTTGCTTCCCAGGGATTGCCAAGGGGTGGCCTGGTGGGTTTCGAGCTGATGGAAAACCAGAAGTTCGGTACCAGCCAATTTCTTGAACAGGTCAATTTCCAGCGCGCGCTGGAGGGTGAACTGGCCCGTTCCGTCCAGGTGCTGGCGGCTGTCAACAGCGCTCGAGTCCATCTGGCGATCCCGAAGCAATCGGTATTCATACGCGAACAGCAGAAGCCCAGCGCATCTGTGCTGGTGAACCTCTACCCCGGCCGCACCCTCGATCCGCAGCAGGTCAATGCGATCGTCCATCTCGTTTCAAGCAGCGTCCCCAACCTGCATGTGAAGAATGTGACGGTAGTGGATCAACAAGGCGATTTATTGACCAGGATCGATGAATCGAACGCCAATACGGGTTTGGATCCGGCGCAGCTCAAGTATTTGCATGCGCTGGAGCAAAGCTATATCAAGCGTATCGAGGCAATCCTGGTCCCCATCGTGGGACAGGAAAATGTTCGCGCCCAGGTTGCCGCCGAGGTCGATTTCGCACACTCCGAGCAAACCAGCGAAACATACAGACCCAACCAGGATCCTTCAAGCTCCACCGTCCGTAGTCAGCAGAGCTCGGAATCCACCGCTGTTGGCACCCAGAATGAAGGCGGTGTTCCGGGCGCGCTTTCCAATCAGCCTCCGGTTCCGGCAACCGCTCCGGTTACCACGCCCCAACCAGCACCCCGGGGTGCGAACGCCGGCCAGACTTCGGGAGCACCCGCATCACAAACTCGCGCGCCGACAAGCACGCGCAAGGATGCAACCATCAATTACGAAGTCGATAAAACAATCCAGCATGTGCGCAAACCGGTCGGCGGTATAAAAAGACTTTCTGTTGCAGTCGTGGTGAATCACCGTAAAGTCGTGGACGAGAATGGCGTCATCAGCGCCAAGCCGTTGAGTGATGCAGAAAAATCCCAGATTACAGATCTGGTGAAAGAGGCTGTGGGATTCAGCAGGGAACGCGGGGATACACTGAACGTGGTCAACAGTCATTTCACAGGCGTGGAACGGGAAGTGGCACCAGAACTCCCGCTGTGGAAACAGCCTGAGGTAATTGAACTGGCTCAACAGCTCGGGAAAACACTTCTGATTGGCGGGTTGATTCTGTATCTGGTGCTGGGCGTACTACGTCCCTCGCTCAAGCGCCTCAATCCCCCGCAATCTCCGCTGTTGACCGAACCCCAGACCGATGACCAGGATGCACAACCTGTTCATGCGCTGAAACCCGCGCCACAACCTTCCGAATACGAGCAAAGACTGACGCTTGCGCGACAGCTGGCAAAAAAAGAACCAAAGCTGGTGGCAAACGTGGTCAAGCAATGGGTGGCTGGTCATGAATGAGGAGGGCATCTACAAGAGCGCAGTCCTGCTCTTGTCCTTGGGCGAAGACGAGGCGGTGCAGGTACTGAAGCATCTTAATCAGCTGGAAGTGCAGAAACTCGGCGCTGCGATGGCCAAGATCAGGAACCTGAGCAGGGAGCAAGTCGATAGTGTCCTCGCCGATTTCTGCGGCCGAGTCATGCATGAGCCGCTTTTTCTGGATCTCGATCCGGAAAACTATGCTCGTACGGTACTCGAAAGAGCTTTAGATGAAGATAAATCGACAGACAACATCAGCCGCATTCTCGAGGGACACGACACAAGCGGGATCGAGGGACTCAAGTGGATTGATTCGCAGTCAGTGGCGGAACTCATCAAGGGGGAGCATCCGCAGATCATTGCGACCATTCTCGTCCACCTCGACCGTCATCAGGCTAGTGAAATTCTCGGGCAACTGAGCGAGCAACTTCGCAACGACGTCCTGCTGCGTATCGCCACGCTCGAAGGCATTCAGCCTTCCGCATTGCGCGAACTCAATACGGTGCTGACCGATTTGTTATCTGGCAGTGAAAATATCAATAAAAGCTCGGTGGGGGGCATTCGTACCGCAGCGGAAATCATCAACTTCATGGGGAGCGCTGCGGAGACGTCCGTGCTCGACAATCTGCGGGAATTCGACGCCGATCTGGCTCAAAAAATAATGGATCAGATGATTGTATTCGAGAACCTCATGGATATTGACGACCGCGGTATTCAGACGCTGCTGAGGGAAGTTCAATCTGACACCCTGGTGATCGCGCTGAAAGGCGCAGCCTGGGATCTGCGTGAAAGGATATTCAAGAATATGTCAAAACGCGCATCTGAAATCTTGCGCGAAGACCTCGAAGCGATGGGACCCGTAAGGGTAAGTGAAGTTGAAAACCATCAAAAGCAGATATTGCAGGTCGTCCGGCGGCTTGCGGATGAAGGGCAGATCGTTTTTGGCAGCAAGAATGAAGAAAGCTACGTATGAATAAGATTCGCGTGCAGGCGAAAGTTGCGGCGAAAGGATACGAATGATATCCCGGGCAAACCAGATTATTCCCAAAGAGGATTTATCGACCTACCACCGTTGGGAAATGGATGTGCTGGAGCATGGCGCAACGACCGAACGGCCTGCCGCCGCTCCAAAAGATACGAAAGGCGAGGCTGTGCCTGTACAAATGCAGGTTACCCTGCCTACAGTCGAGGAAATCGAGAAAATACATCAGGAAGCCCGGCAGGAGGGTTATGCCGCAGGCTATGAAACTGGCCGGGAAGCTGGCATGAAAGCCGGTTACGATGCCGGGGGCGAGCGCGCCGCATCCGAGGCGGAGAGGCTGGAAGCCGCATTTTGCAGCCTCCAGGAAGCCTTGGCAGGTGCTGACCAAAAGATTTGCAATGACCTACTTTCCCTTGCACTGGGTCTTGCCAAAGAGATGGTGCGTGAAGCGTTTCGGGTGAAGCCGGAACTTGTTTTCGCAATCGTTCGCGAATGTATTCAGTCTGAGCCGGCACTCGGTCAGCCAGCACAATTATTTTTGCACCCGGACGATGCTGCCTTGGTACGCACGCACCTGAATCAGGAACTTAGCCATTGCACAATCAGCGTCGATCCTCGCGTGGAGCGAGGAGGATGCCGGATCAGGGTGGGGCACAGCGACATCGATGCCACTATGTCGACACGCTGGCAGCGTATTGTCCAGGCGCTGGGACAGCATAATGACTGGTTGGAGCGCTCCTGATGGAATCTCTATCCCATACCGATCGATGGCAAGGATTTCTCAAAAACTGTGGCGGGCTGGCCATGGTTTCGCCGCCCTTCCAGGTTTCCGGAAGTCTCACCCGCGTCACCGGATTGATAATGGAAGCCACGGGCCTCAAGCTGGCGGTAGGCAGCGGCTGCACCATACTGATGCCCAACGGTAACAGCATGGAAGCCGAGGTGGTAGGTTTTCATGGCGACAGGCTTTACTTGATGCCGGCCCACGGCATGTTCGGATTGGCTCCGGGCGCCAAAGTCGTGCCCTGGGATCGTACAGGCGTGCTTTCTACTCCGGCTGGCGCATCCCGGCCACGGCGCAGGGCGTCCGATCAGATCAGTCGGTTTCCGGTAGGAGAAGCGCTACTGGGAAGGGTGGTGGACGGCACTGGACGTCCCCTGGACGGTCTTGGGCCGTTGGAGGTGGAACGGTCGGCTCCGCCCGCGAGTTCGCCTATCAACCCGCTCGACCGGGAACCGATCAGCGAGGCCCTGGATGTAGGAGTGCGGGCGATAAACGCTCTGCTTACGGTGGGGCGCGGTCAGCGCATGGGACTTTTTGCCGGTTCCGGCGTGGGAAAGAGCGTCCTGCTCGGCATGATGGCTCGCTATACCAGCGCCGATATCATTGTCGTCGGGTTGATCGGTGAGCGCGGAAGGGAGGTCAAGGATTTCATAGAGCAAATCCTGGGCTCTGAAGGGCTGGCGCGTTCGGTGGTAGTGGCAGCACCAGCCGATACCTGGCCTTTGATGAGATTGCAGGGTGCATCCTACGCGACTTCTGTCGCTGAATACTTTCGGGACCAGGGAAAAAATGTTCTATTGATCATGGATTCACTCACCCGTTATGCAATGGCGCAGCGAGAGATCGCGCTTGCGATCGGGGAACCTCCCGCGACCAAGGGGTATCCGCCTTCCGTATTTGCCAAACTGCCGCAATTGGTAGAAAGGGCGGGGAATGGGGTCAAGGGCAGCGGTTCGATCACTGCTTTCTACACTGTGTTAGCTGAGGGGGACGACCAGCAGGACCCGATCGCAGATGCGGCAAGGGCGATTCTGGATGGTCACATTGTGCTCTCACGGCAACTGGCGGAAAGCGGACATTATCCTGCCATCGATATCGAAGCCTCCATCAGTCGCGCCATGACCAGCCTGATCTCGCCCGAATATTTTGAGCAGGTGCGCAATTTCAAGCAGCTTTATTCACGCTACCAGCGTTCGCGCGACCTGATCAGCGTAGGGGCATACTCTCCCGGGAATGACCCGTTGCTGGACCGGGCTATCGCTTTGTATCCAAAACTCGAACATTTTCTTCAACAGACTATGGCGGAGCGTGCAGGCTATGAGGAGAGTACCAAAAACCTGAAGGCGCTACTGGCTTCAAACCTCAATTAATCTCAATTAACTATTGCCTGATCATGCCGAAGACTTCTGCGTTGGAAACCCTCATCGAACTGGCACAGACCCGCACTGACGATGCTGCGCGAAGATTGGGATTTTTGAACGCTCAAGGTCTGGATATGGAAGCCAAGCTGGCGCTACTGACCCAGTATTCGGACGAATACAGAGTCCGCTTTCAGACTTCAATGCAGCAAGGCCTCACCGCGTCGGGATGGCGAAATTATCACGAATTCATCGGCAAGCTCGACGCTGCGATTTCCCAGCAACAGGAAGCCCTGGCGCTCATGCGGCAGCGTGTCGCTGCCGGCGAAGCCGCGTGGCAATCGGAGCGGCGTGTTCTTAACTCTTATGACATTTTGGCGCAGCGTCACAAGCAGCTCCAACTGGTCCGCCAGGCAAAGCGCGAGCAGCGGGAAACCGACGAGCGGGCGAGCAGTGCGGCGACCCGGCGCGGCCCGATATAGTTGAGCCATACAAGATATAAAACTCCTGAAAATCAAATTCTCAGAACAGACTATGCTACCTGTGTCATCAAGCACCCCTTTGCGCCACGTCAAGGACACTTCGATCGAATCGAGAGGCAATATCCAGGCATCGGAAGCGTCCGACTTCAGCAAGCTGCTTGCCGCCGAAGTAAGCGGCGACGATGAGGTACGGGATGCCAGGACGAACGAGCTGCATGAGGGCGCGGCGGCGAATGTGGCCGGAAATGGCCTTGTAATACCCGGAAATCCGTCCCTGAAAGGTTCTGAAGATATGGACAGTGGGACAGAAACAGAGGAAGGTCGCAGCGGTACAGAAGGGAATATGACCGCTGAAATGCTTGCCGGCGGGTTTCAGCTATCTGGCCCTGCCACGATCACGGCGCGGCCGGCGGATATGACAGATGCTTTGCATGTCCCGGTTATCGATCGAACCTCGGATACCGTAACCGGAATTGAAACTCGAATCCCTATCGGTACGACATTCCAGCAGCAGCGTAGCACTGCATTCGATCAAAGGGGCAGTGGCGCCGATATCACTCCCCCGTCATCGGCAACGTTTGCAAGCGGTCCGCATCTGTCTGCTGCCGGCCGGATCATTTCACCCACCCATTCGATAGCAAGCGGGCAAGCTGAGGCAGATGCGAGGGCATCCGATCTCTCAAGACCAGCAGTGGAAGAGAACGCTGTCAGCGTAGCACTGACCATGAGTCCTGGGATGTACCTGAATTCTGCCGCTGCGGGAGGCTCTCAGGAGGGACAGACGACTGTTCGAACCGCTTCCTCCGGAGTGGTATCTGCGGCAGGCGCGAGATTCTCCCAAGATACGAGATTCACGGGAATTGCCACACAGGATATACCTAATTCTGATTCAGCTTCTTCCAGAGGAAGACGGGTGGAGGTCCCCAGCCGCATTGGAGAACTCCTGCCGGACGTTTCACATCTGCACCAGGCTTTGCCTGCGGAAGGAAGCGACATGGCTTCACCTTTCACGCTAGCGGCATCCGTTACGCCTCAGGAACTTTTGAGTTCGCCTCAACCTCCGAGTCATCCTTTATCCGGGCCGGGTACCGGGCCTGGCATTGTAGATTTGCCTGACCATCCTTTTTTCAGGCTGGAACCGAATGTGGGCACGGGTGGCTGGGATAATGCTTTGGGCCAGAGAGTACTCTGGATGGTGTCTCAGCAACATCAACTCGCCGAACTCAATCTGAATCCACCTGATCTGGGTCCGCTGCAAGTCGTCTTGTCAGTGAACAACGATCAGGCCAGCGCAGCATTTGTATCCCAGAACCCCGAGGTTCGGCAAGCGCTCGAAGCGGCGCTGCCCCGGCTGAAGGAAATGATGGCGGAAAGCGGAATCAATTTAGGCAATGCAACAGTCAGCGACCAGGGATCCCGGCAGCAAAGCGATTTCGAAAGGCAAAACGGTGGGAGGTCTTATTACCGGCATGGAGAAAGCCGGATAGTCGCAGCAGGAACAAGCCTCGGGATGAACCGTGGCACTGCTGAAACTGGCGGACACCAGCTGGTAGATACTTTTGCATAATTCAACTGTGGTTTGTGTTTGAAATCGGGTACAAGGAATCGCTGTTTGTGACGTTGGAGGTTGCGACCTCAAGGTTTCGAGATAACCCGTTTTTTCCCGTTTGTTTCTCACATTGCAGGCAGGGCATTGGTTTAATAATGCCCTCCTGCAGAAGCGTAAAACGGCTAACAGGGCACAAACATGGCAGGCAGACCGAATAAGCAAAATAAAGATCCCAAGGAAGTTAAATTGGAGCAGAAATCCGGCAAAGGCAGGCTCGTCCTGATTATCACTGCATGCGCCCTACTGCTGGGAGCAGGGGGCGGAGGCGCGGGATGGTATTTCAGTCAGGTCTACAACGGGACAGGTGCGGTTTCTAAACCCAAACCTCCCTTATTTCTCAATCTGGAAACATTCACCGTTAATCTCCAGCCGGAACACAGCGACCAGCATCTCCAAACGAATCTTACCTTGAAGGTCGAAGACGAAAGTGCGGCAGATCTAATCAAGCTGCACATGCCGGAAGTGCGCAATCGCGTATTGCTGTTGCTGTCGAGCAAGACAGCCGCGCAGATTTCTACCGTTGAAGGAAAAAAGAAGCTTGCCTCTGAATTAACCGGCGAGATAAATCACCAGTTCAATGAAGGACGCGTGACAGAATCGGTTGAGAACGTGCTTTTTACTTCGTTCGTGATTCAGTAGCCTCATGAAAGAGGATTTCCTTTCGCGTGAAGAGGTGGACGCCCTTCTCAGGGGTGTGAACAGCGGCTCCGTAAACACCGGGCAGAATACAACTAACTCCGGTTTTCGCCCCTACAACCTGGCAACCCAGGAGCGCATCGTACGCGGGCGCATGCCCACCCTTGAAATCATCAACGAGCGTTTCGCGCGCCTCCTGCGCCTCGGTCTGTTCAACTTCATGCGTCGCAGCGCAAATGTCACCGCGGGACCAGTAAGGGTTATCAAGTTCAGCGAGTTCGTGCGCAACCTCGCTGTACCAAGCAACCTGAATCTCGTGCATATAAAGCCTTTACGCGGCACTTCTCTGTTTGTATTTGACCCGACACTGGTATTTCTTGTGGTAGACAACCTGTTCGGCGGCGATGGGCGCTTTCTTCCGAAGACGGAAGGCCGCGATTTCACTCAGACGGAGCAGCGCATTATCCAGCGCTTGCTCAACCTGGTCTTCGACAGCTACGGCAAATCCTGGAATCCGGTTTATCCGATCGAATTCGAATACGTGCGGGCAGAGACGAATACACAGTTTGCCAATGTGGCAACACCCAATGAAGTCGTGGTGGCAACTACCTTCGAGGTCAATTTTGGTTCCGTGGTTGGGGAAATGCACATCTGCATGCCCTATTCAATTCTCGAACCGATCCGCGATCTGCTGTCGAGCACGGTACAAGGCGAGGCATTGGAGGTGGATAAACGCTGGGTCGGCCGCCTCTCGAAACAGGTACAGTCGGCTGAGGTGACGCTACTGGCAAATCTGGCGCATGCGCAGGTCAGGCTCGATCAGATCCTGAATATGAAGGTCGGGGACGTTATTCCCCTGGATATTCCGGAATTCGTTACTGCAAGCGTGGATGGAGTACCGGTCATGGAATGCAGATATGGAATTTCGAATGGTCGCTACGCTTTGCGTATGGAAAAAATGCTTGCTTCCGGGAGCAGTGAATGAGTGAAGTTGAACGCCGCGATCTGTCCAAGCGGCCTTTTGTGAATATACCTGAGGAGATGAAAGTGTCGGTAACACCAGCCAATTCCGCAGCTCGAACACCCGGGGACCAGGATGAGGCCATTGCGGCCGGAGATAGCGGCTCAGGACACATATTCGAGCAATTCCAGAACACGCAAAAGGTGCAGGTCCAGAACGACATTGACCTGATCATGGACATACCGGTTCAGCTCACCGTGCAGTTGGGGCGCACTAAAATCGCCATCAAGAATCTGCTGCAACTGGCACAGGGTTCCGTGGTGGAACTGGATGGACTGGCAGGGGAACCAATGGACGTTCTGGTGAACGGCTACCTGATTGCCCAGGGTGAGGTTGTCGTGGTCAATGAGAAGTTTGGTATACGCCTGACCGATATCATCACACCGAGTGAACGGATACGCAAGTTGAACCGCTGAGCGTGAAAAGAGAATATCAGAATCCATTTTTGCCTGGGGTAGTGCGCTGCGGCTCCCTTGTCGCGGCAGCGCTCTGGCATTTCGCCTCGCCTGTCATGGCAGCCACCGGAGCCGGAGATGGCGTCGGCGCGACCAGTGGAAGTCCACTACAGGTGATGCTCGGTTTAGGGGTGGTGCTCGCGGTGATCGCGGGTTGCGCGTGGCTGCTGAAACGCATGACCGGGGTGCACCGCGGGCATCCGGGGGTGGTCAAGATCATCGGGGGATCCGCGGTGGGACAGCGAGAGCGCGTGGTCGTGGTCGAGGTAGCTGAAACCTGGCTTGTCCTCGGCATTGCGCCGGGGCAGGTCACGGCATTGCACAGTATGCCCAAAGGCGACATTGGCGCGAGCGTGCCCCATGTCTCCGGTACGCCCGGGCATGTTGAAAAAGATTCGCAATTTTCGGGTTGGCTGAAGCGGATGGCGGAAAAGCATGGTGAATAGCGTGTCAGGTAAAAAATCTCGATCCAACATACGTATTGCATACGGAGCCGTGCTCGCAGCCTTGTTGCTGACCGCACCTGTGGTCGCACTGGCCCAGGCAAAGGGAGGGTTCCCTGCCTTTAGCAGCACGCCCGCACCCCGCGGTGGACAAACTTATTCATTGAGCCTTCAGACGCTGCTGCTGCTGACATCGCTGACATTTCTGCCAGCGGTGCTCCTGATGATGACGGGTTTTACCCGCATCATCATCGTCCTTTCACTGCTGCGGCAGGCCCTTGGCACCCAATCTTCGCCGCCCAACCAGGTGCTTGTCGGGCTGGCGCTATTCCTGACTTTTTTCGTCATGAGCCCGGTATTCGACAAGATTTATCAGGACGCATACCAGCCCTATACGGAAAATAGGATGACCATGGAACAGGCATTGGAGAAGGGCGGGGTGCCGCTCAAGGCTTTCATGATGAAACAAACCCGGGAGGCCGATCTTGCGCTGTTCGTCAAGCTTTCGGGCAGGCCCCAACTGAACGGACCGGAAGAAGTGCCTCTTCGGGTGCTCGTTCCGGCCTTCGTTACCAGCGAGTTGAAAACCGCATTTCAAATCGGCTTCGCGGTATTCATTCCTTTTCTGATTATTGACATGGT
Organism: Nitrosospira sp.; assembly: GCA_035280905.1. Taxonomy (GTDB): domain Bacteria; phylum Pseudomonadota; class Gammaproteobacteria; order Burkholderiales; family Nitrosomonadaceae; genus Nitrosospira. Next base: position 11,850 of record DATEEZ010000077.1, read on the forward strand.
CGTGGCATCTGTACTCATGTCGATGGGGATGATGATGGTATCGCCGGCTCTCGTGGCGCTGCCTTTCAAGATCATGCTGTTCGTGCTGGTCGATGGGTGGCATATGCTGATCGGTTCACTGGCAGAGAGCTTTTATTGAGGATGCAACGTGTTTATCCACAGGACGAAATGACGGAAAAGAACCATGACACCTGAAAGTGTAATGACGCTCGGCCAGAAGGCAATGGAAGTTACCCTGATGGTTTCCGCTCCCTTGTTACTAGCCGCACTGGTTACCGGGTTGCTGGTCAGCATTTTTCAGGCTGCCACACAGATCAACGAGATGACCCTGTCTTTCATCCCCAAACTCGTGGCCCTGTTTGCCATGCTGGTGTTTGCAGGACCCTGGATGCTTTCGGTGATGCTCGACTATATGAGGCAGGTGCTGGAAGGAATTCCTGGAGTGATCGGATAGTTGCAGGTTCCTCTATAAAAGAAAGAAGCAGGAATCTTGCCTGTCACACACGCTTTCTGTGCTCCCTGGGGACCTGGGAGATGAAGCGGAATTTCATTATCGATAGATGATCACGCTCAGCTCGGCCGATCTCAATGCCTGGCTCACTTCCTTTTTCTGGCCAGCCACTCGTATCCTGGCGCTCCTCTCGGTAGCGCCGGTATTGGGAAATCTCGCAGTTCCGGTGCGTGTCAAGGTGGGATTGGGCGTCCTCGTTGCGCTGGTCGTGGCGCCAACCCTCGGATCCATGCCAAAGATCGAACTGGCATCCGCCCATGGCCTGTTGGTTCTCTGCCAGCAGATCATGCTCGGGCTGGCAATGGGCTTTGCCATGCGCATCATCTTCAGTGCAATTGAATTGGCAGGAGAAATTGCAGGTTTGCAGATGGGCTTGGGGTTTGCTACGTTCTTTACGCCTCACAGCGATGGCAGCAGTCTTGTCCTGGGGCGTTTCCTGGGTCTGCTGGGAACGCTCGCATTTTTATCATTCAACGGCCATCTGTTGATGCTGTCAGCGCTGATTGACAGCTTCAATGCCTTCCCCATCTCCACTGAACCCTTTTCAAATATGGGATGGAGAAGGCTGGTGGAGTGGGGGAGTATTATTTTTAGCGTCGGCCTGCAACTCGCGTTGCCGGTTATCGCAGCATTATTGATTGTCAACCTGGCGCTGGGCATTCTGACCCGCGCATCACCTCAGCTAAACGTCTTCGCGGTAGGTTTTCCGATTACCCTGATGGTTGGAATGTCAGCGCTCATGCTGTCGCTCCCCCACTTTACTCCCGTGATCGAACGATTGATCACTGAAGGACTGCAAACGATGCTGGAGGTGGCGCAAAATGCCCGTTGAGCTCAGCTATTTACCTTGTCGTTACGGCGAACGAAGGCAAGGCTGGCTAGACCTATTCCGAGCAGGGCAAGTGAACCTGATTCCGGGAGTTGGTTGATTGCAACTACCGCATCATTGCTGTCGCTCTTGTAGAAATCCCCAAGCACCGGTGCATTACCGTTTAAATCACTGAAGCC
>DATEEZ010000078.1:0-7663 GCA_035280905.1 Nitrosospira sp.
GGATCATCCGCGCCACTTTCGTTCGACACCGCGTCGATACGGTGCACGTTGATTCCGCAGAAGAGTTCGTCCAGGGGTGGAGTAGTGCGCAGAGCTGTAACAAAGTTCTGTACGTCTGCATGGTACTGCGCCAGTTCAGTCGTACGGTATCCGTCACCCAGAATAACCAGGTTCCACCGCACGCTATCAGGGCCGTGATCAACGATCTTCGTGGTGCCCACGACATATCCATCACTCGCGCTCATTGCATACCCCCTCTCTCTCCCCTTGGTATGTCAAATCGCGCCAACTCGGTTGAGGCGGGGCGTTGCATTGCGTGCGTAGCAGAAAGAGCAGAAATGTCCAGTGACTCCCCCATCAGGGCAATGGATTCGGCTTCAGGGTTATCCGGAAGAAGCACTTCAAAAATGCTCTCCCTGACCTCCCCAAATTTACGTTCAATCTTGCCATCGGGTGAGTGCACCTCAACAGAGCCGACGAGCGGCGAATGGATAAGCCGGTGAAATATGACCTGGTTGTTCCTGTCGCGCAGTTCCATCCAGAACCCGCCATGCTTCCTCGCCTGAGGGGTTTCTCCGATCGAAGGTGGACAAATCATGGGAAGTCGTTCGTACGATAAAAGGCGAACCTCTCCATCTGCAACCCGGAATGTGAGCCTGAGCGTCCTGCGCTGATTGGGGTCGAGTCGGCGGGATTGATCCGAATTTGGCATGCTTTCTCCTATGGCGGACGGTATAGCTTGGGGCCGATGCGTCGAAACTAGGCTCGCTGGTTCTAATCCTGAGACCTGCTCCTGTTCACATTCGCCTGCACCTTGTCCATTCCTGTTTGCCTGACGAGTTCGCTGAGCCACGCTGAGGCCATCTCAGGCTTCCACAGTCTTACGTTCGAGCGCGTCCCTATCCCAATGTGCGAGAGTGGCAGCTGCTTCATAAGTGGTTTGGAGAAACGAGAGTAGTGTCTGTGCAGGGTTCCCGGTTGTTCGAACGGCCTCGTACGGCAGGATGAATTCGCCGAGCTTGTCATGAAAATAAGCTGCCTGCGGCTGAACCTTGTATTCTTTGAAGCCCGCAGGGGTGGGGTAGGCATAAGCATAAAAGGCTGCCTCTCCCAGGCCTGTCCCCGGCCAGAAGCCTGCACTCGATACCTCATGCGAATACGCTTCTTCCATTACACGGGCGGCAACGTTGGGCGCACCCCCCGGATGCTTCGGCGCGGTTCGTCCCGAAAACCGGGTTACCGCGAGATCGAACGCGCCCCAGAAGAAGTGCACCGGACTCACCTTGCCTATGAAGCGAGCGCGGAAAGCCTTCAAAACACAGTCCACCTGCACCAGGGCGCGCCAGAAGAGGGAAACTGCGTCTTTATCATAGCTCGCATGCTGGTCATCCTTCTCGAAAGGAATAGCCACTTCCACTTCCACCGGTCTGGCAAGGATTTTTACCTCGATGCCGAGTTCCCTGAGCATCTGCATGGTCTTCCGGTAGAAATCAGCAACCGACATGGGCTCCAGCGCGAAAGTGCGATCGGTGCCCTTTGATGTGGTGATGCGAAGCGTGTGCGCGATAAAATCGAAATCGATGGCGAAGGTAAATATGCCGTAAGGAATGGGTGAAGTCGTAAGGCCTCGCGTAGTGACATAGAGTGTCGAACCCCAACCATGGTTAATGTCCGGCGAGAGCATGAGCCGCACCTTCCCGACTACCTGGACCCACATGTTAAGCGTGGTGCAAGTGTCCTGCCAGGCTTCCAGGGGAGGCAGTTTCGGCCAATCATTCCCGATATCCGCTATATGTTTATTTGTCATAAGTATTAGTATTACGATGACTCAGTGGCGCAGGAAAACAGAAAAGTCGCATAACTGCAGTGCCTGCCATTCGTGCGGCGTGTCATATCAAGTCGGCTCGAATCTACTGGCCTTACAGTTTTTTCTAGTTCATGTTGTTTCAAATAGCAAGAAAGCTTGAAAGACCTTCCGCGGCACAAGAAATCACGGAAAAACCCAGATCAATAAATTCGTTTACCTGAAAGTGGAGGGAGAGGGGTAATCGGATCACTTTCTACGGTGGCAGGTGGGCGATATACAATATCGACTCAAGCTCAATTGGATGAGAAAGTTGGATATCCGGCAGGCAATAAACCATCGTTCCGAAAGCTCATCCCGAAGGGTGTCCGGGTTTTGAAGCAGGTTGGCCAATCCGATGGGGGACGCTTGACACTTGTTTCAGTAATACAGGGAAGAATAATTGATTTGAATAGTTCGGATGCTGGCTTCATGCATGCTGCATTGGAGCTTGCTGCTCAGGCGGAAAAAGCGGGCGAGGTGCCGGTTGGAGCGGTCATCGTCAGGAATGGAACAATCATTGGGCGCGGTTATAATTGCCCTATCTCGACATCAGACCCCACAGCGCATGCAGAGGTGATGGCCTTGCGGGATGCAGGCCGTCATCTCGGCAATTACCGTCTGGCGGACTGTACGCTTTACGTGACCCTGGAACCCTGCGCCATGTGCATGGGGGCGATTTTTCATGCACGTATCGCCCGGCTGGTGTATGGCGCGGCAGATCCGAAGACAGGCGCATGTGGAAGCGTGATTAATCTCTCCGCCGAGCTTCGACTCAACCATCACCTGGAGGTGACGAGAGGAGTGCTCGCGGAGGAGGGGGGATATAAGCTGAGGCAATTCTTTGCGAAGAGACGCGAGGCAAGAACAACGAATAGGGAAGAAATTAATGAGAATTGAGGTTAGTATTCCTTTTCAAACGCTTGATTTACATGATAGGAACGATGTCGTCAGGCACTACCGTATCTCCTCGGCGAAAAACGGCGTGGGCCAGGAAAATGGCAGTTTTTGTACACCGTTGGGCAGGCACATCATCCGCGCCAAGATCGGGGCCGACCAACCCGTCAATGCAGTATTCGTGAAACGTCGTCCCACCGGCGAAATTTATACGCCGGAGTTTGCTGCGAATTTCCCCCGCCGGGACTGGATACTGACCCGCATTCTATGGCTCTCCGGTTGCGAGCCGGGCTTCAATCGTCTGGGAAAGGTGGACACCATGCGACGGTATATCTATATTCATGGCACTCCCGATAGCGTGCAGATGGGCAAACCGGGCTCCATCGGCTGCATTCGCATGCGTAATCAGGACTTGCTGGAACTGTTCGATCTGGTGGAGGCAGGAACGGAGGTGGACATCAGGAATGCTTAGGTGTTTAGTCCCGCTGTATGGTGATATAGAGTATAGGCACCTACAGAGGGGAATTAGGGACAAGTATTACCTGGTTGCGCCACAACAACAGATGCGGTGCGTCGAGCGATACAAAATAGTCAAAAGAATCCTGCCTTGCACTTTCCGCCATTCATTATTTAAACCAGGCTGCCGTTAATATCTCTCTTGCTGTTGGCTGTAATAGCTGTAATAAAGCACAGGTATAAAGAGGGCGAATCTGGTACTTCCTGTTCACTTCATCCATAAAAACGCAGCTTTGCTATCCACCCCAATTTGAGTGATGATGTGTTTTCAGGTATCATATCCTTCCATGACAAAGTACGCGTTATGGCTGCCTTATGACAAGATTGAATCCGTATCGATCAGCAGAGGCGCGTCGCTGGATTGGGTAGGGACGTATTGGTGATCAGCACCCAATGACAATCTGTACCCAATGACAAAGTACGTGTTCGTGACCGGAGGAGTGGTTTCTTCTCTCGGGAAGGGTATCGCCGCCGCTTCTCTCGCAGCCATTCTTGAAACCCGCGGCATCAAGGTTACCCTGCTCAAGCTGGATCCTTATATCAACGTGGATCCGGGCACCATGAGTCCCTTTCAACATGGCGAGGTATTCGTCACCGAGGACGGTGCTGAAACGGACCTCGATCTGGGGCACTACGAGCGCTTCATCAGTGGCAAGATGAGCCGGCGCAACAACTTTACCACGGGTCAGATTTATGAGAGCGTGATAAAGAAGGAGCGGCGTGGCGACTATCTGGGCGGCACCGTGCAAGTCATTCCGCATATCACGGACGAAATCAAGCATTACATCAGGGCGGGTGCCGGAGACGCCCAGGTAGCCATCGTTGAAATCGGTGGAACCGTAGGGGATATTGAATCACTGCCCTTTCTGGAAGCTATCCGGCAGATGGCGGTTCAGCTTCCGCGCGAGGATACCTGCTTCATTCATCTTACGTTGCTGCCTTACATTACCTCAGCGGGGGAACTGAAAACAAAACCAACGCAGCATTCGGTAAAGGAGTTGCGCGAAATCGGTATTCAGCCGGATGTGCTGCTGTGCCGAGCCGACCGACCTTTGCCTGCGGATGAACGCCGCAAGATTGCGCTGTTCACCAATGTTCGGGAAGAGGCGGTGATCCTGGCACTGGATGTGGACAGCATCTATAAAATCCCCTCGCTGCTGCACGACCAGATGCTGGATGAAATTGTCTGCCACAAGCTGAACCTGCTTGCCAAGGCAGCGGACCTCAGTACATGGAAAAAACTGGTTCACGCGCTGGAACATCCAGAGCGGACGATAGAAATCGGGCTGGTTGGAAAATATGTCGATCTGACAGAGTCTTACAAGTCTCTGTCAGAAGCGTTGATTCACGCGGGAATTCACACTCGCAGCAAAATCAACATTCATTATGTGGATTCAGAGAGTATAGAAAAGGACGGTACCGGTTGTCTGGAAGGTATGGATGCCATCCTGGTACCGGGTGGTTTTGGAAAACGCGGAGTAGAGGGCAAGATCATGGCTATCCATTTCGCGCGTACCAATCGCATTCCCTATCTTGGCATCTGCCTTGGCATGCAACTGGCTGTCATCGAGTATGCGCGTAACAAGGCTGGCATGCAAGGCGCGCACAGTACCGAGTTTCATCCTGAAACAGCTTATCCCGTTATTGCACTCACTACCGAGTGGCGCTCCCGTGAAGGTCAACTGGAAATCCGGACGGCGGCCTCCGATCTCGGAGGGACCATGCGTCTGGGTGGTCAGGAGTGTTTGCTCAAAGAGGGGTCTCTTGCCCGTAAAATTTACGGGTCCGACAAAATCATCGAACGGCATCGGCATCGTTACGAGGTTAATAATCAGTACATCTCGCGTCTGGAGCAGGCCGGGCTGAGTATCAGCGCGGTGTCGGCCGGTGAGGGATTGTGCGAAATGGTCGAATTGCCGCAAACCGAGCATCCATGGTTTGTTGCCTCCCAGTTCCACCCTGAGTTCACCTCGACTCCCCGGACCGGACACCCTCTCTTCGTGGCGTTCATCGAGGCGGCTGCCTCTGTGGGCAAGAGCCTTTCCAGCGAAGGGGTGATACCGGCGGATAAACCTGAACGCACCACAATGGGCGCCTATATCCAATAACCGTATTTGTTGAAGGCGCCTTTCAAGGCGTTTTCAGCCTCCCGTCCTCAAGCCGACCCCCGGTAGCCCTCGGAAAGTAGCAGAAAGTTTTAGCAGAACCGTTTTTTATAACTTACAAATAAATGATCAGGGAAAAATAGCATGAGTGCAATTGTAGATGTCATCGCCCGCGAAATTCTTGACTCCCGCGGGAATCCAACGGTGGAAGCGGATGTTTTGCTTGAATCCGGAGTATTGGGACGAGCGGCTGTCCCTTCCGGCGCATCGGTTGGCACCCGGGAGGCTGTGGAATTGCGGGATGAGGACGCTCAGCGCTATTCCGGTAAAGGCGTACTGAAAGCGGTGGAAAATGTGAACACCGAAATTTCAGAAGCAATCATGGGACTGGATGCAATGGACCAGGCTTTTATCGACCGCACACTGATTGATCTCGATGGCAGCGGCAACAAATCCAGGCTTGGCGCCAACGCAATTCTTTCTGTATCGCTCGCGGTGGCCAAGGCGGCGGCGGAAGAATGCGGACTGCCGCTGTACCGGTATATCGGCGGCGCGGGACCGATGTCCATGCCTGTTCCCATGATGAACGTCATCAATGGCGGCGCGCATGCCAATAACAATATTGACATGCAGGAGTTCGTGATCATTCCGCTGGGCGCGCAGAGCTTTCGCGAAGCGCTGCGCTGCGGTGCGGAAATATTTCATGCCCTGAGAGGCTTGCTCGACAAGAGGGGCATGCATACAGCTGTAGGTGACGAAGGCGGCTTTGCGCCCAATCTGCCTAATAATGAGGCGGCATTGCAATTGATCGTGGAAGCTATCGAGAACGCCGGTTATCTCCCCGGGCCGGATGTGGCTATTGGGCTGGATTGCGCTGCTTCGGAGTTTTACCGCGACGGTAAATACCATCTGGAGTCGGATGGGCTAGTGCTCGATTCGACCCAGTTTGCCGATTATCTTGCAACATGGATAGACAAGTATCCTATTATCAGCATTGAAGATGGGATGAGCGAACATGACTGGGATGGTTGGAAGCTGCTGACCAGCAGGCTTGGAAAATCCGTGCAACTGGTGGGCGACGATATTTTTGTTACAAACGCGAGCATCCTGAAAGAAGGCATTTCTCAGGGCATCGCAAACTCCATATTGATCAAGCTCAATCAGATCGGGACGCTTACCGAGGCTCTTTTTGCGATTGAAAGTGCGAAGCGCGCCGGCTACACAACCGTGGTTTCGCACCGCTCCGGTGAAACCGAAGATACCACAATCGCCGACATCGCTGTGGCGAGCAATGCGTTGCAGATCAAGACCGGTTCGCTTTCCCGCTCCGACCGTCTTGCAAAATACAATCAACTCCTGCGCATCGAGGAGGATCTGGGCGACACGGCCAGCTACCCCGGCCGCGGCGCCTTCTACCAGTTGAAATAAGCTTTTTCAAATCCGCTAGCGGACAGGCCGGAGTTCCTCATAGCGAGGAATCCTGGGAGAAGCCGAAGTGAAAGTATTGACTCTTATACTCGCCGCACTGATTGTCCTGCTGCAATATCCGCTATGGCTGGGCAAGGGTAGCTGGCTGAAAGTATGGGAGGTGGATCAGCAGCTTGCCACCCAACTTGAAACCAACGAAAAACTGAAAAGTCGCAATTCTGCGCTGGATGCGGAAGTGCGAGACCTCAAGCAGGGGTACGACGCTGTCGAGGAACGCGCGCGCAATGAACTCGGCATGATCAGGCAGGATGAGACTTTTTTCCAGATCATGGAAGACAATGAAAAAAATACCTCTCAAGCGGTCAAGATGGGAGCGGATAAACCGGGTAAGCCCTGAGTTAACAAATAGCAAATAAAATCCAAAAACTCCGGCTGTTATCGGTTCGCCTGCCGCTCATTTGAAAGAGATGTCACCGTCTTTTATTCTCAGGCCAGGCTGCATCCCGTTTAGGACAGGGAATGGCTTTCGGCAAGATTTAGCAAATGTTCCCGTAACGGATCTGACGCTTGAAGAGAATCAAGTAGTTGATCGATCTCATCCTGTTTTTTTGATCGGCAGTGACCCATCCTTTTCACGTCATCCCGCATCAAGCGGGTTTTTTATATCCAGAACTTTCGACGAGGGGGGCAGGGAGGATTTTCAGAATCCGGACATATCAGCTCAGCTGGACATCGACCGCACCCGGGAATGATCAGGATTCCGTTTTCACGGATTATCCAGGCTTAAGGTTAATACGAAATCGTTCCATCAACTTCAATTTTTCCTTTCCCGGTCGCGATATCCTGATCCCCTTTCAATTCTGCAATTCCCTTT
>DATEEZ010000079.1:0-11343 GCA_035280905.1 Nitrosospira sp.
GATGTTCGCGAGTGGCGGTATGATTCGCCGGACCTGGTGCTCAGGAAAGGGGATGAAATGGGCAGGTTCCAATTGGGATCAACAGTGGTAATGTTATTCCCGAAAAACGAAATAGTGTTTAATCCGACTTGGGCCCCCCACCGAACGATACGGTTCGGCGAAATGATGGCAACTAAAGCTGATTCCGGCAAATAAAGAGGAAAGGCTTCCTCATTTCCCTCTTGCTTGCAGAGCCAACAGGTTCTAGACGGACAAAAGGTGTGTCAAGAAGCGATGGCCTCCTTGATCTCCATGACGACCCGCACGATTTGAAATGAGCTGACCGAGCTACGAAGGCTCGGTCAGCCTTTAACTAAAGAGTATAAAGGCTATCACCCCTCAGGCGATCGGCTCATGCCTGAGCCGTCTTCAACACGGGTTCATCCGTAACGGTTGCAGCGGGTTCCGAATAATGTTGAACTCCCTGGATAAGCTCCTGCCCTACCCTTAATAACGTTTCCCTGAATTCCGCCGCCACTTCCGGATGCTGTAAACCATAGGCAATGGTTGCTTCCAGGAAGCCCGCCTTGCTGCCGCAATCATAATGCTTCCCCTCATAACGATAGGCCAGGACAGATTCCAGCTTGAGAAGACGTGAGATTCCGTCAGTAAGCTGAATTTCTCCTCCTGCTCCCGGGTTCAGATTGCTGATGCAGTCAAAGATAGCGGGTGACAGAACGTAACGACCTACGATGGCCATCGTAGATGGTGCAGCGTCAGGAGAAGGTTTTTCCACTAACCCCCGGATTTTCATCGTATCACTCTCAGCATCTGCGTCAAAAGCATCCACGATTCCATACCGCCGCGTTTGTTCGCGCGTAACCTCGCGCACCGCTACGAGGCTGCTTCTGGCGTGTTCATACTGGGACACCATCTGCGCAAGCACGGGAGGATCTCCGTCGATTAAATCATCCGGAAGCAGCACGGCAAACGGTTCGTTGCCCACGAGATGCCGCGCGCAGTAAATTGCATGCCCCAAGCCCCGGGGTTCCTCCTGTCGGACAAAACTGAAGTGAACGCCACTTGGCGTCAACTGTCGCAGCAATTTCAGAGAAGCATGCTTTCCCTGAGAAGCCAATTCACTTTCCAGTTCCACTGCCCGGTGCAGGTGATCTTCAATGGCGCGCTTGCTCCGGTGGGTAATGAAAATAATTTCTTCAATACCTGCCGCAGCGGCTTCTTCCACAGCATATTGGATTAACGGTTTGTCCACAATGGGTAACATTTCCTTGGCCACCGCCTTTGTCGCGGGCAGGAAACGGGTACCAAGCCCGGCGACGGGAAACACAGCCTTGCGCACCGTCTTCCGGGATTTGCGAACAGAGGACCCGACAGTCAAAGGAAGTACATCCTTTCGGTTCATTACAGGTGTTGCGGTAATGCTCATAACTAGTTTCCCCCTAAAACTTCATCTATACATTGACAATGTTACAAGAGCGCTAGGCTCGAAAGAAATGCTCCGCTTCGGAGCATGGTTATAGTTGCCGCATATACGCTACCAGGTCGGACTTCTCCTCATCTGTGAGCTTGAGCCCCAGTACCAGATTGAAAAACTCCACCGTATCTTCAAGGGTCAGCAGGCGACCGTCATGGAAGTACGGAGGACTGTCCTTGATGCCCCGCAGCGTAAAAGTCTTCATCGGCCCATCCCCCGGCTCATTCAGAAAACGCTCAAGCTTCAGATCATGCATCTGATGATCCAGAAACGTGGGAGGCTGGTGGCAGCTTGCGCATTGACCCTTTCCGAAAAAGAGTTTTTCCCCGCGCATTTCCTTTTCCGTGGCTTTGGCCGGATCAAGTCTGCCGTCACTCTTGAGTTTCGGCGCGGGCGGAAAATCAAACATGTTTTGAAGCTGGGCCATGTGGCTTACATGAATCCGGTCAAGCACGGGAAAGCCTTTTTTCATTGCACGGATCGGATCCCCATTGAAATAAGCGGTACGGAATTCAAACTCGGTAAAGTCTTCCACAGAGCGTAAGCTGCGCTTCGAGCCATGAATCTGCTGGTTAAACAGACCGCGAAGACTGACGGTGTCAAGCCGGAAACGTCTTTCTTCCGGACGTATATCCGGACTAAGATGGAATTGACCCGTCGTGTGGCCGTTGATGTGGCAATCGAGGCAAGTTACTCCAAGACTCGGTTCGGTACTTTTCCTATCATCCGTCGGATTGAATTCTTCCTGAGGCAGTGGCGTGAGTAACATCTGCAACCCGTTGAGCTGCACGGGGGTCAAGATGTCCTTGAATAACCGATGAAAATTATTGATGGAAACCACCTCTCCGCGCGACACATCCCCTAACTCAGGCCGATTCTGGAGGAATATCGCTGGTGGGAACTCCGGCAAGAATGCTTCAGGTAAATCGAAATCGACATCAAACCTTTGCAGCCGAGGAAACATATCGATCTGCATTTGGGGAAACACCTGGCCACCCGTGGATTGCTTGGGATGCGGAAGGGCTGGATACGGAAATGCGTTTTTGCTCTTTATCTCCTCCGGAGACATCCCAGCGAGCCTTTGCCACGTCATGCCCGGCGATAAGCGTGCCGTGGGCCCCACCGCCAGCGGCTTGCCGCGCGACATTTTTGCCTCCTTATCCAGCCGAGGCTTCAAATCATATCGCCGCTGCAGTAATTCACGCTGCGTTTGCATTACCTTTGGGCGTTCAGCCACATCTGCTTTCATGGTTTCCTCAAAAGTTTGCATCGGCTTTTTGGCGTTGAACGGATCCCGGGAAAAATCAAATCCCAGAACCTTTCCGTTGTCAGGCTGATTCCCAAAAGCTTGCGAGGAAGGTATTGCATTCTTTGCATCAAAAATATTGGAACGATCGTGTTCGTCTTTTTTTTGCTCCGGACGAGTGACAGGAACGCGGTGAACTGTTTGGGCATCTTCAACCGCGTCATGCGGTGCGCGATTTGCAGAATGCTTCGCACGATCGTCCTGGCTCAGGACGCTATTCATTCCCGTACTCAAGCCGAGGAATCCCACACCCAGAATAAGGATATTCATACTTTTCATCGCAAATCTCCTTTCTTGACCGCGGTAGCGAGCACGCGCTTATTTCCGCATTTTCTTGTTCGGATTTATCTTCAGTTAAGCGACTGAAATAATGTCAGGTCCAGGAAAATAACTCTGTTCGAAACCGCACACACTGTCACCCGATCGACCTGGATCGGGGAGGCATACTTCTGGTATTCTGGTAAAGAGACGCCGGGTAGGGCTTCGGCTTATTCGGCTGACTGAAAAAATCGTTTGAATTTTGCGGGGGGCGGCTCGGAGGAACGAGCGGCGAGCGCAGAGTAAAATGTCAGCAAGCCGTCATATTCTTTTTTTACGACCTCATACTGCTCGCCCGCACTCGCCTCCAATTGCTGACGGTCCGTAACTGCCAGGTGTCCCCGCCGACACCGGATCGCACCGGCTGCCTGTAGCTTGTGTGCCGCAACTGTCACGCTTTCTCTACGTACGCCTAGCATGATTCCCGCCTGCTCATGGGTTATATGAAGCTCATTTCCCGGAAGACGGTCCAGGCTCATCAATAAAAGGTAGCTCAACTGCTGATCCACTGTATGGTACCGGTTCGACACGGCTACCTGCTCTGTCTGGATCATCAGTGCATGGGCAAAACGCAGGATGAGCGGCCTCAACTCGTCTTCCGACTCAAATTCATCTTTTACGAAGCTGGTTTTAATGCGATAACCCTTACCAGTGCTCAACACCAGGACGCGGACAGGAAAGTTTTCACTCCCCAGCAATGCAGTAATACCGGCCAACCCCTCGTTTCCAATGATTCCCGTCTGCGTACAGGCGCCGCTTTCCGTCTCATACAGGCGTGCAACAACCGAGCTTGTCGGGAAATACACATATTTGACGGGAAGGCCGGGATCGTAGATGACTTGACCGGCTGGCATGGCGACATGTTCAAGAAGAGGCAGCAAGCGGGTATAGCTTGCGAGAGGCAGCGCTGCGAGGACCTTGTTCTGCTTCGGGCTCTGCGGTGGCGGCATGACGAACTTCAATATAAATCTGGCGTCGGAAAACGTACCCAGTACATCTCACCCATGGCACTTGTCGTTTTACAGCAGCATTTCGATGCCTGAGCTTATTCCTTTGCAACTCCGCCCATTTCTTCCGGCGCAAGCCAACCTTTAATTCTCATTCTTCAATTCCAGGGCATCTATCTCTGCTACAAAAAATCAGAATGCTAAATATTAGAGGAGGTAATTACCCAATTCTGTGCGGAGCCGCACATAACATTTCGGGAATGGCCTATCGACAAGGTTGGCAAAAGAAAATAGAAGATGACAGAAACGGGAACGAATCCGCCGAAGACAAGGAGGCGTACTAGAAGCAAGGAGGGGGGGTTGGACGGAGTGTGCGCTTACATAGGCATGGATCTACCGTCATTCAATGCCAGCCAGCCGCGAAGGAGGCGGTACACGACCCAGAGCCCCGTGAGCACGACGAGGAGGTACGCAAGCACGATGCCGATGATGGTTGCGAACAGCATCGCTGCAATCACCAGCCAAAACAAGGTATACCAGAAGGTCCGTATCTGCCAGCTGAAATGGGAATCAAGCCAGGTGCCGCGCACATCCCCCCGCTTCACGTAGTTGAGAATCACTGCGATGATTGAGGGCCAGCCGGTGAGAAAGGTCGTAATGATGAATGCCGATCCCAGGATGCCCATCAGGACGCTGAAGCCATGCAACAGATAGACAAGATGAGTGAGGCGAACCAAGCCAGGTGCAAGTACGACACGTTCCATTCTTTGGTTAGACTCGCTCATGGTTGGCGTTCCTCGCGCTTTTCCGGTAAAGAAGCTGGGAGGATGATGCTATCCTGCTCAGCCTCCACGTTTGCAAGAATTCGCAGGATTTCGCGGACGCCCTGAATCACGACTTCGTCAGGCAGAAAAACCTGCACGGCCAAAAACGCCTCAAAACTCCTGAGCTGTTAATAGGCGGCTATTTAGCCGCAGGCTCCTCCGCAGGCTCCTCCTCCGCAGGATCCTCGTAAACCTGGGGAGGCGGATTACCGTCGTAGATTAAATGCTTGCGCTGTTGCAAGTAGGCGTCGCGCACGAACAGATAAGGCTCGAGCGCCGCTTCGTCGCGGATTTTCATGGGCCCTGACAGCCTTGCCCGCTGGTCAATTACACCCAGAGCGGAAAGCGGTATAGTAACCGGAGCACCGATCACATAAGTCCCGATCCAAAAAAGGACATTGGTGAGTACCGCGACTGGAATTCCCGCCACATCACGGTTACTGCTTGGTCCGAGCATGGGAATAAAAAGGTAAGTCTTTGCTTCAACGCCCCAAACCCCCAGTGTTTGCCCAAAATCTTCATCATGCTGGGTCAAACCAAGAGGTGTGGCTATATCGAAGAGTCCAGCGATACCAATGGTTGAATTGACAACGAAGCGCAAGCTGTCCTGAAACCCCTGGCGCACTTTGCCTTGAAGGAAATCGTTCAGGACTACGTCCGGATATTGGATATTGTCATAAAAGTTCGCGACCGACCGCTGTACACGAATCGGCACGTAATCAATGTAGACGTCGGCCACTGGCTCCAAAATTTTCCGGTCGACCACGTCTGTAATAATATAAAACTTGCGATTGATACCCTCGAATGGATCAATCGGATCCGCGTAGTCCGTGCTCTGATCGTTCGACCCCATCGACCTCGTTGTGCGGGTAGTAGCGCACCCCGTGATGAGCACTGTGCAGACAAGCAATAAGAGGACGATGGCCCGATTATGTTTCACAATTTATATGAGTGAAAATGACGATGTGCCTAACATGAAGTATAAACACAAATCATTCGCCTGAGATAAAAAATGAAGAGGCTGGGAACGACTCGATAGGAACGGTGGGAAGTTGAACCCGAAGGGCCGGGAGCCGCGTAGGAAATGAAATGCTATGGAGGAGATTCAGAAAAGCTTTTTGGATCGCTTTATACTCGATGCGTGTAGTGTTCGAACGCGAACCATCATTAACCTTTACATAGTTCTCGCCTATATCAGGCGAAGCAAACAGTCAGATCGAGAGCGCGCTCATCTGCCCCAGCTCCTCTACGATAGCATTGAGGGCGCGAAGGAAATCAGTAACCTGTTCCGGAGAATTGGAACTGCCCAGGCTTACCCGCACGGCACAACGTGCCAGAGTCGGCTCCACCCCCATCGCTTCCAACACGTGGCTTCGACCAGGGTTGACGCTGGAACAGGCAGCACCGCTTGCCACCGCGAAACCTGCCTTATCCAGACGCACCACGAGAGTATCCCCTTCGATACCCGGTAGCGCGAAATAGCAGGTGTTGGGCAAGCGGGGAGCGCCGAGACCAAAAATAGTCGCGCCCATCTCCATCAAGCCCCGCTCCAGTTGCTGGCGCAATGCGAAGATATGCGCGGTTCGTTCCGCTATTCGTCTTTTGACCAACTCGCAAGCCACGCCAAATCCCACAATTGCGGGAACGTTTTCGGTACCCGACCGCAATCCGCTTTCATGTCCCCCGCCATAGATGAGAGGTTTGAGCAGGAGCCGCTTATCCATGATAAGCGCTGCGGCGCCCTTGGGACCGTAAATCTTGTGGGCGGACAGTGTCAGGGCATGTACGTTGAGAGAAGCAAAATCGACCGGAATCTTGCCAAACGCCTGTACTGCGTCCGTGTGAACCCAGGCGCCTCGTGCGCGAGCTTTCTCCGCCACCGTCGAGACATCCTGAATCACGCCCGTTTCGTTGTTTGCCAGCATGACTGAAACCAGTCCCGACTGTTGATGCGACAGCGCTTCGTCAAGGTCAGCGGGATCCAGACGTCCCAGTTCATCGACTGCCACGCGACGCAGATTCCAGCTTCCGCGCGAAGCACGGGCCAATTCCTGGGCGGTTTTCATCACGCAGGGATGCTCAACCGCGCTTACGGCAATCTGTCCCGGCTTCATGTAACCCGCTGCACCCTGAATGAACAGGTTATTGGCTTCCGATCCGCCGCTGGTGAAGACCACTTGCGACGGCTGGACTCCCACTGCATCAGCCACCTGCCCGCGCGCGCGATCAACCGCCCGACGAGCCGTAATACCAGGCGCATGTCGGCTGGAAGGATTGCCGTACTCTTCCTGGAAATACGGCAGCATGGCATCAAGCACTGTATTATCGACAGCAGTCGTGGCGTTATGGTCGAAGTAGGCGTAAGTCATTTTCCGCGCCCTGCAGGCTCGTCGAAATGAAAATCGGACTTGAAAGCAGCAGACTGTTACCGCTCAGGCAAGAACTGTACTGGGTTGCGATGGGGCACAGGCTCGCATATCCTGCAAGACAGCAATATCCTTCACTTTGGGATTTGATACGAGCTGCTCCAGTGTAACCAGCGCCAGGTAATCGCGTATCCGGGCATTCAAGTTTGCCCACAAATCGTGCGTCATGCAGCGCTGGTCATTGTGGCAGTTTTCCTTGCCTCCGCATTGGGTGGCATCAATGGGCTCATCCACAGCCAGAATAATGTCTACTACAGTTACCTCGTTCATTGGTTTGGTCAAGCGATAGCCGCCTCCAGGTCCGCGCACGCTGCCTACCAGCTTGCTGCGCCGCAGCTTTCCGAACAACTGTTCGAGATAAGACAATGAAATTTTCTGCCGTTCACTGATACCCGCCAATGTAACCGGCCCATCCGCGCTGTGCAACGCAAGATCAATCATTGCCGTTACTGCAAAACGACCCTTGGTTGTTAATCGCATTTTTTGCTCCCGAATAGAAATTCACTGAGTGGAAACCGCGAAATAATCGGCAAAGTGCCCAGGGTTGCCGGGGTTAAGGCCGTGGATAAAACTTATTTCAGGGCCAGCGCCTGCACACGACGGCCCGGGATACCCGATGCTCCTTCAGGATCCCTTTCAGTTCGATGCGACATTCAATACCCGACAACGTTGGTCAAGTATATAAATCCCCTTTATCATGGTCAACTATTTTGTTTGGCTATTTTCGTTTAAACCTGACTACGGTCAACTTTCCCGCCATTACTCACTTTCGTTCGCTATCAGGGGCACACCGGGAAGCAGCAGCGTTCGCCTGCATCCGCTTCTCACAGGCACCCAGTATCCCTCGCAATATATTAACCTCCTCCTTTTCCAGCCGTGCACGGGCAAACAGTCTTCGCAGGCGCTGCATGAGCCGTTTTGGTTCCTGGGGATCGAGAAAACCGCTGCTGATCGCAACCTGCTCCAGGTGAGCGTAGAGCAACTCGATTTCATTGAAGGTCGCCGCCGCTCCGCCGCCACGCGGGGCCAACGAAGCAGGCGCGGTTTCCAGCAATCCCATACAGGCCATGCGCAATTCGTATGCCATGACCTGTACTGCGCTGGCGAGATTGAGAGATGAATACTCCGGGTTGGTAGGAATATGAATGATAATCTGGCACTTGCTGACTTCAAGCGTGGTAAGGCCGGACATTTCCGTGCCGAACACCAGTGCAACGAAATCCTTTTGCGCAAGATCGAGGAGTTTGTATGCACCCTGCCGGGCATCAAAAACTTCGTGGGAGAGATCGCGTTGGCGAGCCGTTACCGCCGCTGCCAGAACAGTGCCGCTGAGCGCGGCATCGAGCGTGCCACAAACTTTTGCCTTGTGGAGGATATCCAGCGCGCCAGTCGCCCGCCTTTCAGCCTCCGTGTCAGGAAAAAGCCTGGGATTCACCAGATAGAGCCAGTTCAGCCCCATGGTCTTCATCGCCCGGGCCGCCGCCCCTATGTTACCGGGGTGGCTGGTATGGCTCAGGACAATTCGGACTTTATCAAGCGGATGGAGGGGATTCATATTTAACCCGGATAATCCGTTAGGGACTTCCTTTAGAGGCGACTCTCCGAGCCTGTGCGAGTGGTGGCAGTCAGTTTGTGGCTATTTTCGCCGCTTGCCCGGATTCGTAGACAAGGTTATGCATTTCTCCCGCCGACAAAACTGTCTCGCAATCTGGCTCGTCATCCTCGCGTCCTGATGGATTATCTGGGTTAAAATCCACGATTCACTTTATTTTGAATTCCGACAAATGCATCCCATGCTCACCATCGCGGTAAGGGCCGCGCGCCGCGCAGGCGGTATTATCAATCGTGCTGCACAGAACCTGGATTTACTGAATGTTTCGCGTAAAGCGCACAATGATTTTGTCAGCGAAGTAGACGGCGCGGCAGAAAACGCGATTATCGAGACGCTGCTCGATGCCTATCCCGGTCATTCCATTCTAGCAGAAGAAAGCGGTGCCCAAGGTGATCCGGGCAAGTCTGAATATCAGTGGATCATTGACCCCCTGGATGGCACCACCAATTTTCTTCATGGTTTCCCGCATTACTCGGTCTCGATTGGATTGATGCATAAAAACGTTTTGTCGCAAGCAGTTGTCTACAATCCGGCTGCCAACGAGTTATTCACCGCAAGCCGCGGGGCAGGCGCCTATCTCAATGACCATCGCTTGCGCGTGAGCAAGCGCAGCAAGCTTGGCGACTGCCTGATCGGCACAGGCTTCCCGTTTCGCGAATTCACGCATGCTGAAGCCTACCTTGCCATGTTCAAGGACATCATGCCCCGTGTGGCAGGAATCCGACGCCCTGGTTCGGCGGCGCTTGACCTGGCTTACGTGGCGGCAGGACGATACGATGGCTTCTGGGAGTTCGGGCTGTCAGCCTGGGATATGGCAGCCGGCTGCCTGCTCATTACCGAGGCAGGCGGACTGGTGGGTGATATGGAAGGCAACGATACCTATCTGCAAAGCGGTAACGTGGTTGCGGGTAATCCAAAAATCTTCGGGCAACTGTTGCAGGTTATTGCCCCACATCTGACACCGGAACTGAAGACGGCTCAAGGTGTGGGATGATGCGGGCAGTGCCCGTAAAAGGGGAAAACGGGCAACTCGTTTTCCTGGCGCGATCCGCCGCCGTCAATCCTGGCAAGCCGAAGGAAGGTGTGTGAAACAATCGGAGAGATAACGTCATGGCCACCCCAACGGATGCCGAACGGCAACGATTGGAAAACCAGCACCAAGGCCGGGAGAGTTGGCGTTTGTGGGGACCGTACCTCTCAGAACGCGCATGGGGCACCGTGCGGGAGGACTACAGTCCGGATGGGACACCCTGGGAATATTTCGACCATGATCAGGCGCGTTCCCGCGCTTATCGCTGGAATGAGGATGGATTGGGCGGTATCTCGGACGAGGCGCAGCATCTCTGCTTCTCGCTGGCGCTCTGGAACGGCAGGGATGCCATCCTCAAGGAGCGCGCCTTCGGTCTCACCGGCAATCAGGGTAATCGGGGGGAAGACGTAAAGGAATGCTATTTCTACCTCGACGCTACGCCTTCTCACGCGTGGCTCCATTACCTCTACAAATATCCGCAATCCCCATTCCCCTATACGCGGTTGATCGAGGAAAACGCTCGCCGCTCGCGCGCAGAGCCGCCGTTCAACCTGATTGATAGCGACGCTTTCTCGGAGAACCGCTATTGGGATGTGGAAATCTTCTACGCCAAGGCGTCCCCTCATGAACTGCACATCCGCATAATTGCAAGCAATCGTGGGAAAGAGGAAGCTTTACTGTGGCTGCTGCCGCAATTGTGGTTTCGCAATTACTGGTCCTGGTCCGGAAAAGATGAGGTAAAACCCCTCCTGCACGCTACTTCCGCGCCCCAAAGTGCTGCCTGGGCGGTGATGGCAGAGCATCCTGCGCTGGGAAACTACTATCTCTACGGCCGGCAGCAAGCCGATCTTCTCTATACGGAGAATGAGACCAACAACACCAGGTTATGGGGCGCACCCAACGCCGGACCTTATGTCAAAGATGCCTTTCACCGTTATCTCATGGAAGGTGAGCAGTCCGCTGTAAATTCCGCGAAAAAGGGAACAAAATTCGGCGCAGCACATAAGCTCGCAATCCCGCCGGGCAAGACAGGCATGATTGAGCTGGTGCTCACGGCGGAGTCCCGTCTTCAGCCGTTCGAAGATCAGGACAGGATTTTTGCGCAACGCCGCGCTGAAGCAGATAGTTTTTTCCAGACGTTTCTGACCGACGACGCACCCGCCGAGGATCAGCGTATCCTGCGGCAAGCGTTGGCGGGCATGATATGGACCAAGCAGTTCTATCACTACGACGTATCCGACTGGCTGAAAGGCGACCAGGCAACACCGCGGGAATCGAGGCGGCAGGGGCGCAACCACGCATGGTCCCATCTCAAGGCGCGCCATGTCATCTCCATGCCAGACACCTGGGAGTACCCGTGGTTTGCCGCCTGGGATCTCGCGTTTCACTGTCCCACGCTGGCACTC
>DATEEZ010000080.1:0-7301 GCA_035280905.1 Nitrosospira sp.
TTCTAATCCACCCTGCGATCCGCGGGAAACCTATCGTTCCTTAGCCCCCTATGTGCACGAAGAAGAGCTCGTCGGTTTTCCTGAATCTGTAGTGTTCTGGGAAAACAGAACAGGGCTCAGCGTTGGCATAGCTCCCATTAACCCTCCTTCTCACCCTGCCGATAGCGCCCCCCGCCCCACCTCAATGGGGGGTTAGGGCCAGAACTGTCCTGGCAGCGGTGTTACTTGGGCAGGTAACGAAATTCCTATGTCCACTTTGATAGGGTGGCGCTGAACAAGCGTCAATTTATGCCTGATCGCTTGCTCCAGGGAAAGAGGTAAAAAAACCCGCCTCTACACGCGAAATAAAACCAACATCATGAGCGCAAAAAGGTTTCCCGGTTTTTTGTGTTATTAAGAGGAAATGAAAAATGTCACTTGATAGTTCCCGCTTTGCTGTAGGTATCTTTATATTGCTGGTGAGCCTGGGTGCTGCTTACGCCACCTTGAATAATTTTTCCGAGCGTTCTGCTGGCTCCCCGGGACGGTTATACGAGGAATTGAATGGTGCGTTTGCCTCTCGGTGGAAAGCCTGGACTGGCCTTGACATCAAAGTCGATCAGGCTCGGAGCAGGTCCGGGAAGCCGATAAACATTACGGTCGATGGGCTTGATGTTCCCGCCCTTGCGCTGTCCTACGATGTAGACAAGCTGCATGATAAGGAAAGATTTATTGCACCCCGCTCCCATGAACTTTTAGCGCAGGATTTCCGGAAAGGCTCTTATCCTTCAGCCTATACCTCGACCATCGTGTTTCTGGTAAGGAAAGGCAATCCCAAGAAACTCAAGGATTGGGGTGATCTGGCGCGACCCGATATAAAAGTAGTTACCGCAAACCCAAAGCTGTCTGAAAGCGGTCGCTGGAATTATCTTGCGGCCTGGGGATACGCGCTTAGGCAATCAGGCGGCAACGAACAGGCTGCGCGTGAATTTGTCAGCCAATTGTATGCCAACGCCCAGATGGTGGATTACGAGGGTAAAAAGCCGGGAAATTCGACTACTACCTTTGTCTTTCTCAATACAGGAGATGTACTCCTCACGTGGGAAAATGAAGCGCACCTGATCGTTCAAAATAGCGGAAAGGATGAGTTTGAAATCGTTACCCCGTCCATATCAATAGTGGCTGAACACGTGACAAGTGTCACGGAAAAAGCTGCACACGGGAAAGGCTCACCCGGTGTAGCGGCTTCATACATCGAATATCTTTATACACCCGAGGCGCAGCATATCGCCGCCAGGCACTATTACCGTCCTCGGAATCCCTCCATTGCCGCCGGGTACGAGGACCGCTTTCCCCACCTTGAGTTGTTTAACGTTGACGAGGTTTCCGGTAGCTGGCAGAAAGCCCAGAAGATACATTTCTCCAGGGGCGGAGTTTTTGATCAGATCACCGGTAATATTCCGAATTCTGTCGCCGTAGTAAATTAAAAAAATTATTCTTAATAATCAAGGGAGGGGATCAATCCCTACCTGGAGCCTCGTTCGTTAAGCCGAAGAGGTTTAAAGATAAGAAAAAATTTACCTGGACTAAGGCCAAAGGCTGCGTCAGGAAGGGTCCGAGTTCCAGCGGGCAAAGCTATGAGCTTGACACGTTAGTCTGCAAGCAATCAGAGAGAAACGATCAGACGCAAGCCCAGTACAATGACCACAGCACCGGCAATGCGGTCAAGAATTACACCTGCTTTTGGGTTGGTATTGAACCGCTGACCGATTGCCCCAGAAAAGTAGCCAAGAAGGCCGAACAACACGGCGGCTTGGGCAGTGAAGGCCAGGCCCAGCGCAGCCATTTGCCACACCACGTTTCCATTAGCCAGTATGACGAACTGTGGCAAGAATGAAAGAAAGAACAGAACCACTTTGGGGTTGATTGCATTTGCCAAGACGCCCTGGAAAAACAGCTTCGACAGCGTTTGCTTAGCCGCCTGCAATACCTCTACCTTCCTGTCTCCAGTGCTACGCAACGCATTGAACCCCAGAAACATCAAGTAAAGCCCGCCACTCACCTTGAGCAAGGTGAACGCCGCAGGTGATGCCGCAATGAGTGCACTTACACCCGCAACGGCCAGGAACGTATGGCTTAGGCAGCCAAGCGCGCACCCCAAACCAAATGCGATTCCCTGCTTGCGGCCCTTTGAAATCCCCATGCCGAGCACCATCAGATTGTCTGGACGCGGTGAAGCCGTGATGAGGATGGCTGCAGGAAGAAAGCTGAACAATTGCTCGAATGTCAGCATGACGCTTCGCGGAAGGGGCAGCAGCTCACATACTCTCTCTTAGTGACGTCCGGAGCCCCGTTCGGGATCCTGGAATGCGGCTGCTTCCGCTTCCGCATCAAGCTTAGTCTCCGTCGATTCAGCAAAGTATTGCCCTTGAATTGTGGCTCGAAAATGTTGGAGAGAATGGCTGACGCAACTTTTCCATCGGGGTTGGGGGGACGGCGCGTCGTGGGAAGCAATTCCCCTTGACCACTTTCATCCGCCTCGGCCGAGGCGACAGCTTATTTCGACCACAAGGCGCAAGTGGTGCTCATTGCCTGGGCCCCTTCATGTCCGTTCGCCCTGATCTTGAGTCTGTCGAAAGATCGTAGGGTTGGATGGAGCCACGACAGAACCCGTAGATGCTGTACGAGTAAAGTGAATTGTTCGTTATCGCACAGTAGCTTCCCCTAAAAACCTCGATCATAGCAGTCGCCGCGTTTTCTACCGGAGTAACAAGAATGCTAAAAGCATTATTACCGATTAACGCAAGGTTCACAGCCTCCCGACAGTTTGCTCTCAGACTCATTGTTCGATGAACGCGATCAATAACAAAATATTCCTTTCTTTCTGGCAAGCAGGCTATGAAGGTTCGGACCACATCAATGGGAAGGGACTGCCCTTATCCATGAATCACGCCACGCAGCATGTGGATCTGGCATATCACGATTATTCCAAGCTAGAGGATTTCGGAATAAAGACGATCCGCGAAAGTGTGGGTTGGCGATCAGTGGAAAAAGACGGACGCTTCGACTTTTCATCCCTCGAACTACGCGCGCGTGCGGCTCAAGACTTTGGCTTACAGGTCATATGGGCGTTATGCCATTACGGCTGGCCGGATGATATCGACCCCTATTCGCCTGATTTCATTGATCGGTTTTCGCTGTTTTGTTCTCAGGCGGTGGAATATCTTGAATCATTTTCGACCAGCGACGTTGTTTCCATTTACACGCCCATTAACGAAATCTCCTTCACCACTTGGATATCTGCGCGAAATCGCTTCATGTGTGCCAATCCCAACAGTGACGACGGAGCGGAGTTGAAACGGCAGCTGGTGCGAGCAACGCTGAAAGGTTGCGAGGAAATCTGGAAAATCAACCCTTCCGCTCGCATTCTTCATTGCGATCCGCTGATACACGTCGTTGCCCCTGATGACCGGCCTGATCTTGAGAATCACGCAGAGATATACAGGCAATCCCAATTCGAAGCTTGGGACATGATCTGCGGACGCATGGAGCCTGAGCTGGGGGGCGCGCCCCACTTTCTGGACCTGATCGGGGTCAACTACTACCACAGCAATCAATGGGAATCTGGCGGCGACAAATGGGAGGCAAGCCTCCCTCTCTTCTGGCACCTCGATCATCCCCGCCGCGTTCCATTGTATGACCTTCTAAACGAAGTTTATCACCGCTATCACCGCCCTGTTTTAATCTCGGAAACCAGTCATGTCGGAAGCGGCAGGGGCGCGTGGATCAAGGAAGTGGCTCAGCATGCGGTAATGGCGCAACGGTCTGGCGTGGATCTGCATGGAATCTGCCTGTACCCCATCGTGGATCGACCGGATTGGGATAACCCGGAACACTGGCATAAAAGCGGTCTATGGGATGTAAATATCAAGGGGGAAAAAGAAACGCAGTACCAGCGGATTTTATCGCAGCCATATGCCGCTGGCCTAAGAGACGCCCAACGCCTGACTGAAAATTTTTTTTCACATTGCCTTTCAATCCAAGCACCATCTAACACTCAAGGAACCCCCATGACGACAATTATTGTTTTTTCACACCTGCGCTGGGACTTTGTATATCAACGGCCCCAACATCTTCTCTCCCGCCTTGCTGAAAACTACAAAATTGTTTTCATTGAAGAGCCGACTCTGCACGAGCACGATACTTTCCTCGAATACTTCCAGCCGGTGCCGAATATTACCGTGGTCAAACCTCACACAACGGTCGCCGCACCGGGTTTTCATGATGAGCAACTGCCGCATCTGATCAAGCTCATGCGGGAATTCGTTGTTCTGGAAGAAGAACACATCGCCTGGTTTTATACTCCGATGGCGTTACCACTGCTGCGGGAGCTGCAACCCTCGGTGGTTATCTATGATTGCATGGACGAACTGGCTGCTTTCAAGAATCCGCCAAAGCAAATGCTTCAACGGGAGAATGCGCTGCTGAGAGTTGCTGACCTCGTTTTTACCGGCGGACCAAGCCTCTACCGGGCAAAACGGGCTCGTCACCCGAACGTACACTGCTTTCCGAGCAGTGTAGACGTCGTACATTTTGAACAAGCAAGGGATCGGAGCAATCGCCATCCGGCTCACGAGGATATACCCGGCCCGCGGCTCGGCTATTATGGTGTGATCGATGAGCGGATTGACCTGGAACTCATCGATCGCCTGGCGGAGGCGCACCCGCAATGGCAGATCATCCTGGTTGGACCCATCGCGAAGATCAGCCACAGCGCATTGCCACGACGGCATAACATCCACTACCTGGGTCAGCAGCCCTATAAGGCCCTTCCGCATTTTCTGGCTGGTTGGAACGTATGTTTGCTGCCGTTTGCACTGAACGAATCCACACGCTTCATCAGCCCGACCAAGACGCTGGAGTACATGGCTGCCGAATTGCCCATAGTCAGCACACCCGTTGCCGATGTAGTGGAACTGTATGGGGAAGTCGTGTCGATTGCAGATACACCACAGGCTTTCGTTCGGGCTTGCGAGGATGCATTGCTGACAACACCCGAAGATAATACTCAAACGATTATCAGGATGCGGGAAATAGTATCGGCAAACTCATGGAATACAACGGCGGAAAAAATGCATGAGCTCATGCAGAGTGTCGTCCTGCAAAACGAAGGATCAAAGAGGGGTGTACGCCGCTTCATAGAACCGGAGTCCTCCATCCATCGGGATATTGAACCTGCCTCTGCCGAAGACAGGAAGTGTGTCATTATCGGGGCGGGACCGACCGGGTTGAGTGCCGCTTATCATCTTGATGAAGAAACGCTGCTGCTGGACAAGAACCCGATAGTGGGTGGATGGTGCCGGTCGATTGAAGACAAGGGCTTCACCTTCGATCACGCCGGTCACATCATGTTTTCAAACGATGCCTATGTTCACCAACTCTACAAAATTCTGCTCGGGGATAATGTTCATTGGCAGGACCGTGAAGCCTGGGTTTACAGCAAAGGCGTTCATACCCGTTATCCATTCCAGGGGGCCCTCTATGGGCTGCCGGCGGATGTCATCAAGGAATGCATCGTAGGAGCGATGGAAGCGCGTTATGGCGCGTTAAAGACTCCGCCGCCAGCAAAATCAATGGAAGGGGCCTGCCAGGGTACGGATGGCGCGGCTGCCGTTGTATCTGATTGTTGCGCGGACGGAACCGGGAGTATAGCGCCCGAATCAGGCAAAGTACGATCCGCCGAAGGCGTGGTTGAAAGAAGCAAAGTGGAAAACTTCGAAGATTTCATCTACCGGGTGTGGGGGTCAGGCATCGCCAAACATTTTGCAATACCGTACAACAGGAAGCTTTGGACGGTTCCACTGACGGAAATGGAAACTTCCTGGCTTGGAGGCCGCGTACCGCTGCCTGATCTGGAGGAAATCATAGAAGGCGCACTGCGGCCTGTCGCCAAACCCATGGGACCCAATGCGCGCTTCGGCTATCCTCTCCGTGGGGGGTTTCAGGCAATGATGTCTGCCTTTGTTCCCCATATCAAAGGCACCATTGAGCTCAGCGCAGATGTTGCCCGCATTTCACCGGACCAACATTTGGTTACATTGGCGGATGGAAGGCGCTACCGGTACCAGCACCTGGTCAGCACCATGCCGCTACCCGAGCTGATCCGCAGCATGGGAGACGAAGCGCCGGAACCAATCAGAAAAGCCGCGGCTACACTACGGCACGTTTCGGTTCGCTGCGTCAACTTGGGTATCGGGAGGGAAAACATTTCAGATAAGCACTGGATATATTATCCAGAAGATACTATCTTCCATCGGGTTTTCCTCCAGGGAAATGCGAGCCCTGCCTGCAATCCGCCGGGCGGATTTGGTCTCACCTGCGAAATATCCTACTCGCCAGCCAAGCCGCTGCCACTCGACGGCCAGGAGTTGATCGACCGATGCGTGGAAGACTGCATCAAGGTTGGTTTGTTTACCCGGGAGGATAAATTGATTACGGCCAATCTGGTCGATATGCCGTACGCCTATGTGGTATATGACCATGCGAGAAAGCAGAGCGTGGAAACCATCCGGCAATGGCTTTCGGAGCGGGATATTATTCTGGCCGGACGCTACAGCGAGTGGGAATACTACAACTCCGATCATGCTTTCCTGGCAGGAAAAAAGGCGGCAGAGCTTATCCGGCAACTCATTGAGAGAGAAAAAGAACGTGTTGCCGATAGAACCGCAGTGTGATCGAGCATGATAATAGACGCTCATATTCATTGTTCAGGGGACGAAAAAGTAGATGACGTTCTACGGGCATTGGATCAGGCACAGGTGGACAAGGCCGTTGTGCTTGCACCGTTTTTGAGCGGCGCGTATTCCATGCACGACAGTGCGTCGTTAAGGTCGGCAAACCACTATCTTTCGCGGCTGATAGGCCATAACACCGATCGATTAATCGGGTTTGCGGTAGTCAACCCGTCGCTCCCGGCTGCGTGCGAAGATCTTGTCCGCGCGCACGAGCTGGGGCTCAAGGGACTCAAAATGGTGCCAGCTGGATGGTACCCTTATGATGACTGCGCACGGGACGTTTATGAAACGGCATCCCGCCTGGGAATTCCGATCCTGTTCCATAGTGGTATTTTCATTGATGGAAAGTCGGGGCGTTTCTGTCGTCCCAGCTTTTACGAAGCGATACGCGATTATCCCGATCTGCGTGTTACCCTGGCTCACCTCGGATGGCCGTGGTCCGACGAGGCGAACGCGGTAGGCCTCATAGACCTTATCAACGGAGTGCCGCCTGATAACAGCCAGTTTCGCTTCGACATTTCCTTTGGC
>DATEEZ010000081.1:0-7347 GCA_035280905.1 Nitrosospira sp.
GTCTTTACTTATGATTCGCACCCGTTTTGCTCCCAGCCCCACAGGTTATCTTCATATTGGCGGTGCTCGCACAGCCCTGTTTTCCTGGGCCTATGCCCGCAAACATGGCGGTAAATTCGTCCTTCGGATCGAGGATACCGATCTGGAACGTTCCACGGCGCAATCCACCCAGGCGATTCTGGAGGGCATGGCGTGGTTGGGGCTGGATTACGACGAGGGGCCGTTTTACCAGATGCAGCGCCTCGAACGCTACCATGAAGTAGCGGAACAGTTATTGAGTGCGGGCCACGCCTATTACTGCTACTGCAGCAGGGAAGAGCTGGATGCGATGCGCGAGCAGCAGCGCGCAGCGGGTTTGAAGCCCCGCTATGATGGCCGCTGGCGCGATTCCAAAGAAACGCCTCCTGCTGGTGTGAAGCCTGTGGTGCGGCTGAAAAACCCGCTGGATGGGGAGGTAACGTTCAAGGATCTCATAAAGGGCGAGATCACTGTTGCCAATAGCGAACTGGATGACCTCGTGCTGCTGCGCGGGGATGGCGTGCCGACTTATAACTTCGGCGTGGTGATCGATGATCTCGATATGAACATCACGCACGTGATTCGGGGTGATGATCACGTGAACAATACCCCGCGCCAGATTAACATACTGAAAGCGTTGGGTGCTCCTTTGCCGCAATATGCGCATGTGCCGATGATTCTCGGTGCGGACGGCGAGCGCTTGTCGAAGCGGCATGGTGCGGTGTCAGTGATGCAGTACCGTGAAGATGGCTATCTGCCGGAGGCATTGGTGAATTATCTGGCCCGGCTGGGCTGGTCGCATGGTGATGAAGAAATATTCAGCCGGGAGCAGTTGGTGGAGTGGTTCGATTTATCCAATATCAATCGCTCACCTGCGAAGTTCAATCCGGAGAAGCTGCAATGGCTCAACCAGCAGTACCTGAAAACCGCGGATAATGAGCGGTTGGCGGAATTGGTAAAGCCTTTTCTTACGGCGGATGGCTGTGATGTCGCTGGTGGCGGAATGCCCGATTTGCGCAAGGTCGTGAATCTGCTCAAGGAGCGCGTCAATACTGTCGCGGAACTGGCGGATGCGGCAGTTTACTTTTTCCGCCCGCTGGAGCCGGGGGAGGAACTGAGGGCGCAGTATTTCACCGCTGAGGCTAAAGTTCCGATTCTCGATTTGCGGACAAAACTTGCAACGGTTGAATGGGAAAGCCATGCCATCAACGACGCAATCAAGGCTGCCGCAACTGTACATGGCTTGAAGATGCCGAAGGTGGCAATGCCGTTACGCGTCATGGTTACAGGAGAGGCGCAGACCCCGGCGATCAACCTGGTGCTGGAATTGTTGGGCAGGGAGGAAACACTGCGGAGGATGGACAAGGAGCTTGAGTACCTTCCCCGCTGATAGGTGACGCAGTTTCAGTACAGATTGGCCTAAACGTTAGGGATATTCGACAACTCATCCCGCCATCGTTCCCCTTCGACAGGCCTGTCCTGAGCTCTCTCTCACCTTCGACAAACTCAGGTCGAACGGGAGGAGAAGCGGCCAGGATGATCAGGGGCGAAAGGATCAATTCTTCGCGGAATGGCCAGTCGGCGGGATGATGGGGACGATATATTTCTACCTGTACATTGACGGGAAAAATGGCGCTCAGTATAATTCGCCTTCTTTTGCCGGGGGTATAGCTCAGCTGGGAGAGCGCTTGCATGGCATGCAAGAGGTCAGCGGTTCGATCCCGCTTACCTCCACCAGTTTATGGCAATATCACAAACTGACGGCAAACGGGTTTCAAGCATTTCAAAGTCCTCTGGTCCCCATCGTCTAGAGGCCTAGGACATCACCCTTTCACGGTGAGTACGGGGGTTCGAATCCCCCTGGGGACGCCACTAATTTCCAAGGTGAAATGCCGGGTTGTGTGATAAATACAACAGTCCGGGATTTGCCAGTGAATCTGAATCAGACTTGTCTCGGCGGCTTGCTGACGTAAGGGCTTCTTTCTCGAAGTTGTAGCAAGAAATCCGGAAACCGGAAAAGAATAAATCCAAGTGACTGATTAGACGACTGTTCTATTTCCTTTTGCAGTAATGAGATGACAAGGGAGATTTCGGATAATCATGATTGCGTTGAAACGACGGGGAAAATTTTTTCCCCAAGCCAGGAGTTGATGAGAAAGTGGCTCTTGACATTCGGCGTCATCCCATACAAAGTATTGGTTCCAGAAATGCCATTTAATTAAAACTAACTAACTTTGAAAGGAAACTAATGATGAAAATAAACAAGGCAATGTTTGCGGGTCTGGCTTTTGGAATGCTGCTGACTGGGGCGGTGCACGCAACAGAGCACAAACTCACAGTTGTTATCAACGCCTATGACACGACTATTCCTGAACTCAAGGTTGAGGGTGTTACGGTAAAAAATATTCGGGCTTTTAATGTTCTCAATGAACCGGAGACACTGGTTGTCAAGAAGGGCACGACAGTGAAGGTTACGATTGAGAACAAGTCACCGATCAGCGAAGGATTTTCCATTGACGCATTTAAAGTCTCCGAAGTAATCAAGGCAGGGGAAACCAAGACCATCAGCTTTAAAGCTGACAAATCCGGCGCCTTCACCATCTGGTGCCAACTTCATCCCAAGAACATTCACTTGCCCGGCACTCTGAACGTTATAGATTAATTTGATTGATCTGGCGCCGCTAGTGGAGCATCCCGGCGGCGAGAGATACGTCAGTTGAAGTTCAATAAAAACCCGCCAAATGGCGGGTTTTTAATTTATGCATCTAGTACAAGTACGGGAATATTCTTACGGTGCAAGTCCGTAAGATGCATAGGGAAACGAAAAGCCGAATTACTTGCAGCACATTGCGTTTTCCCAAATGTCTCCCATTAGTCTCCCATTACTTGGCTACACACATCCCCTTGCAGTCAAGCCCATCCTTGGTGGGATCGCAGTTGTCCGATGGATCATCGATGCAAACCATTCCGCCTGCGCATTTGATTCTGCTGGGGCCACCGCAAGGTTGCTTGACTTTTGTTTCTTCGCCCCCGCCCGCTACACACTTGCCCGGACAGTTCAGGCCGTCTTTGGTGGGATCGCACTTGTCTGACGGATCATCCACGCAGGACATACCCCTGGCGCATTTAATTACGCTAGGCCCGCCACAGGGCAGTTCTTTTTTATCCATGCCCTGGGATTTCGAATCGGATTTATGGCCGTCATGCATTCCCTCCTGTGCCTGAACGTTTCCTCCCAAACCCACAGCCAAGCCCAGAGTCAACGCAAGCAATGCTGTGAATCTGGCAGCCGCGCTAAAAACAGAATAAGTTTTCATGTCCACTCCATTGAAATGAAGAAAAAAAGCAAATGACCGAGAACTCCCTCTTGCTGACACTATTGTTTATTATTGGTGATTAGTTTCTTAAAAGCGAAGGCAAAAAACATGATAATTTTAGGAACGGTAAACTGTCGCGTTCTGTGCGGTGACGCACCTATTGCAGAGGTCGAATTTGCACAGGTGTGAGCACCGAGTCATAATCCTGACTATGGCTCGTTAATTGGCAGAAAAGCATGGATGACGTTTCCTGGATCGACGAAGAACTGAAGGCTTCCGTTGAAGCTTACGTGGAGATGCAGCGCAATGAGCGTGCGGGACAGCTCATTGTAAAGAAACAGTATTACAAAAAGTTGGTGGAAAGGTTTGGCCACAGCGAACAGGCTTTTGAAGCTCGCATGCAGAACATTTCCTATGTTCTTTCGTTGATGGGACGCCGATGGATGACCGGGCTGAAGCCGGCAAAAAATATCGAGCCCCTTGTTGCTGCGCAGATCGAACAATTACTGGAGCAGACCAGTGGGCAAAAGGTAGCTCCAGTAGCCGCCTTTGAGATTACAGTGCGCGAGGCAGCAGAACAGAAAGACCTCCCCAAGCCCACCGGTAATGACCGACCTGAACGCAGGCGCATATCTATCGCGCAATTCCGCCGTGATCCCAGCGTGAAGGCATGGGTGTTGCAGCAGGCGGATGGAATTTGCGAGTCATGTGAAAAACCGGCTCCATTCCAGGGGCTGGATGGATTACCTTATCTCGAATTGCATTACGTTCAGGATCTGGCTGACGGTGGAGCCGATGCTGTTTCCAATGCAGTGGCGCTATGTCCCAATTGCCATCGCGAGATACATCACGGCGCCAATGCTCACGCGGTGGAAGCGTGGCTGTACGACACCGTCCAGAGGCTGGAGCGGGATTAGATAAAGGTAAAGGTCAGATCGAAATGAATCCGAAGGATATCTGATGCTCTGGCAGGCAATGACCGCGGCACGTGATCTCGGGAGGCTGCACGAGATTGCGTCAATCCTCATACGGCACGGTTTCGGGGATGTGGTGCGCCGGCTCGGGTTTGCCCATGTGCTGGAGCGTGCCGGACGCGCGTTGCATTGGAACGAAGCCACCGAACTGGCACAGCTTGAACCTCAAGCAAGTGTGCGACGCGCGATGGAGGAGATGGGCCCTACCTTCGTCAAGCTCGGTCAGGTTCTGGCAACACGCGTCGATCTTTTCGATCCTGAATGGATTGTCGAATTCAGCAAGCTGCAGGACAGTACGCCAGCTTCTCCCTATCCCGAAGTTCATCAGCAACTCACTGAAGATCTCAGCGCTCCGCCGGAGGAAATATTTGCCGCCTTCGATCCGGAGCCGTTTGCCGCCGGGTCTATTGCCCAAGTGCATCTCGCACGCTTGGAAGATGGCACCGAAGTTGTGGTCAAGGTGCGGCGCCCCGGCATTCGGGCGGTGGTTGAAGCTGATTTGCGCTGGCTCTCAAGGCTTGCGGAACTCATCGAAACCAGCAACTCGGAGCTGCGCCACTTTCATTGGCAGGAAGTGGTTGCGCAATTTACCCAATCCCTCCGGCGGGAGCTTGATTTCGGCGCCGAGTGCCGCCATGCGGAACGTGTTGCCTTGAATTTCGCTGACTATTCTGACGACGCGTCAGCCGTTTTGCCTCTGGCTCGCCCTCCTGCAGCTGGGGATGAGTCCTCACCGTTACTTCCAATCATTGTCATTCCCAAGGTCTATTGGCAATGGACCGGCGAGCGCGTGTGCGTGCAGGAATATATCCGCGGCATTCCCGGTCGCGACGTTGCGGCTCTCGATCAGGCTGGGCTCGACCGCAAGGTTCTCGCGCGCCGTGGGGTGGCAGCAGTGATAAAAATGATCGTGGTGGACGGGCTGTTCCACGCGGACCCGCATCCCGGCAACGTGTTTTATCTTCCGGGCAACCGCATTGCTTTCATCGATTTTGGCATGATCGGCATGCTTGGGCAGGAACGGCGCGGCGAACTGATTCATCTTTTACTGGGGCTGGTCCAGCATGACTCCGCCGCAGTGGCTGATGTGTTGCTTGATTGGGCCGGGGAGGGTGACGTCAACGAAGAAGCGCTTAAGACCGAAATCCAACTGTTTGTCGATCAATATCTGGGTGTCCCTCTAAAGCAGCTCAAGCTTGGCTCCATGCTTGCAGACCTTGTTGCCATCCTGCGCGGACATCGGCTGCATCTTCCGCCTGATCTTGCGCTCTTTTTCAAGGCATTCATCACGCTTGAAGGCATGGGAAGAGAGCTCGATCCGGAGCTGGATATTGCAGGCGAAGCACTGCCCCTGTTGCGGGATGCAATGGCAATCCGCTACGCGCCAGCTGCAATGGCAAAGCGCGGGTGGCGCGCCGCCATCGAGTTGGCGAGTCTGCTAAGCAATCTGCCTCGCGATCTCTCGCGATTGTTGCGTTCTGCCCGGCGCGGTAAAGTGGATATTCATATCGAGGTGGCCCATCTCAAGCATGTCGGCGATCAACTGGATGGCGCTGTCAACCGGTTGGTCGTTGGTATTGTGGTTGCCGCTGTTATCGTGGGTTCCTCAGTCGTAATGGCAGTCTCCACCGGCCCCACTCTATGGGGCGTCCCTTTCTTCAGTCTGCTTGGTTTTGCCTGCGCAACCATCGGCACAATATGGTTGTTTTCCGCAATTTCCCGCGCCAACAAGGCTGATCGCGAGAGGAAACCGCGAGGCGACTGATTGCGAGCGCAGGATTGCGCTTGTTCCTGCGGCGATGTGTTTAGGCAGGTTTCTCGCGAGGCGAAGTACGCGCGAATATTCTTTTTCCGTGACAGAGAAGGAGGAGAGGACGCCGCCGGTCGGTCTTCTCTTCGTGTTGTCACATACCTCGACTGATCTTCCATCCGCTCCGGAGCTAGGCTCCTTCAACCGCAAGCCCGTCGGATCAAGATAGTGGAGGATAAGACAGATTAAGCTGGAGCATAACCGAAAAAGGAAAAAGATCCACGAACACCCACGACCGCCCAGCCTCATTTTTGAGGCATGAAGCTTGAGATCTCGACGGTGTTTCGCTGAAGTGAGGACGTTGTGTAATGGCAATAGCAGGCAGCAAGGGAAAATCGCTAATGCACTGCCTTGCCTTCTTCTGCGAAAGCTCGTAGTACACACCGAGGTGATATCGACAGACCCAAAGGCTCGGGGCAAAATGTGCCACCCAGCGTCAAGGCTCTCCAGGAAGTCGGCTCATTTCACTTGCTTGCCAGGCGTTGGAACCCGCAGTTCCTGTACAATATCGTGCAGCGCATTGCGGAAGTCGGTATCAAGCAGGTGGCGAATTTTCAATGTCACGACAAGCTCATGCCCGTTTCGCATCCGGCTCCAATTTTCCATCTGAAGGCTTTTTTCGATTGCTTCCGCGCGTCTGGCATCGGACAGATAGAAAAAATCGCAGCAGCACTTACGCTCTGAATCCGGAGTTGGAGGAGTCCGGCAGGAAGCGCAGGCATTGAACGAAGCTGATGGAGGTGTTGCGAAGGGCTCGAAACCAAGCCGTTCGGTATTGGCGGCAGAGTGTTCATTGGCTGGCTTTACCCCGGTTATCAATGCCGCAAAGTTTTTTGTCGCGCCATTACCCTCACTTTTATCCGGAACCTGACCCAGTGTTGCAGCGCAAATCCTGATTTGCAAAAGGAGCGTCTGCAATGCGTAGCCTCTCCATTCCTTCTTCACGTAACACATCCCCAACTCTTTTTCGCCTGAACCTGGCAGGTCGAAGACTCCCGCGCCTGCCATGAAATCGCCAACCGCATTCTCTATAATGAAAAACAGCCCGTTCTCGACAGCGGCCTTGAATTCATCATAAGGGCGCCACAGCAGGTTTGCGGATTCTTCCAGCGACAGTTCTGCGACGGCTTGTCGATATTCCGCCAATATGTGTTCAACATCCCCAAGGCCTGCTGCCCGGATGGTTGCACGAGTGATGTCTGACATCTCGCTCTCCTGTCGCGCTTGT
>DATEEZ010000082.1:0-3836 GCA_035280905.1 Nitrosospira sp.
AACCAGGCGGTCGATACCTTGTTTTACAACGCTTCGCATGCGGTGGAGCGCTATAGCGCAGCCGACACCATACGCAGGCAGAAGAAGCTTTATCTGACCACCGGCAGCAAGCTCTACTCGAACTATGGCAATGTAATGCTCGCCATCATTGCTGACACATGTGGGCGGCATGACACTTTGGGGGGAGCATGCGCAGCGGAGAGCAATACGGTGCGGTATGCGCTGGAAAAATTTTCCATGCACAGTTGCCGCGACAACTTTATGCATGCGCTGGCGCACGAGCCGGAGTGCCAGCAGCTCGGTATCAGCAAGCGTGATATTCCAAGCAATATCAATTTCTTCATGAACGTTCCAGTGACGGAAGAGGGTGGCCTGGAATTCGTGGATGGCGTCTCTGCGCCTGGCAAATACGTGGAAATGAAGGCCGAAATGGATGTGGTGGTGCTGATTTCGAACTGCCCGCAACTGAACAATCCATGCAACGCCTACAATCCCACGCCCATTCGATTGCTGGTCTGGGATGATCCCAACGATATGAGTTTTACATAATCGATATAGCCGGGTTTCTGATCTGGCCGTTGTTCCATCGGACGAGAATAAATCATGTTTGAAAAAGTATTGATAGCCAACCGCGGGGCCATTGCCTGTCGGATTATCCGCACCTTGCGGCGCATGGGGGTGAAGAGCATTGCAGTCTATACCGAGGCGGATGCGCTATCGCGACATGTGATCGAAGCCGATGAAGCCTATTGCATAGGCAGCGGAGTCGCCGCGGAAAGCTATTTGCGCGCCGAAAAGATCCTGGAGGTTGCGAGTCACGCGCATGCAAATGCCATTCATCCAGGATATGGCTTCCTTAGTGAAAAAGCTGAATTTGCCGAGCAATGCGCTGAACATGGTATTTCCTTCATTGGCCCCACCCCCCACCAGATGCGCGCATTCGGCTTGAAGCATACAGCGCGCGAACTGGCGCTACAGAACCAGGTGCCGCTGCTGCCCGGCACAGGATTGCTTGAAGACCTGGATGATGCCCTGCGCCAGGCAGCCCATATCGGTTACCCGGTCATGCTGAAAAGCACGGCGGGCGGTGGGGGCATCGGCATGCGTTTGTGCTGGAACAAAGAAGAGTTGAGTGGAAACTACGAATCGGTGAAATACCTGGCGCAGAACAATTTCAAGGATGCCGGGCTGTTTCTGGAAAAATATGTCGAGAAGGCACGCCATATCGAAGTGCAGATATTCGGCGACGGGAAGGGCGGGGTGATCGCACTGGGTGAGCGTGACTGCTCGATGCAGCGGCGTAACCAGAAGGTGATCGAAGAAACGCCGGCCCCTGATCTGCTGCCGCGCGTGCGTCAGGCGTTGCTGGAGGCGGCGGTACGTTTGGGCCAGTCAGTCAACTACCAGTCCGCGGGTACGGTGGAGTACATTTTCGATGCCTCCACCGCAGAATTTTATTTCCTGGAGGTGAATACGCGGCTGCAGGTCGAGCATGGGGTAACTGAAGAAGTGACCGGCATCGACCTGGTGGAATGGATGGTTCGGCAAGCCGCTGGAGACCTGCCGCCTCTGGATGCGTTCGATATCCAGCCGCAGGGGGCCTCCATCCAGGTACGTGTGTACGCCGAGAATGCGGTCAAGGATTTTCAACCTTCCTGCGGCATCCTCACGGCAGCAGAGTTTCCGTTTCCGTCTGCCGCGCGCGTGGAAACCTGGGTGGAACGCGGTGTCGATGTCACGCCATTTTATGATCCCATGCTGGCAAAAATCATCGTGCACGCGCCGGACCGGGAGCAGGCCATTGCGCGGCTGCTGGAAGCCCTGGACGTGACGGCATTGCATGGGGTAGAAACCAACGTCGGTTACCTCAGACAGATCCTGCGTAGCGATGCGTTTCGCAGCGGACGACACACGACGAGCTTTCTGAACAGTTTTCGTTATACCGCCCATACGATCGATGTCCTCACTCCGGGAGTGCAGACCACGGTGCAGGATTATCCCGGACGGACAGGATACTGGAGCGTCGGGGTGCCGCCATCGGGACCGATGGATGGTCTTGCGTTCCGTCTGGCCAATCGTCTCGTCAATAACAGCGAGGACAGGGCCGGGTTGGAGATTACGCTTTCCGGTCCGGTGTTGCGTTTCAACTGTGACAGTGTTATTGCTGTATGCGGCGCGCCAATGGAGGTGCGTTTGGATGGGGAACCGCTTGCCTATTGGCAGTCGCATCACGTCAAGGCCGGTTCGTTGTTGCAGTTCGGCAAACTTGTAAATCATGGATGTCGCGCCTATATTGCGGTGCAGGGAGGAATCCGGGTTCCGGATTACCTGGGTAGCAAATCCACATTCACCCTGGGCCACTTTGGCGGGCACGCAGGCCGCACGCTCCTTACCGGCGACGTGCTGCATATCTTTGAGGCCAGAAAAGACGGTGATGGCGGATTTGAGCAGGGGCTGCCGGAGGAATTGGTACCGCGCTACACCGACAGCTGGGAAATAGGGGTGTTGTACGGGCCGCACGGCGCGCCAGATTTTTTCACTGAGGAGGATATCGAAACCCTCTTCGTCACTGATTGGGAAGTGCATTACAATTCCAATCGCACCGGAGTGCGGCTGATCGGCCCCAAGCCCCATTGGGCGCGCAGCGACGGCGGTGAAGCGGGGCTGCATCCATCCAATATCCACGACAACGCCTATGCCATAGGCACCGTGGATTTTACCGGGGACATGCCGGTGATACTCGGCCCGGATGGCCCCAGCCTCGGGGGCTTCGTCTGCCCGGTTACCATTATCCAGGCTGAATTGTGGAAGATGGGACAGCTCAAGCCGGGCGATCGCGTCCGCTTCCACAGGATGTCGATGGAGCAGGCGCTGGCGCTGGAGCTACAGCAGGACGCAAGGATAAAAGACCTTCGGGTTTCACAAAACGTTTCATTGGAGGCGGGGCAGGGTGTAACCGCCGAATCCACACCTGTGCTCCACTTCATCCCGCAAAGCGACGGTCAGGTGCAGGTCGTATATCGCCAGGCAGGCGACAAGAACCTACTGATCGAGTATGGTCCGCTCGAACTCGATCTCAATTTGCGCTTCCGCGCGCATGCGCTGATGGATTGGGTGCAGACAGCGTGCAATGACGGGGAACTGGAAGGCATTCTGGATCTGACGCCCGGCATCCGTTCGCTGCAAGTGCATTTCGATTCCCGTGTACTGCCACGCGATAAGTTGCTGGAGATGCTGATCAACGCGGAAAAGAAATTGCCTGATATCGATGACATGGAGGTCCCGGCACGCATAGTCCATCTTCCACTGTCCTGGGACGATGCCGCCACCCGGCTGGCGATAGAAAAGTACATGCAGTCAGTGCGCAGTGATGCGCCCTGGTGCCCGAACAATATCGAGTTCATCCGTCGGATCAACGGCCTCGACAGTATCGAGGAAGTGCAGCACATCGTATTTTCCGCAAATTATCTTGTCATGGGGCTGGGTGACGTCTATCTCGGCGCTCCGGTTGCCACACCCGTGGACCCGCGTCATCGCCTGGTGACCACGAAGTACAATCCTGCGCGCACCTGGACGCCCGAGAATGCGGTTGGCATAGGCGGGGCCTATTTGTGCATATACGGGATGGAAGGTCCCGGAGGTTATCAGTTTGTGGGCCGAACGGTGCAGATGTGGAATCGTTACCGCCAGACAGCCGATTTCAAGGAAGGAAAGCCCTGGTTACTGCGTTTCTTTGACCAGATCCGTTTCTATCCGGTTAGCGAAAGCGAACTGCTCAAGCTGCGCAAGGATTTCATTACCGGACACTTCAAGCTGAAGATCGAGGAGACAATATT
>DATEEZ010000083.1:0-3531 GCA_035280905.1 Nitrosospira sp.
CATCATGCACCACATCATTATATTGAGGATTGACCTGCATGTTCTCCGGTTCGCCCTGCATGTGCATGAGACATGCAGCCACACCGCCCTCTGCAACCGCTTCCAGCGCACCGGGGGTCTGGAGCGCCCTTACATCGTTAATCATCACTGCCCCTGCGGCGATGGCAGTTCGCATGACCTCGGGTTTGGAAGTATCGACCGAAACCTGGACGTTCTGGCTTGCCAGTTCTTCCACTACCGGGATAATCCGACGTAACTCCTCTTGAACAGAAACCGGGGTGCTGCCAGGACGTGTTGATTCACCGCCAATGTCCAGCAGGTCTGCCCCTTCTTCGACCAGGCGGAAAGCATGATTGAGGGCATGCTCAGTCGAAGCGAATAAGCCTCCATCCGAAAAGGAATCAGGGGTTATGTTGACAACGCCCATCACAAGAGGGCGATGAGGGGGACTAGAAATTTCTACAGGCGGGACAGGGGATGATGGCACCAGGACTCACCCATTGCACGGTAGTTTATGAATGAATTGGAAAAAGATGGCATGAAAAAGGCGGGATGAACCGCCTTTTTCATTTTTTACTGCATGACAGTAACTTGCTGCCTAAGCTTCCTGGGCCGGTGTTGCTGTGGGCGCAGGGGCCGCGGGAGGTGCATTATCCCTGGGTGGCGTTGGAGCAGTCCTGTTTGGCTTGGGAGGCCGCGGCGTCCGTCCTTCCATGATGTCGCCGATTTGCTCGGCATCTATGGTTTCCCATTCCAGCAGCGCTTTGGCCATAACCTCGATCTTATCGCGGTTTTCTTCAATCAGCTTGCGCGCCAGACTGTACTGCGTATCGATAATGCGGCGAATTTCTATATCCACCTTCTGCATCGTCGCTTCGCTGACATTCTTATGGGTTGTGACAGAACGACCGAGAAATACTTCTCCCTCGTTCTCGCCATAAACCATCGGGCCAAGCGAATCAGACATACCCCATTGAGTGACCATGCGTCTAGCCATCTCTGTCGCACGCTCAAAATCATTGGATGCCCCCGTTGTCATTTGACCCATGAAGACTTCCTCGGCGATACGGCCGCCGAACAGAACTGCGATATTCTGCAGGATTTCCTCACGGTCCATGCTGAAACGGTCTTCGGTCGGCAATTGCATCGTCACGCCCAGTGCCCGTCCCCGTGGGATAATGGAAACCTTGTGTACCGGGTCGGTCTTGGGTAACAACTGGGCAACCACCGCATGCCCGGATTCATGATAGGCAGTGTTGCGCCGCTCACGCTCCGGCATCAGAACGGATTTGCGCTCCGCACCCATGAAGATCTTGTCCTTGGCGCGCTCAAAATCCTCCATGTCCACGAGCCGCTTGTTGCTGCGCGCAGCAAACAAAGCCGCCTCGTTCACCAGATTGGCGAGATCGGCTCCGGACATCCCCGGGGTTCCGCGGGCGAGGGTTTCAGCATGTACATCGGGCGCGATCGGCACTTTGCGCATATGCACGTGCAATATCTGCTCACGACCGCGGATATCGGGTAGCGGTACCGTCACCTGCCGGTCGAAACGGCCGGGACGCAACAGCGCGGGGTCGAGCACATCCGGACGGTTGGTAGCTGCAATGACAATCACGCCGGCAGTTCCTTCAAAACCATCCATTTCCACCAGCAACTGATTGAGCGTCTGCTCTCGCTCATCATTGCCACCACCGAGACCCGCGCCACGCTGCCGCCCGACTGCATCGATCTCATCGATGAAAATAATGCAGGGAGCATGCTTCTTCGCTTGCTCGAACATGTCGCGCACTCGGGCTGCACCTACCCCGACAAACATTTCCACAAAGTCGGAGCCCGAAATACTGAAGAAGGGGACCTTGGCTTCGCCCGCGATGGCACGAGCCAGGAGCGTCTTACCCGTACCCGGATTTCCCACCATCAGCACGCCGCGCGGGATACGCCCTCCAAGTTTCTGGAATTTGCTTGGATCGCGCAGGAATTCCACCAGTTCGGAAACCTCCTCCTTGGCTTCTTCACAACCTGCGACATCGGCAAATGTCACCTGATTGGTGGACTCGTCGAGCATTCGCGCCTTGCTTTTCCCGAATGAAAAAGCACCGCCGCCACGGCCACCTCCCTGCATCTGCCGCATGAAGAAAATCCATACCCCGATCAGCAGAAGCATGGGGAACCAGGAAACGAAAATATTCATCAGAAGAGAAGGTTCTTCCTCCGGCTTGGCATCTATTATGACGCCCGCCTTAAGCAGATCGCTCACCATCCACGGGTCCGAAGGCGTATACGTCGTAAAACGTCTGCCATCGGTTTTGGTACCCTTGAGCGTACGGCCTTCAATAGTTACTTTGGCGATCCTGCCCTGCTTCACCTCGTCGATGAACTGGGAATATTCCATCGGTGCTTGCCCCGACTGCCGTGTACTGAATTGATTGAACACCGTCATCAGCACAAGAGCAATCACCAGCCAGATGGCCATGTTTTTAATGAGATTGTTCAAAGTATCTCCTTGGCTTGCGCCGTCAAAATGCTCGAGTGTTTCATTCTAAACCCATTTCTAGATTTATAATAGCCGTTATGCCTGCCACTGACCCTCCGGGTCGCGTAGGGATCTGCGGCCTCCCAGCCCCCTGTCTATTTATCTGCGTTCGCACGTCTGGAGTCTGGAATGCCTAATCCCGCTTTCCCAGCCCCAGCAGATAGATTTCGCTGCTCCGACCTCGTGATGCCAGGGGTTTACGTGTTACCACCCGATTGAATGTAGCGCGCATCGCGCGAAAAAACTCGTCAAAACCAGAACCTTGAAACACTTTGACGAGAAAGTTGCCACCAGAGTTCAACCGCTCCGTACAAAATTCGAGAGCCAGCTCCGCCAGATGCATGCCACGCGTTTGATCAATTATCCCTATGCCCGTTATATTAGGCGACATATCGCAAATTACAAGGTCAACAGGCAGATCCTTCAATTGTTCCTTCAATTCGGCCAGGACAGGCGCTTCGCGGAAATCTCCCTGAATGAAGGTTACCCCGGATAGGGGCGCCATTTCCAGGATATCCAGGGCAATCACTCTACCCTTGCCCCTGAGTTTCTCCGCCGCTACCTGCGACCAACCCCCGGGAGCGGCGCCAAGATCCACTACAGTCATGCCCGGCCTGAACAAGTGATCACGTTCGGCGATCTCCATCAGCTTATAGGCCGCGCGTGAGCGGTAGCCCTCCTTTTTCGCCTGCTTGACAAAAAAGTCATTCACATGCTCCTTCATCCAGGCTTTGCTGGTTTTGGTCCGCTTCATCGCGTAAACTGATTGTCATGAAAGAAGATATGTTAGCACTTACTCCAAATTCCCGACGCGAGCTCAAAGCCCGTGCGCATGCCCTCAAGCCAGTCGTCTGGATAGGCGCAGCGGGTTTATCGGACAACGTGGTGAACGAACTGGATCAGCGACTTAAAAGCCATGAGCTGATCAAAATCAAGGTGGCGAGTAACGACTGGGAAATACGAAATACGTTACTGGAGGAGATTTGCACGCGCCTCAG
>DATEEZ010000084.1:0-8456 GCA_035280905.1 Nitrosospira sp.
ATGGCTGTGAGTAACCTTTGTAAGATTCGGTAATGTAACCTTTGTCCTACCCAGCAGTTTTGCAGCTCTTCACTTATCATCCGGAGCTTAGCAAGCCTCACACACATAGTAGGCGGTTCAGTCGCCCCGGCGCTCGGGCACAATATTCCAAAAAATTTAAGCTCAGGAGTCAGGGAGAATCGGTTATCGGAGGGCGAGGAAAGCCTGCTGCCGGAAAATCACCAATCGAGCATTGACCCTCACCTTCCAGAGCATATAATCATCGAATGGTCGTGCTTTATTGGAGGGCGGGGAGCCATCCTTGTGCTGCGGCTGGCGACATTGTCCGCCCTTCTGAACGATGGCATATCCGGCCAAGTCCCATCCCGGAACCCGGAAGAAAAAGAAAAAAGGTGAGCGATCGCATGTTTTCATGCGTTTCTATAGCAACAGAAGATAACCGGAAAAATACATGAACGAATTTAGCGATCAAATATCTGCATACTTTACTCACGTACCCATGTGGCCCCTGGTTTTGCTGGGTGCGGGAATTGTGGTGGCCGGTATTTATGAGATGTTCACCCGCAAACGACGGACGGAGGCTGCCGAAGAATTCCGCTCAGCCATTTTATCCACCCTCTCGGGCCTATATCCCGAACCTACCAATTGGCCGAGAAGTATCGATACTTATTTGCGCGCGCGCTTGCCGGTCATGCACGAAATCATTGAGGACTTTAGATCGAACGTGCGCCAAGAGGACATCCCCGCATATAACAGGGATTGGGATAATTACTATGAGTTCTGCCGCAATGAGATTACCGATGACAAGTGTATTGCCGCGGAAACGAACCCAGGCGGGGAATCCGACCCGAAGAAAATTTTTCACCAGCTTGTCTCAAACCTTTTGCGTTACGCGGAATGAGGCCTGGACAATAATTTGTAAGGAACAGCCAGCGAGATTCCGAATACGATATGGGTAATCAGGGTGATCCAGTCCCGTGCTACCGAGAACCAGGGAAAAATTAGGGTCATTCCGTACATATTCGCTCCATATATGATCAACCCGAAAACGGCGCCTATCAGTATGGAAGCCACCATGCCAAGACGGGAAATGAGGGGCGCCAGAATCAGGCCATACACAATGGAGAGCGTGAAATGAATAAAGGTTGCAACGATCATGACTTTCCACTCGAATGTGGCAGGCGGCGGAAGGACATCGGAACCCATTAGCATTGCCGCAGTCAACCGGGCATCCCGGTAAAAAATGGACGGGAGTGCGTCAGTGAATACCCACCAGAGAACAAGCTGAGCGCCGGTGGCAATTACACCGGAGATAATACCGGCAGCGGCTGCCGCTCCCACGTTGAATGACATTTACGGTATGGAGAAAAGGTTTTCCGCAGTTTCACACTGAAAAACGTATTCATTCTACAATGATAGCAAAGCCTGGGAACCTGACCACTCCAGGTTCGGGCAGGATAATGTCTTTTACGGGTGAACATGAAACGGCAGACAGCCAACTCCGGAATACAAATCCCCGAGATGATAACAGCATAAAATCATTCACCTCATGCAAAGTGTCGACCTGACCCATCATTTCCTCATCGCCATGCCCGCCATGACAGATCCCTTCTTTGCAAAGACGCTGACGTATATCTGCGAGCATAGTGATCAGGGCGCATTGGGTTTGGTGGTGAACCGACCGATTGATCTCACTCTGAAAGACCTGCTGGATCAGCTTGATATTTCCTCCGATGATCAGTTTACGCGAAGGTTTCCAATCATGTTCGGCGGTCCGATACAGTTTGATCGAGGCTTCGTCCTCCACCAGCCCGTCGGTGAATGGCAATCGACCATGGCGGTGAACGATGACGTGGGGCTTACCACCTCCCTCGATATTCTGCGAGCGATAGCAAATGGGGAAAGTCCCCGGCAACTGCTGGTCGCGCTAGGCTATTCCGGGTGGGCGCCGGGCCAGATAGAGCACGAATTATCACAGAATGCCTGGCTGACCGTGCCTGCATCCCCAGCCATCATTTTTGAGTTACCGGCAGAAGAACGTTTGACAGCAGCGATGCAATTGCTTGGGGTGGACTTTTCGAGCCTGTCGGATGAAGTGGGTCATGCCTGAAAGCAGCGCTCATTCGACCAAGTGGCAATACTTCCGCTATTACGAGCCGAACTGACGGATCGGCAAATACCGCGATATGGAGGAGGCTGAAAAGGCGAGTCAGCAGCATGCCG
Source organism: Nitrosospira sp. (assembly GCA_035280905.1). Taxonomy (GTDB): domain Bacteria; phylum Pseudomonadota; class Gammaproteobacteria; order Burkholderiales; family Nitrosomonadaceae; genus Nitrosospira. The sequence continues at coordinate 2,224 of DATEEZ010000084.1, forward strand.
GCACGACGTTGGCTTTCGATTTCGGCACAAAGCGGATCGGCGTCGCGATCGGGAATCTGGAATTGGGATTGGCTCATCCTCTTGTTACCATATCCAACGAGAATAAGGAGGAGTGCTTGAGGAACATCGCCCGGTTAATCAAGGAATGGGAGCCTGTTTTGCTGGTGGTTGGACTGCCGGTTCATCCGGACGGTGCAGAGCACGAGCTTACTCGACGAAGCCGCCGCTTCGCGCGTCGCCTTCAAGCCCGGTTTGGCATTCGCACTGTCCTGGAGGATGAGCGTTATAGCTCGGTCAGCGCTAGTGCTGTACTGGACGAAGCGAGTGTCAAAGGCAGGAGACAGAAACAGGTGTTGGATCAGGTCGCGGCGCAATTGATATTGCAATCTTACTTTGACAAAAAAAATGCAACTACCTGAAGCGGAAGACCTGCTGACTGTACTGACTGCCCGCATACGGCATGACATCACTGCCGAGACGGCTGTCGTGGGAATTCATACCGGGGGGGCATGGCTTGCGGAAAGGCTGCATAAGGATCTGCAACTGGCACTCCCCCTAGGGGTGCTCGATGTTTCCTTTTATCGCGACGACTTTGGACAGATCGGCCTGCATCCCCAGATCAGGCCTTCGGATATCCCTTTCAAAGTGGAAGGAAGCCACATCATTCTCGTCGATGATGTGCTTTATACCGGACGAACGATCCGGGCTGCGATAAACGAGCTATTCGATTACGGGCGACCAGCGAGCATTCGTCTGGCTGCCCTGATAGACAGGGGTGGGAGGGAACTTCCCATTGCCGCACAATACATTGGTGCGACGCTTGACGTGCCACCCACGAAAATGCTCGCGCTGGAAAAGAAAGCGGATGAAAAGCTGGGCCTGAGCCTGTATGACAAGCGCCAGGGCAATGAGTAACAATCCGCAGTTGAATAAAAATGGCCAACTGCAACACCTTCTGACTACCGAGGGACTGCCCGCTTCCATTCTCCTGAATATTCTCGATACCGCCGAGCCTTTCGTAGGGGTCACGGAGCGTGATGTCAAAAAAGTGCCATTGTTGCGTGGAAAATCCATATTCAACCTGTTCTTCGAACCGAGTACACGCACACGCACAACCTTTGAAATTGCTGCAAAACGATTATCCGCTGACGTCATCAATCTCAATATTGCGGCATCGTCACAATCCAAAGGCGAGACACTGCTGGATACGGTGAACAACCTTTCCGCCATGCATGCCGATATGTTCGTGGTGAGGCACGCCCAGAGCGGCGCGGCACACCTCATCGCGCGGCATGTGCGCCCGGAAATTCATGTCATCAATGCGGGGGATGGTCGGCACGCCCATCCGACCCAGGCATTGCTGGACATGTTTACCATTCGTCGCTGCAAGCGCGACTTTCATAACTTGCGCGTCGCCATAGTGGGCGACATTCTGCATTCGCGGGTGGCCCGCTCGCAGATTCATGCGCTAACGACGCTTGGCGTACCGGAGGTACGCGTCATCGCACCCAAAACCTTACTGCCCGCAAAGGTCGAGCGTCTGGGCGTACATGTTTATCATGATATGGGGAAAGGGCTGAAGGACGTCGATGTACTGATGATGCTTCGCCTGCAAAACGAACGCATGCTCAGCGCGCGCCTTCCGAGCAGGGAAGAGTACTTCAAATACTACGGGCTCACCTCCGAGAAACTGGCGCTGGCGAAGCCGGATGCGATCGTTCTGCATCCCGGCCCCATGAATCGCGGGGTTGAAATCGATTCTTCGGTGGCCGACGGAAAACAATCAGTAATCCTGCCACAGGTCACATTCGGTATCGCCGTGCGCATGGCGGTAATGTCCATTCTGGCCGGAAGCTGAAAGCCATGAATATCGTCATCAGAAATGGCCGCATCATCGACCCGAAAAACAACTTCGACCATGTAACGGATATTTACATTCGGGCAGGCAAAATAGCCTCACTCGGCGACGCCCCGTCCGGTTTTGAGGTACGTCGGGAAATAAACGCCCAGGGACTAATTGTGTGCCCCGGACTGGTTGACCTGGCGGCACGACTGCGAGAGCCCGGCCTGGAATACAAGGCGACGCTCGAATCTGAAATGGGAGCCGCGGTGGCTGGAGGCGTCACAAGTCTGGCATGCCCTCCCGATACCGACCCTGTGCTGGATGAACCCGGGCTGGTGGAAATGCTGAAGCATCGCGCAAGGAGCCGCAATCAAACGCGTGTGTATCCCATCGGAGCCCTTACCCGCGGCTTGAAAGGTGAGTGGCTGACTGAGATGGCTGAACTGCACAGCGCGGGATGCGTTGCCTTTGGCCAGTCGGACAGGCCGCTTCCCAATAACCGAGTGCTCATGCAGGCAATGCAATACGCGTCGACCTTCGGGTTTTGCCTATGGCTGCGTCCACAAGATGTGTATCTTGCGGATAGTGGGGTCGCGCATGATGGAGAAGTGGCGACGCGACTTGGACTACCCGCTATTCCGGTCTGCGCCGAAACAGTCGCCCTGTCCCATATCATCCTGATGGCAAAAGAAGCGGGCGCAAGGGTGCACTTATGCCGCATCTCGAGTGCGGAAGGTGTGGCCATGACGCGCGTAGCCCGAAAGCAGGGATTGCCTATTACCTGCGACGTGGCAGCCAATCATGCACACCTATCGGAATTGGACATCGGTTTCTTCGATTCCAACTGTCATCTGGTACCGCCGTTAAGAAGTCTGGGAGACCGCCACGCCTTGCGCGCCGGACTGCTGGATGGCACTATAGATGCCATATGTTCCGACCACGCCCCAGTGGACGAGGATGCAAAGCTGCTGCCCTTCGCCGAGGCGGAGGCCGGTGCCACCGGCCTTGAATTGCTACTGCCGCTTACCCTGAAATGGGCGGCGGAGATGAAACTGCCCCTTGTATCCGCGTTATCGAAGATTACGACGGAGCCAGCCCGCATCCTCGGAGTGACAGCCGGTCATCTCACGCCCGGGGCCGATGCTGATCTGTGTATTTTCGACCCTGACCATTACTGGACGATTGAAGCCACGGCACTCAAAAGCCAGGGCAAGAATACACCATTCCTGGGTTGGGAGTTGCAAGGCAAGGTAAAATATACGCTGATGAGCGGAAACGTTGTTTACGCGGACTAGGCGCTGCCAAACGGGAATGTGTTTTTGGCTTCTCTTCTTTCAAACCGACTGAAATTCATCAATGAACCCCTTGCTCGATTTTTCCGGATTGCCGCGCTTTGCCGAGATTCGTACCGAACATATCACCCCGGCCGTAAATGAATTGCTGAGTGGGAATCGCTCGCTCATTTCCCGGATCCGCGAGGATACAACGGCACCGACCTGGGACAATTTCGTCCAACCCATGGCAGATGCCAATGAGCGGCTCTCCCGTGCGTGGGGACAGGTATCCCACTTGAATGCCGTGGTAAACACACCGGAATTGCGCGAGGCTTATAATGCCAATCTGCCTCTTGTCACACAGTATTATGCGGAACTGGCCCAGGATCAGGTGCTGTTCGAGAAATTCAAGCAACTCCGTGGCGGCGGAGAATTCGAAGGACTGAGCGCTGCTCGAAAAAAGATTATCGAGAATGAGTTGCGGGATTTCCGCTTGGGCGGGGCAGAACTGCCTGCGGAGAAGAAAGCACGCTTCCTCCAGATTCAGGAAGAGCTTTCGGCGCTGGGCTCGCGCTTCAACGACAATCTTCTGGACGCCACCAACGCGTTTGTATTGCACGTGGAGAACGCAGACGAGCTTTCCGGCATTCCTGATGATGTATTGCAGACGGCCAGAGAAGTTGCAGAAAGGGATAATGCGGCTGGCTGGAAATTCACCTTGCACGCACCTTCGTATCTGCCTCTTATGCAGTACGCGGACAACAGGGATCTGCGTGAAAAAATGTACCGCGCTTATTCCACCCGTGCCAGCGAACTGGGTACAATCGCCTCCCCATCCCGGGACACAGGCACTCTGGATAACACTCCGCTCATTGCCCGAATACTTGAACTGCGCAAGGAGGAGGCGCAGTTGCTTGGATTCGAATGTTATGCCGAAGTATCGCTGGCAACGAAGATGGCTTCGACCCCGATGCAGGTGTTGGACTTTCTTGGCGAGCTTGCCGCAAAGGCACGACCCTACGCTGAGCGCGACCTAAAGGAACTGCGTCAATTTGCGGCCGATAAGCTGCAATTGGATGCTCTCGAAGCGTGGGATCTGGCATATGTCAGTGAAAAATTGCGCCTTGACCGCTACGCCTTTTCAGAACAGGAAGTAAAGCAATATTTTCCGGAAACGAGCGTGCTGCCGGGCATGTTTGAGCTGGTAGAGAACCTTTATGGTATCAATATCACTCAAGTGGAAGCAGTTGATGTTCAACTCTGGCATCCGGATGCAAAGCTGTTCAATATAACCGACAGCGAGGGAAAGCTGGTTGGCCGGTTCTATCTCGATCTCTACGCGCGACCAGGCAAGCGGGGTGGAGGTTGGATGGATGATGCGATCAGCCGCCGGCGCGTCGGGAGCATGGACAATCGGGAATACGCGATTCAGCCGCCCGTTGCATACCTCAACTGCAATTTTTCCGCGCCCGTCTCTCAGGAGGGGAGAGTTCGCCCTGCCCTGTTCACTCATGATGAAGTCATTACCCTGTTTCATGAATTCGGACATGGCCTCCATCACCTCCTAACCCGGGTTGAAGACCTCGGCGTATCAGGCATCCATGGCGTGGAATGGGATGCGGTGGAACTGCCTAGCCAGTTCATGGAAAACTTCTGTTGGGAGTGGGAAGTAATGAGCAAGATGGCAAGGCATGTGGATACGGCCGCGCCCATGCCGCGTGAGCTGTTCGACAAGATGCTGGCGGGGAAGAACTTCCAGAGCGGCCTGCAAATGCTCAGACAACTCGAGTTCGCATTGTTCGATATGCATTTGCATTTTGATTTCGACCCGTATGGCCGGAAAACCGCGCAGCAATTGCTCGATGAAGTCCGCGAACAGGTTGCGGTCATCATTCCTCCCAAATTCAATCGCTTTCCCAACAGTTTCTCGCATATTTTCGGTGGAGGCTATGCCGCCGGGTATTACAGCTATAAATGGGCGGAAGTGTTGTCCGCTGATGCATACAGTATGTTCGAGGAAAATCCGGCAGGTGTCGTGGTGGATGCTGAAACCGGTGTGCGCTTCTGGAAAGAAATTCTCGCAGTGGGTGGAAGCCGGCCAGCATTGGAATCCTTTATTGCATTCCGAGGGCGCGAGCCAAAAATAGACGCACTCCTGCGGCATAACGGCATGGCGCTAGCACTTGCATAACCCGCCGGGGAAAAATTGAGTAGTGAAGCTTAGACAACTGAACCGGAATCCAGGAATACAAGGCTTATGCTTCCCCCTATACCGGTTGCAATTGCGAATTGCAGAAAAATGTCTATTCATTACTTGAACCCGAGAAGTGAAAACCATAAGTAATTCAGCGGTTCGACTATAGGAGAAAATCAATGAAAGGTGTGACACGAGAGGCCATTACAGCAGTGGTGCTGATAACAGTACTGGTAGGTTGCGCGCAAAAACCGCCCGCTCCGAAAGTGGAGGAGCAGGCGCAAAAATATAGCGACGGTGAACTGCCCCTCCCGGACAACTATAAAAGCTGGCCCAGGTTTCTATCCGAAGTGCAGCGCGCGGACAATAAGCAAGTACGGGAAATCTATATCAATCCTACCGGTCACGAGACCAGAATGGGCGAAGCCTTCCCCAACGGAACCATTACCGTAATGGAAATCTACAAGGTACGGGAGGCAGCCGACGGAACGCCGCTCAAAGGACCGGACGGCAAGCTCGTCAAAGGCGAATTGCAGAAAATCGGCGTGATGGCGAAAGGACCTGGTTGGGGTGAAAGCGCGCCGCCGGACCTCAGGAATGGAGACTGGGTATATACAATGTATATGGCGGACGGTAAAACAAAAGCACCCGACGACCTCAACACCTGCCGCGGGTGTCATCTGCCTTTGAAAGACAAGGATTATATTTTCCGCTACGACGAGTATTTCCAGAAGCGGGCAAGCTGATGCGGCATTGATGTATTGAAGCCACATATTGAAACCGATTCAGGAAGCAACCATTGAATCCTGCCGCCGAGACAGCCTCTCGGCGGTAAAACCATCGGGAAATCCAGGATCTAGCTTAAAATAATCGGGTTACACCCTGCTATCCTGCTGAGCTTCGTTTCTGCCAGTCTCTTTTC
>DATEEZ010000085.1:0-6938 GCA_035280905.1 Nitrosospira sp.
CCCTCATCCATTTAGGAATACAATCGCGGCAGAAACCAAACCCAACAATCGCCAGCGCCCCTGCCCAGCATGCATAACATGCTGCCGGACCTCCCCCGAGGCAAGCCGCTGTACATAAAGTAACGCCTCCTCCTATTGCAACGCCACATGTAATTCCCTTAATCCATCCGCACGCCTGTGGAGCCAGGGTTACATGTCCATCACTTGAGAAACTGCCGCCAGCAGTCAAGTAATGGTTGTTTGTACGATAGACTGATGATTCTGCAGTAAATCCAGGCATATTCGCGATGTTCATTTCAAATCTCCTTTTAGCTAGTTAGATTCAACGTTCATAGTACGGAGAGATCTTGGTGACGAGGAAAGGGAACTCCTCAGTCACATCCACGCGCACGAAGTACTTCTCTGTAAAATCTGTATTGCGGTTGGTGTAGGAGAAAATAACCTCGACGATGTTGCGCCCGCTGCTTAAAGCCGAGCGACGCACCTCCACACCGGTCAAGGAATGGTCTTCGGCGAACTCTTCTGCCGCCTTGGCATAAATGGCGGGATAGCGCATGGCAAGGTAATTCAGAGCGCGATGCTCGTCGGTTGCGCCTGCGTTATCGGTCATGTGCATGATGCGATCGAACAGTTCTTCGGCAGCGGGGCCAAATCGCTCCTCAGCCATCTTCTCCGGTCTCGGGATCGCCTTGATCAATTCATCCCGTCCAAAGGAATAGATCTGGTCGAACACCACGACTGGCACCATCAAGCCGTTACACATCTCAGGCGGAGCAATGGGACCGCGCATTCCGATGACCACATCGATATCCTGAGGAGCAGGCGCGGGCCGAATGGCATCGATCAACATATCGACATCAGCAGGATCGCGTGGAACCAGAAGGTAGGTTTCCAGTCCCTGTACCGTCAGCACCCAGCATAGTTGCCGCACCAGATACCGGTTCTGTCGCTGGGACAGGACTTCATGGAAGGCCTGCTGATCGGTTTTGCCAGCGGTTTCCGCACGACTGGTCGCCTGCGCAAATTCTTTTTCCACACTCAGATTGGCAAAGCGCGCTTCCACTCGTCCGATGGCATAAACAAAAGCATTCATACCACCATTCGCATTCATGCCTTCGACTCCACCCGGATTTTGGCTTATGCGCGCCCCGTTACAACCGCAGCCTCCTCCCAACTGGGGAGAGATCATTGCGTTTGAAGCCGAATCAGTGGCAAAAATGGCATCAGGCCTTACCTGGATCGGTTGGCCTGTTGTGCTTTCGACTGGCTCTGCCATCGCGGTTTGTTCATTCATATTTACTCCTTCCTTAAAGTAGTAGTGCCAACGGTGTTAAAAAGCTGGAAACCTCCTCTAAAACAACCTTCTACTTCCCTTGCTGTGCTTTTACTTCCGGGCGCGGGGTGTAAAAGCGAGCCAACGGTTGAGTGCGGCCGCGCGCTGTTCACAACCTCTACAAGGTTTTATCCCTAAATAAGCGTTGGTGCGCTTGATCACATCACCGAGCCCGATTTCCTCATCCGTAATGAAGCCGGGCAGGCGTACCCGGTGAGCGGCCTGCTTGCTTTTATCGGCAACGCTTCCACTTTTATCCGGGTTTTTACTACCTCCGTCCGTCATTTGCATTTCCTTATTGCGTTCCCGCGACCCGAATTTGCGCCTATACCATTTCCAGTCACGCTATTTGCCTCCTTGTATTTACTGTGGACAGTATCTGCCAGGCTGATTCGGCATCCAGCAGGGGGGGAACCACCGAAGCCCGGCGCGGTTGAGGGAGTTGCATGCGGCCGATTCCAGTTAGCATTGTGGTTGCTTGCCGAAAGTTTTGAGGTTGGCGCATGATGGCGAGCTTGATCTGGGCCGCTGTTGCGTCAGGAAATTGCGACCACAGCAGTGCAATGGCGCCGGTGACAAAAGGCACAGCCACACTTGTACCGCCCATAGTGAGGATTTGTCCCTCAGCACCGAGGCCGGTGATGTTGTCGCCCGGCGCGCTCAAGCCGCGCGTTCCAATCGTGCTGCCGAGGTTGGATTCGTTGATCGGATAGCCGCGCAAATCGCAAGCTACAACCGGAATAACCCACGGATGGCGAGTAATGACGGAACTACCCAACATGCCCTGATTGCCTGCTGCAGCAGCAATCAATACACCGCGGGTGAGCGCCTGGTTGAATGCTTCATCCAGTAGCTTCTCTTCTCTCGTCGATGGCTGCGCTAGGGCCAGACTCAGGTTGATAACGCGCGCACCCCCATTGATGCAATCAAAAATTGCCGCTGCTAGCGCTTGCGGAGTGGCATTGGGCATGTGTTCACGCCCGAAGGTACTCTCGCTGAAAATCGGGCGGATAAGGAGAGTGCAGTCGGGACAAATGGCAGGCGCAGGAGAAGTGCGGCTGGCAGAGAGCATTCCGGCGATGAAGGTTCCGTGCAGGCAGGCACTGCTATTAGCCTGGGTGCAACTTGCTCCGTTGCCTCCTACAATCTCCTTGATTTGTCCTCCCGAAAGATCGGGATGCCGGGTGAGGACAGGGCCGTCGATGAGCCCAATTTTGATATCGGGACTACCGCTAGTGCGCTGCATCAACCTGGTAAGCTTGACAACTTCGGTAGGGCGCAACACTTTCTCCTGAATCTAAAGTTATAACCTTCACGCATACGAAGACAGCTTGAGCCAGGAACGTGCTCACCCAACTCCCACCTGTTTTAGGTTTAGCACACCTCATACGAGAAGCAAGCTCAATCAAATCCTTGATGGCTATCGGGTTTATTAGGGCCTGTTAACACTTATTTCACGGCCGCGACAGAGACGGATTTTATTCGGCACGAGGCATGAGCCGCGCCGCAGAGCAAATCTCTGTAAGCGGCAAGTAACGATGGACTGGATAAAATCCGTCCCGTCCCTTGGGGTTGCGCACGAAAAAACGTGGATGCTGCGTTGCACAGCTTGACCATAGGTCACTATGCCCTGCGCTTCGCGCCTTGCACCTCGCTTTTTCGTGCAGCAACGCGGGTCGCGAAATAAGTGTTAACAGGCCCTAATAACAGGAATAAAGACCGGGGAAGTTTTTAGCCGGAAGGGGAAGCGGGAAGGGATCTGTCGGCCTAAAAACAGTGGCAACAAACAAGGTCAGATAGGTCGTTGGATGTTACCCGCACTCGGTACCATTTGATCCATATAAAATGGGTAAGGGGGAAGAAAGAAGCGGGTATAGAGCCGATAGTCCTGAGCATTAATGCTCGCTTACATCACTGAATCCGTTTGAAGTCGTTAGAGGCGTTTTAGATCATTTCAGGAATTGGGCGGAGACAGTTGGACCAAAAATAGGGAAACTGCTGTGTTATCTCAACCTGTCCTGGCAGTATAGAGCGATTCTCTTCCGTGGACGAGATGGTACAGCACCGGTAGTACCAGCAGTGTCAGGGCCGTGGATGACAGAATTCCTCCAATGACCACCGTTGCCAGCGGCCGCTGCACTTCCGCTCCGATACTTGTAGCCAGGGCCATGGGGACAAATCCGAGGGCAGCTACCAGGGCGGTCATCAATACCGGACGCAATCTGGCGAGTGCTCCGTCCTTGATGGCATCTTCCAGCGACCGGCCTTGCGCGCGCAAGTCCCGTATGAACGACAGCATCACGAGACCGTTCAGCACGGCGACACCAGACAGAGCAATGAACCCGACCGCGGCGGAAATGGACAGGGGGATGTCACGCAACCACAATGCCACTATACCGCCACTGAGGGCAAAGGGAACACCGGTGAACATCAGCAACCCGTCCCGAAAATTGCCGAACATGGCGTAAAGCAGCATCAGGATCAGCCCAAGAGCCAGGGGGATTGCTATTTGCAACCGCTTCGCCGCGGAAACCAGTTGCTCGAACTGCCCACCCCAGGTGAGCCAATATCCGGAAGGAATCGGCACTTGCTCCACCACCAGTGCTTCCGCTTCTTCGACAAACGATCCAAGATCCCGGCCTCGTACATTTGCTGTAACGACAGCCCGGCGCTTGCCGTTTTCCCGGCTCACCTGGTTTGGTCCCTGGAGAACTTCGATAACGGCGACTTCGCCGAGGGTAACGTAGGCAGTTACGCCGGTGGGCGCCGGGCCTTGCGGATTCCCGGTTGCCGATTCCCTCCCGGGAATACCGATGGGCAATCGCCTGAGTGCATCAGGATCAGCCCGCAACTGTTCCGGAAGCCGCACCTGCAGTTCGAAGCGACGGTCACCCTCGAAAATGGTTCCGGCGTTTTTTCCACCAATGGCAACCGCTACTGCATCCTGTATATCCGCCACATTCAATCCATAACGAGCAAGCTTTACACGGTCGGGCTGAACAGTCAGCACCGGCAAGCCGGTAAGTTGTTCGGTTTTTACATCCGCCGCGCCGGGAACAGTCTCGAGCAGATGCTCGATCTGGTCTGCCACCCTGAACAGCGTGTCCATATCGTCACCGAATACCTTTACCGCGACGTCCGCCCTCACACCCGACAGCAACTCGTTGAACCGCATCTGTATGGGCTGGGTAAATTCATAATTGTTGCCCGGTATCTTGCCGACCGCCTGCTCCAGTGCAGCAATAAGGTCTGCCTTCGTGGAATACTGTTTCCGCCATTGCGACTGGGGTTTCAGCATGACGAAGATGTCTGCCACGCTCGGCGGCATAGGGTCTGTTGCAATCTCGGCAGTTCCGATCTTGGTGAAAACGCGCTCCACCTCGGGGAATGCCTTGATTGTTTCCTCCAGCTCATGCTGCATCTCGATGGCCGTGGTCAGGCTGGTGCCGGGAATGCGGATTGCGTGCAGTGCGATATCTCCCTCATTGAGGCTGGGTACGAATTCCGTACCCATTTTTGTGGTCAGCAGGCCACTTAATGCAACAATCACAACGGCGGTGGTGACGGTGAGGCCCTGGTTCCTCATTACGGCGTCGAGAACGGGCAGATAGGCTTTCTTCGCCCACGCAACCACCGCGCTTTCCTTTTCTGTCACTTTTCCCGTCAGGAAGAGTGCAATCGCCGCCGGGACAAATGTTATGGAAAGAATCATTGCGCCTAACAGGGCGGTTAATACTGTGTAGGCCATTGGATGGAACATCTTCCCCTCCACCCCTGAAAGCGTGAAGACGGGAAGATAAACCACCATGATGATGAGCTCGCCATAGATGAGTACACGCCGTGCTTCCCTGGTCGCCTCGAATACCATCGCGAGACGCTCGTTCAATGAGAGTTCCCGCCCCAGCCGCGCCTGCTCATGAGCCAGCCGGCGCATGCTGTTTTCCACGATGACGATCGCGCCGTCCACGATGAGGCCAAAATCCAGCGCTCCGAGGCTCATCAGGTTGGCGCTGACTCCATTGGCTACCATCCCAGTAAAGGTGAACAGCATCGAGAGGGGAATCACGAGCGAAGTGATGACAGCTGCCCGCAGGTTGCCAAGGAAAAGGAACAGCACGACGATGACCAGTATCGCGCCTTCGAGCAGGTTGGTTGCAACAGTCCTGATCGTCTTATCCACGAGCGTCGTCCGATCATAGACAGCGATCGCCTCGACACCTTTCGGCAGATTCCGGTTGATTTCGGCAAGTTTTTCTGCGACGGCCTGGGAAACGACACGACTGTTTTCCCCGATCAGCATGTGGGCCGTGCCGATGACAATCTCCTGCCCATTCTGGGTCGCGGCACCCGTCCGCAATTCCCGTCCTATCAGCACATCGGCCACATCCCTGATATGTATGGGTATTCCCAGGCGGGATCCCAGAGTGATATTGCCGATCTCTTCCAGGTTTGCCACCTGTCCCGGTACTCGCACCAAGTACTGTTCGCCGCTTTTCTCGATATATCCAGCGCCAACATTGAGGTTATTGCGGCGCAGTGCGGCGATGACGTCATCCAGTGTCAATCCGAAAGAGATCAGCTTTTCGGGGTAGGGCGCGACATGGAATTGCTTGACGAAACCTCCGACAGCGTTTATTTCCGTGACGCCGGGTACCATGCGCAGCTGCGGCCGGATGATCCAATCCTGGATTTCACGGAGGTCGGTGATGCTGTATGCCGAACCATCAGGCTTTCGCACCCCCTCTTTTGCATTGACAGACCACATGAAAATCTCGCCCAATCCGGTCGAGATCGGTCCCATGGTTGTTTCCACATCAATCGGTAGACGCTCTTTTGCTTCCTGCAGCCTTTGGTCGACCAGTTGGCGGGCAAGGTAGATATCCGTGCCGTCCTCAAAAATAACCGTAACCTGCGAGAGACCGTAGCGGGAAAGCGAGCGGGTGTATGCGAGATTGGGAAGTCCCGCCATGATCATCTCGATCGGAAAAGTGATGCGTTGTTCAACCTCGATCGGTGTGTACCCGGTTGCCCGTGTATTGATCTGTACCTGTACGTTAGTTATGTCGGGCACGGCGTCGATGGGCAGCTTGTGGTAGCTATGGATTCCTACGGCGCCCATCGCCAGCACGGCCATCAGGACGAGCACGCGCCGCTGAATGGATAGTTCGAGGATGCGCTCAATCATGACGTCGGCGGAGCTGATCTATTTGATCAAGATAGGTTGAATCATCATCCGATTCACACCTAGTGTTCATGGGTAGCCCCCGATTTACCCAACTCGGCTTTGATCGCAAAGCTGTTGCCTGCCGCGTATTGCTCTCCTGCTTGCAACCCGTCGAGAACCTCGATCATCTTGCCGTCGCTGCGCCCCAGTTCCAGGGGCCGCGCTTCGAAATATTCACCATAACGTCCGAATACTACGGTCCAGTCACCGAGTGTCTGAAGCGCATCGGCAGATACGGCAACAGGTACGCGAATTTCTTCGGCTCCCATTTCGGCAGTTACGAACATCCCGGGACGCCATCTTCCCTCCTTGTTTTCCAGGGTGATCCGCGCTGTGGCGGTGCGAGTCTGACCACCGATCAGAGTGGTGATATAGGTAACG
>DATEEZ010000086.1:0-27005 GCA_035280905.1 Nitrosospira sp.
ATCAAACCCCGTCCCGCTGACGGGGTTTTTTCCAGGACACGTTTTTATACCTGTACTACTGAGAGGTTTCCAACAGTAGGATTGTTACAGAAACGGCCTCCTCCAGCGCGCCCAGACCTCGAAGCCAAAGCATCTGCAGCCTTATATGCTTGTAACAGGCGTGTACCCGGTCAGCAAGTTGCCACCGAATGTTCTCAATCCTAAAAACTGCCTGCCGTTAGTTAATAAGTTGCCTAACGGCATTAGGCTTCGGTCTGCACGCCTGTCGCAAAACCGGCTCTACCGACCGGTATTCAGGATAAATTCGCTTTGATAGCAATTCCAGAATAATCCAGGTACTAGCGGACGAGCTGGGGGTAGGTATGTTGAACGGCTGCAAGTCCGTGAAACAGGCGGCTCTCCCGCATCCTTCTGTCGAAAGGGAATTCAGAGAATCAGGAAATGCGTTAGAATATACGAACTTAAATTCTCTCCGGAGTCTGTGAATGTCAATGGCTGACCGCGACGGTGTGATCTGGAGTGATGGAAAGATGATTCCGTGGCGCGAGGCTACCACACATGTACTCACCCACACCCTGCACTATGGGATGGGGGTATTCGAAGGATTGCGCGCCTACGAAACTCCCCGCGGACCTGCAATTTTCCGTCTGAAAGAACACACCGATCGTTTATTCAATTCCGCGCACATCTTTATGATGAAGATGCCCTATGACAAGGCTACGTTGATGCAGGCGCAGTGCGACGTTGTAAGGCAAAACGGTCTCAAGTCGGGCTATATCCGCCCTATCGTGTTTTATGGTTCGGAAGCGATGGGCATCTCAGCCAAAACGCTTTCCGTGCATGTGGCTATTGCAGCCTGGGCGTGGGGGACGTATCTCGGTCCTGATGGTCTCGAAAAAGGTATTCGGGTCAAGACTTCGTCATTTACGCGGCATCATGTAAACGTTAATATGTGCCGCGCCAAGTCGGTCACCACCTATGCAAATTCCATCCTCGCGCATCAGGAAGTAGCGCATGACGGCTATGATGAGGCGCTGCTTCTCGATGTGGACGGCTATGTTGCCGAAGGGGCTGGTGAAAATATATTCATCGTGAAGCAGGGCAAATTGTATACCCCTGACATGACTTCCTGTCTGGAAGGCATTACGCGCGCATCCCTCATAGAACTCGCAGGAGAAATCGGAATTCCGGTTATCGAGAAGCGTATCACCCGCGATGAAGTCTATTGCGCGGATGAAGCGTTTTTTACTGGTACCGCAGCAGAGGTAACGCCGATCAGAGAGCTGGATAACCGCACGATCGGCAGCGGCAGGCGTGGTCCTGTCACAGAAAAGCTCCAGACCCTCTTTTTTGAATGTGCCAGGGGAAATGGCAAACATGCCGACTGGCTCACCTATGTCTGATAACACTTTATATCCTCTCGATACATTTAAGCGATACGTCTTAGGAAAATCTGATGCAGAAGCTTGCCACCAATACCCAGCGCCAGGTCGAGGTAACATCCGATGATCTGCCGCTTCATTGCCCCACGCCTTCCATGTTGTTATGGAATTCGCACCCTCGTGTTTTTCTGCCCATAGAAGATACAGGAGAAGCGCTGTGTCCCTACTGCGGTACACATTACGTACTCAAGGGCGGGACGGTTGCAGGCCCCCATTGACCGGAAAACACCTTAAAGCCAAATACGAGCAGCACAGTCATAAACAGTGTGAATGCTGTCACTGAAGTGCTGTTGAGACCGTTAATACAGCTGAAACTCATCCACTGCCCGTTCATCACCTATGCGCCGACTTCCACCTGAAATCTTTAAAGCCTATGACATCCGAGGGGTTTTCGGAAAAACACTGACTACTGAAGGTGTCGAAGCGATAGGTCACGCCATTGGGTCCGAGGCGCGTGCGCGCGGGCTTGCCGCGATCACCATAGGGCGCGACGGCAGGTTGTCAGGTCCCGAACTGGCGCAAGCCTTGGCCAGTGGTCTGCAAAGAAGCGGCGTCAACGTAATCGATGTGGGGGCTGTCGCGACTCCGATGCTCTACTATGCGGCTCATGAGTTGTCCGGCTATTCCGGCGTGATGGTAACCGGGAGCCATAATCCGCCGGAATACAACGGCCTTAAAATGGTATTGGGGGGAGAAACGCTTGCCGCGGAATCAATACAGGGCTTGCGTACCCGCATCGAAAATGAAGACCTTGCTCACGGCAATGGCAGTTATCACAAGCAGGACATCGCGGAAGGATATCTTCAGCGCATAACCGCGGACATAAAGCTGGCGCGACCCATGAAGATTATTGTCGATTGTGGTAATGGGATACCCGGTTTATATGCTCCGGAGTTGTACCGCAGGCTCGGGTGCGACGTAACGGAGCTGTTTTGTGAGGTCGACGGCACTTTTCCCAATCATCATCCAGATCCCTCGGTACCGGAGAATCTGCAGGATGTGATACAGGTGCTTGAAACGACTGACGCCGAGATAGGGCTGGCGTTCGACGGAGATGGTGACCGCGTCGGTGTGGTTACCAAAAGTGGAATGATCATTTATCCCGATCGACAGTTGATGCTGTTTGCAGCTGATGTATTGTCGCGAAATCCGGGCGCCCGGGTCATTTTTGATGTGAAATGTACGCGCAACCTGGCACCGTGGATTAAGCAGCACGGAGGCGAACCGATCATGTGGAAAACCGGCCACTCCTTCATCAAAGGTAAATTGAAGGAAACCGGGGCGTTGCTGGCGGGGGAGATGAGCGGCCATATCTTTTTCAAGGAGCGCTGGTATGGTTTCGACGACGGATTATATGCCGGCGCACGTTTGCTGGAGCTACTCAGTTCCATGGCAGATATTGATGCTGCATTCAACTCGATCCCGGACGCGCTCAGCACACCGGAGTTGCAGATCAGGTTGAAGGAAGGGGAAAACTACGGGATTATCGCGCAGCTGCAGAAGACGGCGCGCTTTGACCGGGCTGAACGCGTCATTACTACCGATGGAATGCGGGTCGAATATGAGGATGGTTTCGGCCTCGCTCGCTCATCCAATACCATGCCGGTGATCGTGTTGCGCTTCGAGGCAGACAGCGAGGCGGCTTTAAAGCGTATTCAGAAGGATTTTTGCAGAGCGATCCTGGAGATCAAACCAGACGCAGAACTGCCTCATCAATTGCGGGGGGATCTTCTTTCCGCAACATGCTGATGACCTGCTGGAATGTTCCTGAGGGATGTGGCCAACAAGTTACAGGGGCGGAAATGCCCCGAGTGGGAAGTCAAACTGAGATATAACCGAATATGATGAACAGGAGAGAGGGTACCAGGACCAATGTTTTGTTCGTTTGCATGGGCAACATCTGCCGTTCACCCACCGCGGAGGCAGTTTTTCGGCACCAGGTCATCGCGGCTGGTGTGGAGGAAGAAATCCACATCGACTCTGCCGGTACACACGATTACCATATCGGCGAGCCACCGGATGAAAGGGCGCAAAGAGCAGCGGGAAGAAGGGGCTATGACACAAAAGCATTGCGAGCTCGCATGGTAGATGAAAAGGACTTTGAGTTTTTTCACTACATTCTGGCGATGGACAGGTCGAACCTGGCTGTTCTTCAGAGAGAATGTCCACCGCAATATAGCTATAAACTCGGATTACTGATGCAGTACAGTGAAAAGTTCTCCGAAGGAGTACAGGAAGTGCCGGACCCTTATTTTGGAGGGAGCCAGGGCTTCGAGCACGTGCTCAACCTGGTGGAGGACGCCGGACGGGGGTTACTCAATCGGATTCGTAACGGAAAATAGGGAAATGGCTTGCCATGAAATAACCGGCAGAGGACTGCAAAAGGTCTCGTGATCAAGACGAGATAGTACAGACCGCGGCTTGCGGCCGCCCCCCATATCCAGCATGACTGCAAGGTCCATGTTCTGCATTCTTGTGCCAGCAATACGATCCATGCGCATTTCGCGGACCATCAGAGGCACAACGAGTCGCTGTCCCGATGACGCCGTCAGCCTTTATGGCCGTGTGTTCCGCCCATCGGATCGGCGAGCAGATCGGCAATGCTGCCTACGCTGAGGCTATCAAGCTGATTCGCAAGGCGGGCGAATTGATGAAAGTGCAAGGCCTGTCACGGCAATTTGGCGACTACTTGGCGAGTTGCGCGTGCAGTTCAAGCCCAAGCCCAAGCGAAATTTCACCAAGTTGCTGAATGAGGTGGCGCGCAGTGCGGTCAAATGGGTGTCGACGCCGTGATATTGATGTGTATAAAGGCGGGAGAGGTCTATCCCGCCTTTTTTGTGAATCAGGCTGAACGTGTTTTTACTTATGGGTTTCGACCTGTACCAGCGGTTCGTGCTGCTCCATTACCTGTGGAGGAGGCGTTCTTTTACGCCGCGGCTGCGCTTGCACTACTTCTCCTTCCGCATCGGTTTCAGCAGGTCTTATCTTTTCGGGAAGGGTCTCGATCATGATCAGACCGGCTGCACTTAAATCGAGGGATTGCGTAGCCGCTGGCTGCTGAGGAGGTCCAGCTTGCTGCCCCTCTTGTCCAGGGACTTCTTCCTGTTCGATTCCTGTATGAGGCATAGCTGTTTCCAATGCGCTCGTGGGAACCCTGGTCGTGTCACCCTCCGGAACGTCCCTTACTGCTTCAACTTTAACCGCCGCCTCTGATGCGACTGCAATCGGCGTACCGGTAACCACTGCTTCGGTTGCTGCCTCCCTTCGCTCCTCGGGACGCTTGCCGGATGGCTTCTGGGCAATCTGCTGTCCATTCGCCTGGACCACTTCCTCGGCTATCGTTGCTGCCGGAGCAGGGGCAGATTCCACCGCAGCAACTTGAGGTACAACTTCGGACACAGCTTCAGGCACAACTACCGGCAAGGTTCTATCCGCACGCAAAGGTTCGGAAGGGATGTCATCCCTTGCTCCCGCAGGGGATTCCACCAATGCCTCTTTTTCATCCGGGGGCGCAGAAGCCAGGACAAGCGCCGGTGTTCCATTTATCTGGTCCGAAATCATGTCCGCTGCAAGGTTTTCCTCATGCGCTACCTGATCGGCGGATTGCTGGAGAGAAGAATCTCTTGCAATTGCCTGCTTGGCTTCACGCGCTGCACGATCCAGGCGCTCGCTTCGATCGCGTTGCCTGCCTCCACGCCGCCTGCGGCGGCCGCCTTCCTCACTCGGCTGTACGACATCTTCGGCAGCGGGCGGCTGCTCAGATGATAATGCCCGTGATTTTTCTTCCCGCTGTGGCCGGGGATGCTTTTTTGTAGCAGCTCTTTCGCCCTGAGTTTTTGCCTCGGCGCGTTCCTGGCGCAGCGTAGTTTCGCGCGCCGGACTTTCCACACTGCCTGCGGTGACTTCGCTTCCCCGCTCCAAGCGCTCGTCACGCGGACGTTGAGCGGTGCGTGCTGCCTTTTCACCTTCACCCTTGCGTCCTTCCCGGCGGTCGCGCGGTGCCTGGCCCCGTTCCTGACGATGTGCAGCAGCGGCAGCCGGTTCGTGCCGAACAGTCTTTTCGCCGACCCCCACCTGTTTAAACCAGCCGAATATTTTATCGAGCAGGGAAATCCTTTCCGGTTCATGCTGCGGTTTTTGCTCGCGTACCGGCGCAGGTTGCGACGGCGTGATGCCTCGTACTGCGGCCTGCTGCCGCACAGGCTTGGCTTCCTGCCCGCCAGAAGGCAGGGGGATCTCCTGGGCCGGTTTTTCCACAAGTTGGTAACTTGTCTGAACTTCGCCAAGTTTTACATCGTCATGACGCAGCCGTGTGATGCTGTAATTGGGCGTTTCAAGATGGATGTTGGGGATCAGAACGACACTTACTTTCAGACGTGCTTCGATTGCATGAATTTCCGCGCGTTTTTCATTCAGCAGGTAAGTCGCTACATCTACCGGCACCTGAGCGTGCAGCACCGCTGTATTCTCCTTCATTGCTTCTTCCTGAATGATTCTGAGAATGTGCAACGCTGAGGAATCGGTGCCGCGGATGTGACCGGTGCCGTGGCAGCGCGGGCAGGAAATGTAGCTGCTTTCACCCAGGGAAGGCCGCAGCCGCTGGCGCGATAATTCCAGCAAGCCGAAGCGGGAAATCTTGCCCATCTGCACGCGTGCCCGGTCGTAACGCAACGCATCGTGCAACCGGTTTTCCACCTCGCGCTGGTTGCGTGAGACTTCCATGTCTATAAAGTCGATGACCACAAGACCGCCCAGGTCGCGCAGGCGCAGTTGCCGCGCGATTTCATCCGCTGCTTCCAGATTGGTCGCCAGAGCCGTCTGCTCGATGTCGGAACCGCGGGTGGCACGGGCTGAGTTTACGTCCACCGATACCAGCGCTTCTGTATGATCGATCACGATCGCACCGCCAGAGGGGAGGGTAACCTGCCGGGAATATGCGGTCTCGATCTGGTGTTCGATTTGAAAGCGGGAAAACAGGGGCACGTCATCCCGATAGAGTTTGACTCGCGCCACATTGCCTGGCATGACGTGGCTCATGAACTGGCATGCTTGCTCGTAGATGCTTTCCGTATCAATCAGGATTTCACCGATTTCCTGATTAAAGTAATCGCGGATGGCCCTGATGACGAGACTGCTTTCCTGGTAAATCAGGAAAGCGCCACTCTGGCTTTTGGAAGCATCTTCAATAGCGCGCCACAACTGCAGCAGGTAGTTGAGGTCCCACTGCAACTCTTCTTCGCTGCGTCCTATCCCTGCCGTCCGCGCGATGATGCTCATGCCCTGAGGAATGTTCAAATGCGACATCACATCGCGCAGTTCGGCGCGATCTTCGCCTTCTATCCGGCGCGAGACACCCCCCCCGCGCGGGTTATTAGGCATCAGCACCAGATAACGGCCCGCGAGTGAGATATAGGTGGTGAGTGCGGCCCCTTTTGTGCCCCGTTCGTCCTTGTCCACCTGGACGATGAGTTCCTGGCCTTCATGAAGCGCGTCCTGAACGCGAACCCGGCCCTGATCCGGGCTCTCATTCAAATAAGAGCGGGAAATTTCCTTGAACGGCAGAAAACCATGCCGCTCGCCACCGTACTCGACGAAGGCGGCTTCGAGGCTTGGTTCAAGACGGGTGATAACGGCTTTGTAGATATTGCTCTTGCGTTGTTCCTTGCCAGCAGATTCAATGTCGAGATCAATGAGTTTTTGACCATCGACAATGGCGACACGCAATTCCTCCGGCTGTGTCGCATTAAATAGCATGCGTTTCATTTTTATGCCTCCCGCGCTCTAGTCACGGGCAGACAGCCTACGCGTGCAGGACATGTCCTGCGCGGCGTATACGAGAGCTTTTAGTCAGACAACTTGATCATGGCGTCGGGGCTACTTGTTAAAAAGGCCACTTCTCTGGCTTATTCTCTGGCTTGTCACTATGGCCCTGCTTATTTCGCAAGCAGAACCAGGAAATTAGTTTCAATCAGGCTTCGACTAGGGCTGCCTGTAACCAGGCGCTTCGAAACTGAAAACTGAAATCGACGTGTGCTTTGAGCGCGTAAATCCATTACTATCGCTACTTTATTGGTGAGCGACGTTAACCATATCTCGGGGTCAACTCTTTTCCCTCGGATAAAATCCCATCAACAGTACAACCTCGTGCACCGGATAAAGGATAGGCTGGAACCCTGACTTGACAAGTATAAGTAGAGTTAAAGATTTACGCAAAGAATTTCCTCCAAGTCCTGCGGTGAGGGAAATCATAGGGGAGGACAGCAAAGGGCAGCGTATTGATAATTTTTTAATCAAACGCTTGAAAAACGTGCCCAAAAGTCACATCTATCAGTTGTTACGCAGCGGGCAGGTGCGGATTAACAGCAAGCGAACCTCTCCCGACTACCATCTTCAGCCCGGAGATACTGTTCGCATACCGCCGGTGAGAACAGTGGAAAAATCGGCGCACCCCGTGAAGAAATTGAGCAAACCGGGTTTTATTGCATTCCAGGTTTTGTTCGAGGATGATGCGATGATTGCCGTCAACAAGCCTTCCGGAGTTGCCGTACATGGAGGAAGCGGCATAAGTTTCGGAGTGATAGAGCAATTGCGCGCCCAGCATCCTGATTGGAGATTTTTGGAACTCGTGCATCGGCTGGATAGGGAAACTTCCGGCGTATTGCTCCTTGCCAAGAACCGGCCGGCACTTGTAGAGTTACATCGGCAACTTCGCGTTGGAGAGGTGGAAAAGCACTACCTGACGCTGGTCAAGGGTCGGTGGCATAATGCACGACAAAGTGTCAAGCTGTCGCTCAGGAAATATCTGACACCGGCCGGCGAACGGCGGGTCGCGGTGGAAAAGGGTGGAGATGAGAAAAAAAGTGGAATGAGTGCCCATACTGTTTTCATCCTGCGGAAATCGTGGCAGAGCTTCAGCCTGCTGGAGGCTGAACTGAAAACCGGACGTACCCATCAGATTCGCGTGCACCTTGCTTATCTCGGGTTTCCTATAGCGGGAGATGACAAGTACGGTGATTTTGCCTTGAATAAGGATATCGCCCGACGTGTTCCTGGTTTGGGGCGCATGTTTCTCCATGCCTGGGCGGTCAAATTCACGCATCCTGTTACCCATGAAAAACTTCGTCTCGAAGCGCCGCTGCCGGACGATCTGCAAAAATTTCTGGAGGCTATGAATAGTCACGATAAACCACCGAAGCTTCCGGCGGAAGGGACGTTCTCCTGATTTCCCTTCCTCGCAGCAATTCAAGTATCTTATTCAATAGAAATCGCTACAGATATGGTAGCCGGGGGCGGAAACCAATGAGCAGTTTTATGTTTGTGACCTGTCGCTGGGGGCAGGGCGCTTTACTTGACTTGAAGGATCGAAATAATCATGTCTGATTCACAGAATCGAAACGAAGATTGGGACAGGCAGGTGCTGGAAAAGCTTGTGTTCTCCACCTTGCACGAACAGCGCCGCACGCGGCAGTGGGGAGTATTTTTCAAGTCTCTTACTTTTATCTGGCTGTTTATCCTGCTATTTTTCGGTCTTGGTTGGTTTGGGGACAGCAGTATGTCCATTTCCGGCAAGCATACCGCTCTCGTCGATTTGCGCGGTGTAATCTCTCCCGACACCATCAGCAGCGCGGAAAACATTACTGCCGGCCTACAGCAGGCATTCAAGGATGCAAAAACGCAGGGTGTGATCCTGCGTATCAACAGTCCGGGGGGAAGCCCGGTCCAGGCGGGATACATCAACGATGAGATACGCCGCCTGCGGGCAGAACATCCTGAAATACCCCTCTACGCGGTCGTGGAAGATATCTGCGCTTCAGGTGGTTATTATGTGGCAGTTGCCGCAGACAAGATATATGTGGACAAGGCAAGTATCATCGGTTCCATTGGCGTCCTGATGAACGGGTTCGGGTTTACGAAAGCAATGGAAAAACTTGGCATCGAAAGGCGGTTGATCACGGCAGGGGAAAACAAGGCCTTTCTCGATCCATTTTCTCCCAACAATCACGAGCAGGAGGAATATGCAAAGAAAATGCTGGGTGATATCCATGAGCAATTCATTCAGGTAGTTCAGCAAGGCCGGGGCGAACGCCTGAAAGAAAGGCCGGAAATATTCAGCGGCAAGGTGTGGACAGGTCAAAAAAGTGTCGAACTGGGACTTGCTGACGGAATGGGCAGCGCGGAGTACGTTGCGCGGGAAATTATCAAGGCGGAATACATTGTCGACTATACCACTCGGGAAGGAGTTGCCGAGCGTCTCGCCAAGCGTTTTGGCGGGGTGCTGGCGGAAACGCTGAGTGGTTTGGGAATGAGTACGGGAAGTATTGGAATCCGCTAAGCGCAGTTGTAGCCCTTCACAGCACGATTCCCGTTTTTGCGGGACCCCCTCGGGCTACGCTCCGGACGCCCTACCCATGCAACAAAAAGACAGCGGGTTTGTTGCTGAGGTCGGGTGAGACGCGCTTCCATTCTTTGATGGTCCTGGTTGCGATGAATTCGCTTGCGAGCGTGAGGTTGCAGGCGATGCAGAGAGCCGTTCCTTCACTGCAAGTGGCAGTAATCGCCTCCAGCAGTTTCTGGGTGCGATAAGGCGTTTCGATGAATATCTGCGTTTGATCGCTGGTTATTGAACTCTTTTCCAACTCAATGATTTTTTTTACACGCTTGCTATTTTCGACTGGCAGGTAGCCATGAAACGCGAAGCGCTGGCCATTCAATCCGGAGGACATCAGCGCGAGAAGAATGGAGGAGGGGCCGACGAGAGGAACTACCCGGAGGTTCTTCTGGTGAGCCAGGCGCACCAATCCAGCTCCCGGATCGGCTATTGCGGGGCAGCCAGCTTCCGATAACAGTCCTGTGTCTTTTCCCGCGAGCAGCGGCGCAAGCAGGTTCTCAAACTCCCTTGTCCGAGTATGTTCATTCAATACCTGCATGGTAATCTGCTGCAGAGGGAGCGCACAGCCTACCTGTTTCAGGAATTGCCTGGCTGTTTTCGGATGCTCAACAATATAATGATCGAGCTTGACCATACATTCCCGAACTGCGGGAGGCATCGTCCAGCCGATATCGCCGGCGCCCAAGGGAGCAGGGATAAGATAGAGCGTTCCCGTACTCAAACTATCTCGATACCTTCGAGCGTCAGCATCTCGACCAGCGCAATCAGCGGTAAACCGATCAGTGCGGTGGGATCCTCGCTTTCCATATGCTCTATCAGCGCGATTCCGAGCCCTTCGAGCTTCGCACTGCCGGCACAATGATACGGTTGTTCCTTATCGAGATAGTTTTCTATCTGATGGTCGCTTAACAGACGGTATTTGACGCGAGAGGGTACGAGGCGTGCTTGCATGTTGCCTTGATCGCTGTTGAAAAGGCAAAGTGCAGTATAAAACAGAACTTCTTTTCCACGGATAAGCTGCAGCTGCCGGCTTGCGTTGTGACGGTTCAGTGGTTTTCCAAGCTGGATACCGTCGAAAACCGCAACCTGGTCGGCGCCAATAATTAAAGCGCCGGGATGAGTTGCTGCAACTGCACGGGTTTTCGCAGCAGCCAGGCGAACGGCAGTAGCGTCCGGACTTTCATCGGGCAGAGGAGTTTCATCGATATCCGGATTACTGAGGTCGAAGGGGATCTGCAGACGCTGGAGAAGATCGCGGCGATAAATGGAACTGGACCCTAATATAAGCTGTTGCGTAATCTGCTGTGTTTTCAACGTTTATTATTTTGGAGGAGAGGGGCTTTTTTGACACTCAAGGGCAAAAAATATATCATGCGCGCCGTATAACGCTGCAAATTGACGCAAGATTGTAATACCAAGTGTGCACCGACATCAATTGAGTTTTAGGCGGGGTTTGCGGATATAAAGCATATGAAGTTATGTCTTATGTTCCGGCAACCCTATCATATAGGGTATTTGCAAAAAAGCAGCGAGGTTTTGAAGCTGGTAGAAGACAAGGCGTAAAGTTTATGGGTGTCCCGGTCGTCATAGATTCCCTGGATTTCGCGCGTAACGCGGGAGTGCGCCGTGGTAAGATCGCGATTTCCGGGTTTCAGCGTCTACAGGATTATCTGGTTAACAACTCCGGTGAACTGGGATACGCGGTTATTGGAGCGCTGGATGCAAACGGAAGGCCAGTTTTGCGCATAGACATTCAAGGTGTCGTAAGCCTCCAATGCCAGCGTTGTCTGGAGGAACTTGAGCATATGCTCGACATCCATGCAGAGTTGCGAGTGGCCCAAAATGAGCAAGAGCTCCAGAGCTTTGATGAGGACGAATCCGTGGACTGTATTCTGACTCAGCCCGAAATGGACGTTCTATCGCTTATCGAGGATGAAATCATTCTGAGTCTGCCCGTATCTTCACGGCATGAACAGGGCGAATGTATGCCTGGCGGACGGCAGGATGGGAAGATAATAAGGGAAGCATCTCCCTTTGCCGCCTTGGCGGCACTGAAAAAAACGCATTGAATTTATCGAGGAGTAGAATTTATGGCAGTGCAACAAAACAAGAAGTCCCCCTCCAAGCGGGGCATGCACCGGTCGCACGATTTCCTGAGGACGAGGCCGCTGTCGGTTGATCCCGGCACGGGTGAGGTGCATTTGCGTCATCACATCAGCCCCAACGGCTATTATCGCGGCAAAAAGGTCGTCAAAACAAAAGAAGATTAAATTTCGCCCGTTGATTTTTCGGTCCGAAGTTTATTCCGGCCTCAAGGGCAGAAATTGACTATAACCGTAGCTGTAGACTGCATGGGCGGCGATCACGGCCCTCATGTGACGGTTCCCGCAGTCGTCGACTATCTCCAACGCAACCCCGCGATAGACGTGGTTCTGGTAGGGTTGCCAGATGTTATCGAATCCGAATTGCGCGCCCTGAAGTGTACGCAGAGCCCTCAGCTCAGGATTCATGCTGCAAGCGAAGTTGTCGGCATGGACGAGTCTCCGGCCACGGCGTTGCGGGGTAAAAAAAATTCTTCAATGCGCGTTGCGCTCGACCTGGTCAAGAGCGGTGAAGCCCAGGCCTGCGTCAGCGCCGGTAACACCGGAGCGTTGTTAGCGACTTCCCGGTTCGTGTTAAAGACGCTCCCCGGCATCGATCGGCCGGCTCTTGCCGTGGTATTGCCGACCATGAGAGGGCATACATATGTGCTTGATCTCGGTGCAAACGTGGATTGCACTGCGGAACATCTGCTTCAATTCGGTGTGATGGGCGCCACCTTGGTATCGAGTATCGAGAACAAGGAAAAACCGAGCATCGGTTTGTTGAATATCGGCGAGGAAGAGATCAAAGGAAATGATGTGGTGAAGCGCGCCGCGGAACTGCTACGTGACAGCGGACTTAATTTCTACGGGAATATCGAGGGTAACGACATCTATAAAGGAACGACGGATGTGGTTGTGTGCGATGGCTTCGTTGGCAATGTTGCACTGAAAACCTCGGAGGGCGTGGCGCAGATGCTTTCGCATTACCTGCGCGAGGAATTCAGGCGAAACCTTCTCACTAAACTCGCGGGACTTATCGCCCTGCCTGTGATCAGCGCCTTCAAGCGCCGCGTCGATCATCGCCGCTACAATGGGGCGAGCCTGCTCGGACTCCGCGGCATTGTGATCAAGAGCCATGGTTCGGCTGACAGACATGCATTCGGCTTTGCGATTGCACGCGCCGTGGATGAAGTGCGGGGCGGGATGTTGCGCCATATAAGCGAACGGGTGGCGCAATTACCGCATCAATCCATGTCATCCTCCTCTTACACCCAATCGTTGGCGGAAGAGAGCCCGGTATGAAGTACGCCAGAGTCATTGGAACCGGCAGTTATTTGCCCGAGAAAATTCTCACCAATCATGATCTGGAGCGCATGGTCGAGACGAGCGATGAGTGGATCCGAACTCGTACCGGCATTGCACAGCGGCATATCGCCGCCGACTCGGAAATGGCGAGCGATCTCGCTGCGAATGCGAGCCGTGAAGCAATAAAGGCAGGTGGAATCGCTGCGCGGGAGATCGAACTGGTGATTGTCGCCACCACCACGCCCGACATGATATTTCCCAGCACGGCGTGCATCTTGCAGGATAAGCTCGGTATCGGGGATTGCGCCGCATTTGATGTACAGGCGGTATGCAGCGGTTTTATCTACGCGCTTGCCACTGCAGAGATGTTTATTCGAGCCGGGAAATGCCGGACTGCGCTGGTTGTCGGCGCAGAAGTCTATTCGCGCATCCTGGATTGGAGCGACCGCAGCACTTGCGTGCTGTTTGGTGACGGCGCAGGTGCCGTGCTGTTGACGGGCGATGAACAGCCCGGAATTCTTTCAACGCATTTGCATGCGGACGGGAGCCAGAGCAAGATTCTTTCCGCACCGGGTAACATCTGTGGCGGCAAAGTGCAAGGTAAACCCTTTGTCGTGATGGAGGGTAATACGGTTTTCAAGTTTGCGGTAAAGGTTCTGGAAGAAGTCGTACACGAGGCTTTGACTGAAAATAACCTGGAGCCGTCGGATATCGATTGGCTGATTCCGCATCAGGCTAATATCCGTATTATTGCTTCGACCGCAAAAAAACTAGGTATTCCCATGGATAAGGTCGTCGCCACGGTGGATAAGCACGGCAACACTTCCGCCGCCTCGATTCCATTGGCCATCGATATCGCTGTCCGCGACGGACGCATCAAATCTGGCCAGCATGTGCTTCTGGAAGGCGTGGGAGGAGGTTTTACCTGGGGAGCGGCATTGATCCGCTGGTAAGCCAGTTCCTGCTGCTTGGCTCCCGCATTTTAATTGTTCTTGTTTCAGTTCCCTTTTCAGCCGGGTTTTAAAAACTTTTCTTTCCCCGGCTCAAAGGTTTTTCGTTGCCTGTCGCAGATGGAACTGTCGAAGGGTTGGTACTGATACTGATGAGCGCACAGGTTAAATTTGCATGTGTTTTCCCGGGACAGGGCTCTCAGTCCATAGGGATGATGGCAGGATACGGCAGTTTTCCGGTGGTACGGCAGACTTTTGCTGAAGCATCCGATGTGTTGAAGCAGGATTTGTGGGGGATGGTCTGCGACGGCCCCGTCGAAACCCTTAACCTGACCGTTAATACCCAGCCGCTGATGCTGACTGCCGGAGTGTCGGTTTATCGGGCGTGGCAGACATTGGGCGAAGTCAGGCCGGCATACATGGCGGGCCACAGTCTCGGGGAATATACAGCACTGGTAGCGTCCGAAGCATTGTCTTTTGCTGATGCCTTGCCGTTGGTGCGCTTTCGTGCGGAGATAATGCAGCAGGCCGTGCCTGAAGGAGTGGGCGCGATGGCGGCGGTCCTGGGGCTTGATGATGACGTTGTACGGTCGATCTGCCAGGAGGTTACAGAAGCATCGGACGGCGAATCACTGGAACCGGCAAATTTCAATTCACCCGGGCAGGTCGTGGTTGCGGGCCACAAAGACGCGGTGGTTCGCGGCATGGAAGTGGCAAGGTCCAAAGGTGCAAAGCGGACCGTCATATTGCCAATGAGCATTCCTTCGCACTGCTCCCTGATGAAACCCGCAGCGGAAAAAATGCGCCAACAACTGGCGCAAGTCACGCTTCGTTCACCCAAAATCCCACTATTGCACAATGCGGATGTGGAACAGCACGAGGATGCTGAGAACATCAAGGAAATTCTGGTCCGGCAGTTGTTCAATCCCGTCCGCTGGACGGAAATCATCCGTTTTATTTCTGGCGCCGGGATCCATCATGTGGTGGAATGCGGACCGGGCAAGGTCCTGTCAGGACTCAACAAACGCATAGATGCAAATTTGCAGAGCCTGGCATTGACTGACGATGCAGCGCTTGCCTGTGCGGTGGCTTTGGCAGGATAAAGGTCAAGCAGACATATCCGGCGTGGCCGCATTGCTTATCATTGAACGACGTACTGGAAGATCATGCTGCAAAATCAGATAGCACTTGTAACCGGCGCCAGCCGTGGAATCGGACAAGCCATTGCCCTTGAACTCGGCAGACAGGAGGTTACCGTTATCGGTACAGCGACAACAGAGGATGGCGCCCGAAATATCGATCATTTCCTGAAAGAGGCGGGTCTCAGGGGTACGGGAATGGCATTGAACGTGAATAATCCTCCCCAGGTCGAAAGCGTTATCAAGGCAGTACAAGAGGAATTTGGGGAGATCGCGATCCTGGTGAACAATGCTGGCATTACCCGCGACAACCTGCTTCTTCGCATGAAGGATGAGGAATGGGATGACATCATGGAAACGGATCTTAAATCGGTGTTTCGCTTGAGCCGCGCCGTGCTGAGGTCAATGATGAGGGTTCGTTACGGGCGCATAATCAATATTTCCTCGATAGTCGGCGCTACCGGAAATATTGGCCAGGCCAATTATGCCGCTGCAAAGGCCGGGATATTCGGTTTCAGCAAGTCCCTGGCCCGGGAGGTAGCCGGTCGCAATATCACGGTCAACTGTATCGCGCCCGGGTTCATTGCAACAGACATGACTCAATCCCTTACAGAAAAACAACAGCAGGTATTATTTCAGCAGATTCCGATTGGAAGACTTGGACGTCCCGAGGATGTAGCGGCAGCAGTGGCTTTTATTGCCTCACCCGCTGCCGCATACATAACGGGCGCCACCCTTCATGTGAACGGCGGAATGTATATGGATTAGCAACGGGAACGGCGCGCCCAATATCTTCAGGTATCTTGGAACGCGTCGATTTTACTAATATGGAAAACTTGCTAGAATGGCGGCGTTTTTTCTTACGGAGAGAGGTTATCTAGATGGAAAACGTGGAACAACGTATAAAAAAAATTGTGGCTGAGCAACTGGGCGTGAACGAGGCTGATGTCAAAAGCGAATCCTCCTTTGTGGATGATCTGGGTGCCGATTCGCTGGATACGGTGGAGCTTGTGATGGCGCTGGAGGAGGAGTTCGAGTGCGAAATTCCTGACGAACAGGCAGAGAAAATAAATACCGTTCAACAGGC
Source organism: Nitrosospira sp. (assembly GCA_035280905.1). Taxonomy (GTDB): domain Bacteria; phylum Pseudomonadota; class Gammaproteobacteria; order Burkholderiales; family Nitrosomonadaceae; genus Nitrosospira. Next base: position 16,397 of record DATEEZ010000086.1, read on the forward strand.
AATCGATTATATCAATTCTCACAGCAACTGATTTTGTTTCCAGCAAATCCCATATCGGAGTCATTTTGTCGAAACGTAGGGTAGTGATCACCGGACTTGGCATAATTTCGCCGGTCGGTAATTCGGTTTCAGGGGCTTGGGCCAATATTCTTGCCGGAAAATCCGGGGTTACTCGAATCAGCCGTTTCGACCCGTCCGCATTCACTTCCCAGATAGCCGGAGAAGTCAAAGATTTTGATATCACGAATTATCTTACCGCCAGGGATGCGCGGCGAATGGATGTGTTTATTCATTACGGCATGGCTGCGGGAATTCAGGCGGTAAAGGACGCCGGTATTGAAGACATAGCGGCCAGCAATCTCGATCCTGAGCGAATCGGCGTCAATATCGGCTCCGGTATTGGGGGACTGCCCATGATCGAGGGAACGCATGACGCCTATCACGCTGGCGGTTCGCGCAAGATTTCCCCATTTTTCATTCCGAGCACCATTATCAACATGATCGCAGGTAACCTCTCCATCATGTATGGTTTTCAAGGACCGAATCTGGCCATTGTCACCGCTTGCACCACCGCCACCCACTGCGTGGGGGATTCAGCCCGGCTGATAGAATATGGCGATGCGGATGTGATGATCGCGGGTGGAGCCGAATCCTGCGTAACACCCCTTGCGATAGGGGGATTTGCGGCAGCGCGAGCACTTTCCACCCGCAATGAAGATCCTGCCACTGCCAGCCGGCCATGGGATAAGGGTCGCGATGGTTTTGTCCTGGGGGAGGGGGCCGGCGTTCTGGTGCTGGAGGAGATGGAGCACGCCACGCGTCGCGGAGCCAGGATTTATGCTGAGCTTGCCGGTTTTGGCATGAGTGCTGATGCGTATCACATGACTGCCCCCTCCGAAGATGGGGGGGGCGCCGCGCGTTGCATGACGAATGCTCTCCGAAATGCGCGGCTGAACGCGGATGACGTGGACTACATCAATGCCCACGGTACATCCACGCCGCTAGGGGATATTGCAGAAACCGTTGCAGTAAAGCGATGTTTTGGAGAGCATGCAAAACATCTCGTGGTGAACTCTACAAAATCCATGACGGGCCATCTGCTCGGCGCAGCGGGAGGAATAGAAGCAATATTCAGCGCGCTGGCCATATACCATCAGGTTTCACCTCCCACTATCAATATTTTCGATCAGGACCCGGAGTGCGATCTGGATTATGTTCCCAACCATGCGCGAGAAATGAAGATCGATGTGGCAATGTCGAACTCATTTGGTTTTGGCGGCACGAATGGCACCTTGATTTTCCGAAGAGCGTGATTTCTGCTTTGTGGCGAAACTACTAAAGCGCTTCATCCGCGTCGTTTTTCTGGGAGCGGCGCTCTTTTCCGCATGGGTGGGGTATAGGGTCAGCAAGCCCGTTGAGCTTCCCGTCGTTCCTTATGAATTTTCCATCGAGCAAGGCAGTAGTGTAAAAACCATCGCCAATCAACTGGCGAACGCGGGGCTCCTGCCTGACGCCTGGTCTTTTGTCCTGTTATCGCGCGTGATGGGTGTCGCAACATCACTCAAGGCGGGAGACTACGAGATCACTGCGAGCGTTTCGCCATTTCAGTTGCTACAGCGGATAACCAAGGGTGATAGCAGCCAGAGTGAAATCAGATTCATCGAGGGCTGGACTTTTTCCCAGCTCAGGCGAGTACTGGATGAGCACCCGGCCCTCCGTCATCAGACCACTCACCTGAGCAATGGGGAGATTCTGCGGCTGATCGGAGCAACCGAGCCAGTGGCAGAAGGGCTGTTTTTTCCGGATACCTATTTCTTTGCGCGCGGGAGCAGCGATGTGGCAGTACTGAAACGCGCCTACCGCGCCATGTGCAACCATATGGATACCGCGTGGAGACAGCGGGCAGTAAACCTCCCTCTGAAAGAGCCGTACGAGGCCTTGATTCTGGCATCGATTGTTGAAAAGGAAACAGGCCGAGAGGATGATCGCAGAATGGTCGCTGCTGTGTTTATCAACCGCTTGCGGTCGCGCATGTTGCTACAGACTGATCCGGCAGTTATTTATGGTCTGGGCGAGAAATTCGATGGCAATCTGCGTAAAAAAGATCTCTTGAGCGATCAGGAATATAATACTTACACACGTCTTGGCCTGCCGCCAACTCCCATTGCCTTGCCTGGACTGGCCTCAATCCGGGCTACGCTCAATCCCGCCACAACCGACGCTCTGTATTTTGTTGCGAAGGGGAACGGAGAGTCTCATTTTTCCAGCAATCTGGCTGACCATAACCGGGCCGTTTCCAAATACCAGAAACGGTAGCATTCAATCCACCCCCACGACATGTATGTACCTGCGCACTCGCGCAAAGGTAGCGCTTTTTCCTTTATTAAACCTAGAAACCGCAGTTGACCCCTTATTTGGAGAGCCCGCCCATGGGTTATAGAGGCCTTGCCGGAATTTTCTCATTCACTGGTGAGGCCGCTACGAGGCGTATCGCATGTCGCTCCAGACGCGAATGCGGCGTTGCTCTTCGTTGCAGGGGATGGCCCTGCGGCCTCATCGCGCCTTGCCTCGCGCCTGGATCACCACACGCTCCACCCCGTCCAACTACGGTTTCTAGGTTGAATCCTGATTTCGATCACCTTCACAAAAGTTAAATTGAACATTACCTTCTTCAAAAGTAGAATAGCGCGTTATTTATCACAACGATAAGCAGAACCTGAGCCAGGATGCACCCCAGCGGCCAGGCCGGAGATATCGAAAGCGAAAGCGGCAGTTCCCCTCCCAATCACGTCTCCAAAATTAAATAACTCAATCAGGAAGGAGCAAATGAGTCATACACTATATGAAGCCTCTGTCATTCGTGTGCAACGATGCGAACTGGCTGTTCCCGGTTCGAACCCTGGCATGTTCGAGAAAGCCCTGAAAAGTGGCGTGGATTTTATTTTTCTCGATCTCGAAGACGCCGTAGCGCCGGATGACAAGCTGACTGCACGAAAAAACGTTATCGAGGCGCTCAATGACCTGGATTGGAGGGGCCATGGGGTAACTGTTTCGGTACGGATAAATGGTCTGGATACCCAGTTCATGGTCCGTGATGTGGTTGACGTGGTCGAAAAAGCAGGTCACAAACTGGATACCATACTGATCCCGAAGGTAGGGGTATATTCGGATGTCTATATGGTTGAAGCCATGCTCAACCAGTTGGAGATGCAGCAGGGACTGAAAAACCGGATAGGCATTGAAGCATTGATTGAAACCGCGCTGGGTATGGCCAATGTGGAAGACATTGCTCGCAATGGAGCGCGCGGACGACTCGAGGCACTTCATTTTGGCGTGGCAGATTACGCGGCCAGCAATCGCGCTAGAACGACAAATATCGGCGGCCTCAATCCGGACTATCCGGGTGACCAGTGGCACGCTGCCATCAGTCGCATGACTGTCGCCTGCCGAGCATACGGCTTGCGACCGATAGACGGTCCTTTTGGCGATATCAAGGATCCGGAAGGCTATAAAGCGGCTGCAAGGCGAGCTGCCGCCTTGGGCTGTGAAGGTAAATGGGCTATCCATCCATCGCAAATCGATCTCGCCAATGAGGTTTTCACGCCGCCTCCGTCTGAAATTGAAAAAGCACAACGTATCCTGGCGGCATTGCAGGAAGCGGCAGCTCAAGGGAAAGGCGCAGCCGCGCTAGACGGACGCCTGATCGATGCGGCATCGGCAAGAATGGCCAATAACGTCGTAAAAATGGCAGAGGCGATAGGCGCCACCGCGACATAGCACTTCCGGACCGCATTGAGCGGTCTTTCTTTTTTCTCCTGATCCTGCCGGGGGACAGCCAGGTCGGCGGGTACATATTTATGAAGTGCGACGCCGTTTCTGTCAGGCAGGTCGCTTTGTGCGTGGCAGTTAGGAATCCGTTAGGTTTCCTGGATCGCAAGAGTCATGGCCCCCGGGAATAGTGAAAATTATTGTTGATAAATAAGGTGACGCGTTGGATATACATGAGTATCAGGCAAAAGAAATTTTGATGAGGTATGGGGTCAAGACGGCGGAAGGGGGGTTGGCATATACGATAGAAGAAAGTGTGCAGCGTGCCAGGGAAATCGATGGCAACGTATGGGTAGTGAAGGCGCAGGTCCATTCCGGCGGACGCGGCAAGGCAGGCGGCATCAAGGTATGCAGGACTCATGATGAGGTCCGGGGGGCCACGGAGGAGTTGCTGGGAAAGATTCTGATGACCCGTCAGACCGGAACTGCGGGGAAAGTGTGTACACGGGTATATGTCGAAGCGGGCACGCACATTGCCAGGGAGATGTATCTCTGCTTTCTGATAGACAGAAGTTCGGAGCGCATCGTCATGATAGGCTCTGGTCAGGGTGGAATGGAAATCGAGGAGTTGGCTCACACAAATCCCCAGGCCATCAAGAAGATTTTTATCGAACCCGCGGTTGGGTTGCAGGATTTTCAGGCAAGAGAGATGGCTTTTGCACTAGGCGTGGAAGCGGCACAACTGCCTCATGCCGTTAAAACTATTCGGGGCTGCTACCGCGCCTTGCGTGATCTGGATGCGAACATGGTGGAAATCAACCCCCTCGTGATCACCGGGAGCGGTGAACTCATTGCTCTTGATGCGAAAATGAGCTTTGACGAAAACGCCTTGTTTCGCCGGCATGAAATTGCCGAACTGCGTGATAAAACACAAGCCGACCCTCGGGAGGTGGCAGCCTCCGATCATGGGTTGAGCTACATTGGATTGAACGGCGATATTGGATGCATGATAAACGGCGCGGGGCTCGCCATGGCAACGATGGATATGATCAAACTCGCGGGCGGGGAACCGGCAAATTTCCTTGATGTGGGTGGCGGCGCGTCTGCTGAACGTACGGAAAAGGCATTTCGCCTGGTGTTGGCTGATAAAGGAGTCAAGGCAATGCTGGTCAATATCTTTGCAGGTATTAACCGCTGCGACTGGATTGCTCAAGGCGTGGTGCAGGCGGTAAGAAATATTGATATGAAAATCCCATTGGTCGTGCGCTTGTCGGGCACCAATGTCGAGGAAGGTCAACGGATCATTGCTGAAAGCGGCTTGCCGATCATCACAGCAGGAACGCTGGCAGAGGCGGCCGAGAAGGTTGTGGAGGCCCGTAACCGAGCGGTTGCAGAAGAATGCAAAGGGATATAAATGGCGATTTTAATTGACGAGAGCACACGTATCATAGTTCAGGGACTCACCGGCAAGATCGGTACTTTTCATGCCCAGGACATGATCAATTACGGTTCCAACATTGTCGGCGGCGTAACCCCTGGTAAAGGGGGTCAACAGCATCTGGGGCGGCCGGTTTTCAATACGATGAAAGAGGCTGTTCAGCAAGTCGGTGCGAATGCAAGCATCGTGTTTGTGCCTCCGGCATTTGCAGCGGATTCAATTATGGAAGCGGCTGACGCAGGCATCAAATACTGCGTTGCCATTACTGACGGTATTCCTACACAGGACATGATGACGGTCAAGAACTTTTTACGCCGCTTTCCTATCGAAGAACGCATGGTACTTACCGGGCCGAATTGTGCCGGTACAATCAGCCCGGGCAGGTCGATGCTGGGAATCATGCCGGGCCATATCTACATGCAGGGAGATGTGGGCATTGTTGGCCGTTCCGGAACTTTGGGGTACGAAGCCGCCGATCAGATGCGGACGCTGGGCATCGGCATATCGACATCAGTTGGTATTGGCGGGGATCCGATAATTGGCAGTTCGCACCGCGATATTCTGGAGAGATTCGAAGAGGACCCGGAAACAAAAGTAGTGGTCATGATTGGAGAAATTGGAGGGCCTCAGGAAGTCGAGGCGGGTATTTTCTCCAGAGATCACATGAGCAAACCCCTCGTGGCGTATATTGCAGGCCTGACAGCGCCGGAAGGCCGCCGCATGGGACATGCGGGTGCGATTATCTCCGCGGCGGGTGAAAGCGCTGCGGAAAAAGTTGCTATCTTAAAAGGGCTGGGAGTCACCATTTCCCCCACCCCCTCGGCCATAGGGGAGACAGTCGCAAAGGTATTGGCTAGGATGTAAGCGGGCAAAAGATTTTACCGCGCGCTTTTTAATGGCGGTGAATGAATGAGGAGGCTTGGATATGTCAATCTGGATGACAGCGTTAAAAATCATTCCCTGGGGGAATGTGGTGGAATCCGCACCGCATATCGTGAAGGCGGCCAAGCACCTTTTTTCTGCCACGAAGAAGGAAACAGCCGATTTCTCGGCAGATTGGCAGACAGGAGATACCTCGGGCAGCCTGGATAAACGCGTTCGTTTCCTGGAGGCAAAACTCATCGAGCTGAGCGATGAGCAGAGGTCTTCCGCCGAATTGATAAAATCGCTTGCCGAGCAGAACGCCATGATGGTCGAGGCGATCGAGGTTTTTCGGGTTCGTGTAAAAATGTTGCTTACTGTTTGTATCCTGCTGTTGGGAGGACTTGCGGCTGTCATATTCAGGCTCATGGCAGCCTGAGCGCCTGATCTCAATTTTCTTGACACAGGGTATGTGTCCGGTTAGGCTACGCGCAGTTTTAGTCTGGCACCGGGATTGCCCGCGTTTCAGCTGGAACGATGGATATATGCAGGGGGAAAGGCCGTGTTGCCATATCGGATCTCAGATGCGATGGAATACGGTGATGCAGTATCCAGGGAACTTGAATGACCTCGCGGAATTGCAGCATTTCTTGTGCCTTCCGGTTGTCCCGATTTTACTCTGCAGCATCCTTTTGCAAGGACTTGTTCAAGGTTCCTGATACACAACAACATCATTACGGAGTAAAGGAGAGAAGCAGATGTTAATGAAGCCTTGGTTGAGGCTGGTTACGCTTGCGTGTGGGGTGCTGTTTGCGGGCGCCACGTGGGCGGACTTTCCCAGCGTTCCCAAAGAGACGTATAAGGCGCTGAAGCTGGAGCAATCGGCCTCGCCGAAAGAGTTGCACCAGGCGTTGGTGAAGCGGTACAAGGACCCTGCGCAGGGAGCGGGTCGCGGCACGCTGGCGAAGTACTGGGAGCCGATCCCGATGAGCATGTATTTTGACCCTGCCTCGTATTACAAGCCGCCGACCTCGATGAAGGAAGTGGCCACACGAGACGAATGCGTCAAATGCCACACGGACGAATCGCCGGTATGGGTAACGGCATGGAAGAGGAGCACGCACGCCAACCTGGACAAGATCCGGAACCTGAAGCCTGAAGACCCGACGTACTACAAGAAGGCGAAGCTTGAAGATGTGGAGAAGAATCTTCGCTCGATGGGCAAGCTTGGGGCCAACGACAAGCTCAAGGAAGTAGGGTGTATTGACTGCCACGTTGACATCAACAAGAAAGACAAGGCAGACCACATGAAGGACCTGCGGATGCCGACGGCGGACGTATGCGGCACCTGTCACCTGCAGGAATTTGCCGAACGCGAATCCGAGCGCGACACCCTGATTTGGCCGAACAAGCAATGGCCGCAGGGACGGCCCTCGCACGCACTGGACTGGAAGGCGAATGTGGAAGTAGCGGTATTTGCCTCCATGCCGCAGCGTGAGATTGCCGAAGGCTGCAGCATGTGCCACACCAACCAGAACAAGTGCGACTCCTGCCACACGCGGCATGAATTCTCGGCAGCCGAATCGCGCCAGCCTGAAGCCTGCGCCACCTGTCACAGCGGGGTAGACCACAACAACTGGGAAGCCTACTCCATGAGCAAGCACGGCAAGACGGTGTCCATCATGGGCAACAAGTGGAACTGGAACGTGCCCCTGAAGGACGCCTACACCAAGGGCGGGCAGAGTGCGCCGACCTGTGCCGGCTGTCACTTTGAGTATGAAGGCAAGTACACCCATAACGTTGTGCGGAAGATACGCTGGGCCAACTACCCTGCCGTTCCCGGCATTGCCGAGAACATCAACAGCGAGTGGTCGGAAGCGCGGCTTGACTCCTGGGTCAAGACCTGCACGCAATGCCACTCCGAGCGTTTTGCCCGTTCCTATCTGGAATTCATGGACAAGGGCACGCTGCACGGCATAGCCAAGTACAAGGAAGCGCACGCCGTGGCTGAGAAGCTCTACAAGGAAGGGATGCTGACCGGTCAGAAGACCAACCGTCCGACCCCGCTGCCGCCTGACAAGGAAATGTTCGCAGGCTTCACCCAGCTCTACTGGAGCAAGGACAACAACCCTGCTGCAATCGAGCTCAAGGTGCTGGAAATGGGAGAGAACAACCTGCCCAAACTGCACGTAGGGTTAGCCCACGTCAACCCGGGTGGCTGGACCTATACCGAAGGCTGGGGCCCGATGAACCGCGACTACGTCGAAGTCATGGACGAGAACACCAAGATCCGTGAGATGGCGGCGTTGCAGGCGAAAGTAGCCAAGCTCGATGCCAAGCGCAAGGCAAGCCTGTTTGACCTTGACAGCAGCGAGAAGCTCTCGCTGGGCGGTCTGGGTGGCGGCATGCTGCTCGCTGGCACGCTTGCCCTGGCAGGCTGGCGCCGGCGCGAGAAGAACGAGCGCCAGTAATCACTATCAGCACTGAAGGTTAGATAACAAGTTTGACAGCCTCATCCTCCAGCCGCGCCGCTGCCCCCACCTCGGGGGCGCGGCCTGGCTTAAAACTCCTCCCCTCACTGGGCATCCTCCTGGTGACGGGAGGAATTCTTTTGCTCCTGTGGTTTGCCTGGGTGTGGTTCAACCCCGGGCCTGCCCCCTACCGCTACCAGCTGGTGGAAGAAGGCAGCGCAGACAAATTCCCCCAACTTGGACTGGGCCCCTGGCCGGACCTTTCCATTGCCCGGTATGAAGTCTTTGCCGAGGACATTTCCCAGCCGCTGGCGGTGCTGCATGCAGCAAGGCGCGGCAATGAAGCCCCGGTGAGGCTTGACTGGGAAAACCGCACGAGTGAGCTGCTGCTCACCACCGATCTCAAGCTCAGTGAACTGACCACCCTGGCTGCCGCCATCGACAAGTATGCCGGCAAGGATGCGCTGGTGCTTGGCTGGTGGGACACCTCGCGCCAGCTGAAGCTTCTCTCGAAGCGAGATACCCTGTTTAGCGGACAGTTCTCCGAACACCTGGTCATACCCACTCCGTGGCAGAAGCAGGCTGACGCCATCCGCAAATACGAAGACGACTTCTGGGGCGGCAAGGCTGGAAGTGAAGAACAGCAGAGGTTCGAGCGCTTTGCCGATGCCCTGATGGCCGAACCGAAGGCAGGCGCTGCCATCCTGCGTGAACTGGCAGGCGATCGCGAAGCCTATCTCGCCCTTCATGTCACCGACCTGTACAAGCTTGGCATCATGCGTCCGGGACAGTTTGACATCGCCTATCGCAACTTCCCGATGGAAGGCAACATGCATGGCATGGTTGACTATCTCAAGAGGTGGGTACAGGACAACAGCTACAAGACCTACACCCTGCAATCCGTGTCGGACAGGCTGATGCGCGGCTACTTCCTCAAGGATGACAAAAGCGACCAGACGCTGATTGCGCAGATGCTGCCCTTCACCGAATCGATGCCGCTTAACCTGACTGCGGTGCAGCTCATCTACCAGACCGGGGGCTACTGGGTGTACAGGATACCGGGCGGCAAGGAGCCTGCATCCCCCAGTGCAACCCCTCCGGTCACCCCCCAGGAAGCAGCGGCAGGCAAGCAGTAGCAGCGGTTAATGACCGCCCACTTCTGCCAACAGCCGCATCTGCAGCCCCCTTCACTGAACCCCATCATCAAAACGTAGCAAGGCAGCCCGGGCTTTGCCCGGGATGTTCCATTTACCTGAAGGGGATCAGGCTCTGCCTGATCCCCTTTTGTTTCCTGATTCAGGATGCAGGACAGGCCCTGTCGAAAGGGTTTGTCGTGGAGCGCAAAAAGCCCCGATGGAAAACCTTCGGCTTGCGGTTTCTTTCTCCTGCTCCTGGGATATAACCTGCAAAGCGACCGGCATGGAAAAAAGCACTGCGGTTGCTGATGCATCACACACCTGCATTAGAGCACCGTTGCGGTGCCCTTCGCTGCCCGGCCCCGCTTCGCGGGCCCTTCGAGCTTGGCTCCGGAACGCCCCTCGTGCCGCGCTCCGCGCGCCACCGGTACCAGTGGTACCAGAAAGAGTGGTAGTACTGGTGCTACCCGTCTGTATGAACCAGAGATACAGTATGGGCACAACAAAAGGTGTGTCCTGACGTTGCGATCATTGCAAGAGCATTACAATAATAGGGAAAGACAGTAAAAAAAGAATAAGAGCAAGGAGCAATGAAAAACAGGATAGGGAATCAGGTTGTAGTCGCATGAAGTCAGAAGAGATACAAGGATCCAAGCGGATATAACGGAAACAACGGATATACTTGCCGAAAGAAAAAAGGAGGAAGGATGAACCATCGCATGACACTCGCCCTGGCCGCAGCAGCACTGCTTGCGGTCATGGCCGGCACAGCGGCTGCCGAATCGTTTGAAGGTCGCAAGAAATGCAGTTCCTGTCACAAGAGCCAGGCTGAATCCTGGGGCAGCACTGCGCACGCCAAGGCCATGGACTCCTTGAAGCCCAATACCAAGGCAGAAGCCAAGAAGAAGGCCAAGCTCGATCCTGCCAAGGACTAC
>DATEEZ010000087.1:0-24838 GCA_035280905.1 Nitrosospira sp.
CTGCTCTTCAAAAATTTGTCGGATTTCAGATTCCGGCAGCTTTTCCGGTAAAGGATTCTGACGGGTTACAGCGCGCAATACCACAGGATTTACTCCAATGACACGTTGCAGACCAAATATCAGATCTTGCTGGAAGCTATCGACGAGATCCGGGTTGGGAGGACTCGCCGGAAAAAAAACATAATCCCGGTAACTTTCCATCGGCTTGCCGAGCAAGTAGCGCAAAAAAGTAACGGATAGGCTGGGTAAGCTTGGAATCAGCCGTAAAAGATTCATTCCCCCACGGAGCCAATATCCAATGCCGGGTATCTCCCGCCATGGCAGTTTACGTACGACTGCAATAGTGTTGACATACTCATAGGCGTATTGATACTCAGCTTGCCTCTGAAGAAGATAATTTTTCCGATCTTCTTTGCCTGCATTTTCTTCATTCTGCGGTAGCTTGTTCGACACGAGGCACTCCTTTATGAAAATAAGGTTCTCGCCTGGTTTCTATAGCACGGGTCACTGGATAGATGTATTGAAGCTTGCAACGACCGTATCGCTATCCTTTACATTACGTTTAACAATATCCGCAAGTGAGTTTGTTTCTTCAATAACGAATTGTCCAACCTTTGAAAATGTCTTTTCGTTGTGTACGTAGATGGATACAAGCGGATTTGTCAGCGCATGGGTAAATGCATCGTAACCAACCATCCTTACCATAAGGCGTCCAAGGCTGAAGCCTTCATCATGATCTTCGGCAAATATGCCAACCTGCCACTCCAGATCATCGATCCGGTTTTTATAGAGGTCCTTCAGTTCTCGCTGTAGTTCGCCATCATCTGTTAATTCCTCGAAACTCCTCAAGCGGGGCATGTTGAATGCTTCGCGATAGTCATTGAATGGGCGCAGCTTGGCCTCACGTCCCATTGCGATGGAGCGCTCCATGACGCTTCGATTATCATCACCAACAGGGAGGGGATAGAAAAAGTAACTATGCGTATTGTGAAGACCAATGCGACCGGCTTTTTGCACTGATGCAGCCGTTATCAGCCTTCCGATACCAGTTTGAATTATCAGAGGGGTATTGTTACGGAATTCATCCAGCTGGTATGACTTATTACCGACTATGTAGTTTTCCGGGACCATTGAATGCCATCGGTACAGGAGGTTAAATTCCAGGGATATCCAGTTGGTGCGGTACCAGCGCTGCCTTTCCGCCAGATCAGGGGATGGGTCGAGGGTAAAGCCAAACTGTGTAAAGCGCGAGACGTAATCCGCCAAAACCACTTTAATCAGCAGCACAACCATGATGTTTCTTGCCGTCTGAAACAGGCGTTCATCATCCCATTTTGGGTAAGCTTCTTTTAACAGGTCACAAATCCGATTGTGTTCACGCAACATGAGCGTATTCATTATGGTATAGCCAACCGATGAGTTGCCGTGCTCCAGTCCGGCGGCAAACATGCGTTTTAACCGTTCCTCAGGGATATTGCTAAAAACAAAATCCAAAACCTCGCGGGGGTGCAACTTCTCGAATTCTTTATCAGCGAACACCCAGTTGCCCGTAGTCGTCTCCTCAACGTTAAAAAGGTAGGGTGGAAAAATTTCTCCATCGACAATCTGGTACTTCAGTTTTCCATCTTTTTTTAGCCGTAAATAATGCGTAATTTCTTCTCGCAAACCATAGACCTGGCAAAGATCGATTTCGTGATTCGATGTGTTTTTCCGGCGATCGCGAAAATCCGTCCTGAGGAAACTATCGGTAAACCACTGGGCAAAGAAAGCAAACAGGATGCTTGTATCGACCGAAGGTATTTCCTTATTCTCTTTTCTTCGCCATAAATCAACGACTTTCTCCATGCTCGGGAGATTCTGATTTCCTTCCGCCTCTGGCAGATGCCGTCCGGTAAATGACTTATCAGTCAACGATTGCCATGTCGTATAAGACGAAGCCATCGAAAACGGCCGGGGCCGGGGGTTTGTGGAATAGGCTTGCCAGTTGATAAAAGCGTCGCTGATTAACCGCCGTAACAATGTTATCCGCGAAACAATTCTGACGAGCCATGGGAACCTGTTCGCAATCCGAAATAGGATCGGGAAAAAAAATTCACCCATAATTTCATACCCTTTTTTGCATATCTGGCAAATCAAATCATTGATGAATTTCGTATTCTTCTTTTTTAAAACAGCAGCGTATGTGGATGAATTGCTTATTTTTCAACCCTGTCAACGTCCAGATACTTCGAATGGATAGTTTCCGTAGCCGGGCTGGAACGAAAAACTCCTCACCTCGGGCAAAAACACGTTTTGTAATAAATCGTTAATTCACAATAGTTCATAAAAAAGGGGACGTCAAAACCCGTGATCTGTTGTAAAAATTGAAAAATAGCCTAATATCAGAATGGCGAATTCCACGTTATCCCGGCTCATGACAAGAGGTCGTAATGCCCACTTCCCACCAGCCCCCAGAAAGTCAGCCTACCGTCAAAATTTTTGATCCGCTGGAGCTCGATCGTTCCGTCATTGCCATCCCTCTGCTGCGGCAGATGGAGGAGGAATTAAGAGGAATTGAGGCTTTCCGAGCTGCGCACCCATTCCCGGAAGATGGAGAGTTCAATACGCTGATCGAATACAACAGGGATTTCGATGGAACGTCGGAGGAGATGCGGGAGTTGGTCGTCAAGATGGCCGAAGAGGCGGCAGCGAAGGCATTGGAAGTATCGAAAAGACGGGTCGAAGACAGCAAAGAAGCCGCACCAGGGGGAGTACGCGTTTCCCGTGCTTCGCTACGGAACCGAGCCGATATCTACGGAAATATTTTTTTGATGGAGCAACGGCGCCACAAGGATCTCGAAGAAGCGGTTCGCGTTCAGAAAATCGGGCCCGTTTCAGAAGATGGCGCCTATAGCTTCGCCTACTTGCATGCAAACATCATAAGGCGGATATTAGCTGCAAACGAACGGTTGTCACAGGTTGAGGAAGCCTCGAAGAAACCTATCGTTCGGGTTCATCCGACGCGCTATGAAGTCATCATCGATCTCAATCTCGAATATCCGGGTGGCCGGGAGGAGGCCCGGCGTTGGATCTATCAAAATATTGAAGAGGCTAAAGACAAAGCGAAAGTGTACGATGCGGGCCAGGACGTTCACCTCAAGAAAGAGCAGCGCGAAAGTGGCTACGTGTTCGCTCGCATGGAAGCTCGTGTCATCAAGGCGCTCATCGAGCTCGATGTGGCCGAGGCAAAGGTGAAGGCTCGCGAGGCACAGGCAAAAATGCAGGAAACGGGAAGGGGCGGCATGAGGCGTGCAGCAAAGATAGATTCCACAAAATTTCGCGCCATCTTTCGCATATGGCCCGATTTCGAAATTTCCGCATCCATCACACGATCCATCGCCACGATAAAAGCCGACGCGGCACAAAATTCTTTTTCCGCCTGGGGGAAGGGAATCACTTGGGCTGTCATGGATTCGGGAATAAAGCAGGATCATGAGCACTTTCGCAAACACCATAACATCGATAAGGACTCCAAATGGCACAAGGATTTTACGGTGGACGGCAGCGGACCGTTCGATGACGAGAATGGACACGGGACGCATGTTGCGGGCATTATTGCCGGCGAGTGGGAGCCTTCCGAAACAGCCACGCCGACAGGAACAGAAGCATCTGCGCCAGCAGAAGCGCATCCAACGGAAGAGTCCTCGCCTCCCCATCGAATACCCATTGCGGTTTCCCGCTATTTAAAAACAGACTCGGAGGATGTCGAGTACCAGCAGATGAAACTCGTGGATGGCATAAGCGGGATGGCGCCTCGCTGCAAGCTGGTAAGCCTGCGGGTGCTGGATGAAAACGGAAAAGGGAGTGTGAGCAATCTCATAGCCGCGATCGCTCATGTGCAGGAAATCAACGGTTATGGTCGGAGGCTGCTGATCCACGGAGTCAACATGAGCCTGGGATATACCTTCGAACCTGAATGGTTTGCCTGCGGCCAGAGCCCGCTCTGCGTCGAGGTCGACCGCCTGGTAAAAACGGGGGTCGTCGTCGTGGTTTCAGCGGGCAATACAGGTTACGGGACGCTGAAGTCCTCGATCGGTTCGCTCTCTGCAGGCATGGCACTCACCATCAACGATCCGGGCAACGCCGAGCTTGCCATCACCGTTGGCTCAACCCATCGCGACATGCCCCACATTTACGGCGTCTCCTACTTTTCATCAAAAGGGCCGACCGGGGATGGACGCCTCAAGCCCGATCTCGTCGCTCCTGGCGAGAAGATCATCTCATGCGCCACGGGCCATCTGAAAAGTGAAGGTGCGCATGATATTGAATGCGACTACGTCGAAACCAGCGGCACAAGCATGGCTGCTCCTCATGTCAGCGGTGCAATTGCAGCGTTTCTTTCGGTGCGAACCGAATTCATCGGCAGGGCCGAACGCGTTAAGGAAATCTTCGTCGATACTGCCACGGATCTCCGGCGTGACCGCTACTTCCAGGGATCCGGCCTCATCGATCTGATGCGAGCTATCCAGTCGGTATAACTTTAAAAGTACAAAAAGAGAAAAGGAGAACGACCATGAGTGAAATCTCAGGAATTCCATACATCGAAGCGAGTTTCGACAAGAACGGTCAAGGTCCGGAAGAAGAAGTTTCTCTACCTGCGGGCATAACCGACCTCATTGTCATATCGCATGGCTGGAATAACAACAAATCCAGGGCGGAAGACCTTTATAAAAAGTTTTTCGAAAGTTTTGCCGCCGCCGCACAGCCGAACGATCTGTCCGGGCGAAAACTTGTCATTGTGGGGGTTTTCTGGCCATCCAAGGAATACGATACGTCTGTTGCCGTTTCGGGAACCCCTGCCACGGGGGGAGGTGGCGCAGCTCTTGGGAGTGGAGATGGCGACTCCATTAAGCGGCTAGAAGAGAAACTGGATGACATGAAAGAAATTTTCACCGAGCCGGAGCAGAAACAGCTTCTTGATGAAGCGAAAGCATTGCTTCCCGACATCGAGGACAAGGCGTCGGCCCGTGACGAGTTTGTGAATAAAATGCGTTCGCTGCTCGACCCGAGCGCCGCAGGCAAAGAGGACGCCTCGGATATTTTCTTCAAGGATGACGGCAACGAATTGATGAAAAACCTCAAGGCCGAGGAAGAGGATCTGGGAGAGGACATCGCCGAGGGCGGTGCATCATTGCCGCTCGGCGTCGGTACCACCGCGGCCCGGGAAGGCGGTGCGGCAGGACTTGTCGAATTCTTTTCCGGATTCAAGGCTTCTGTCATAAATTTTCTTAATTACACAACCTACTATGAGATGAAGACCCGCTCGGGATTGGTTGGCAGGAATGGCGTTGCGCCGCTGATCGATAAGCTTGCCCCGCAGGTCGAACGTATCCATCTAGTTGGCCACAGCTTTGGCTCCCGCGTTGTCGCCGCGGCGGCGCTCAACTCGAAAAACAACAAAATAAAAAGCATGGCGCTTGTCCAGGCGGCTTTCTCCCAGAACGGGTTTTCCAAGAGTGAACAGGGCTTTTATCGGGGAGTGGTGGATAATCATCGGGTCAAGGGGCCTGTCCTCATCACGCATACACCCAATGACAGAGCAGTGGGACTTGCTTACCCGATAGCGTCCCGCATCAGCGGCGATAAAACGATGGCATTTGGCGATAAGGATGATTTATTCGGTGCGATGGGCCGCAATGGAGCGCAGAAAATGGAGGCCGGCGAAGCGGTCGAAGGCAAGTTGCTTTCCGTTGGCGGCGCCTATACGTTCAAGGCCGACACCTATTTCAATCTGGAAGCCAGCGATTTCGTCAAGGACCACAACGATGTAAAAGGGCCGGAGCTCGGCTACTTGGTGCGGAAATGCATAGCCACCTCATAGCCACCTTTTAGGACGGTAAATTCAGGCGTATTTTTCCGGCTTTTAATCTTTCGAGGCTTGCAGACTGGGCTAGGGACCTGCGGTTTACGCCTACGGCCTCCCCCTTGCTCCATTCTGCGCTGGAAAAATCGGACAGGATAGAAAACTTTTTGTCCCAGCGAGTATCCAAGCTTTGGGTTTGCGGGGGTTTCCTCCGGTTGTTTCGATTGACGACAAAAAACCCTCGTCATCATTGATAGCCTCTTTACTGTCAGCCGTTTTGCTCAGGTGGAACGCGCCTGACCAACCTGCTGAAAATACGTTTCAGGCTATAATTTGATGGTCGATCTGAACTCAGCCTCTGCGTTGAGTTCATGTCTTTCCCGGTCTTGCCCAAAGAATCATTTCATGAACGTTTTTTACGAAGAGGAAGGCACCTTCAAGGTAGGTGCAGTTCTTGCCGATAACACGACCTCGCTGCAGGTGGAGGCGCCTCATGGCAAGCGCGCAAAAATAAAGGCGGCATCGGTGCTGCTGCGGTTTGACGCGCCTTCGTTAACGGAATTCATGGATGTTGCGCAAAAAACCGCGGAAGATCTTGACCCGAATTTCCTCTGGGAATGCTGCGAGAGCGAGGCCGAATTCGCCAGCGATGCGTTGGCTGCAGATTATTTCGGCGAGGGTGTGAGACCGGAGGAAGCCGCCGCGGTATTGATCCGGCTGCACAATGCGCCGATGTACTTCTACAAGAAGGGGCGCGGCCGTTACAAGGCCGCGCCGCCGAAAGCGCTCGAGGCGGCGCTGGCGAGCCAGGAGAAAAAGCGCCGTCAGGCGGAACAGCAGGCTCGTTACATGCAATCGTTGAACGAGTTTACCCTCCCGGAAGAATTCAAGCCGTCACTGTTCAATCTGCTCTATCGTCCGGACAAAAATTCGGTCGAGTGGAAAGCGCTGGATGCCGTCTGTACCGCAACGAAACTGAGTGTTTCCCAGTTGCTGCAAAAATGCGGCGCGATCCCTTCCACGCATGACTATCATCTCAACCGTTTCCTGCTGGAGCATTTCCCCGAGGGTACCGGTTTCGGCGAACTGGGCACGGAGCAGTTGGCGGTCCTGCCCGATCTGCCGGTAGCGGATGTGGCCGCCTTCAGCATCGATGATGTCACCACTACTGAAATTGACGATGCCTTTTCCGTTACGCCGCTGACGCTGGGAAGTTTCCGCATCGGCATTCACATTGCCGTACCCACTTTGGGCATTGCGCCTGGCTCGCCTCTGGACAGGGTGGCGGAACAGCGCGTTTCAACCGTGTATATCCCGGGCAACAAGATCACGATGTTGCCAGAACCGGTGATACAGCAGTACACATTGAGCGAAAAACAATTGCGTCCCGCTGTCTCAATGTATCTGGACGTGGCCGATGATTTCACAGTGACCGCCACCAGCACGCGCATCGAGCAAGTGAGGGTTGCGGCCAACCTCCGGCACGACACGCTGGAGGAACAATTCAACGAATCCACTTTGGCTGGAGGAAACATCGATCATCCCTTCGGCAGAGAGTTAGCCGCATTGTGGAATTTCGCCTGCAAGATGGAAGCTCTCCGGGGCAAGACCAACGACAGCAATTACGAACGAATCGATTACAACTTCAATCTTCATGGCGACCATATCATGATTACCGAGCGCCGCCGGGGATCGCCAATCGATAAGCTAGTGTCTGAGTTGATGATTTACGTGAATGCCGAATGGGGCAGGCTGCTTGCAGACAACGGGGTCACAGGCATCTACCGTAGCCAGGGCAATGGCAAAGTCAGGATGAGCACATCGCCAGCGCCGCATCAGGGTCTGGGTGTTTCCCAATATGCCTGGATCAGTTCCCCCATGCGCCGCTACGTGGATTTCATCAATCAGCGGCAACTGGTTGCGTTGTTGCGCGGAGAAGAGCCGCCTTACACGAGGGAGAGCGAGAACCTGCACATGTTCATGCGGAATTTCGAGTCCACTTATGAGGTGTACAACGATTTTCAACGTTCAATGGAGCGCTACTGGTGCCTGCGCTGGTTATTGCAGGAAAATGTCGTGACAACAGGCGCCCAGGTACTGAAGGAAAACCTGGTGAAGCTTGATCGGCTGCCGCTTGTGGCGCGTGTCGCATCGTTGCCGGAACTGCTGCCGGAAACGGCTGTCGAGGTTGAAATCTCGAGTATCGATCTGCTGGAACTCACTTTCAGCATAAAATTCCTCGGAAAACTGCAACCCTAGGATTTTCATGTAAAATAGCAGGCCGTGCGGTTTACAACCTTGTCAGCCTGGCTATTCTCCGGAGTTTTGAGCGCCACTCCAACTATAAACGAGTTTGACCCGGACGCGAGCTACGGCTCGCTGAAGGGGGCTTCACGCCTGAAAATCGCGATACTGGTCTCGGTTATTCTCCATATTGCGATCCTGTCCAGCGTCACTTTCAAGTTTCCTCTTTCGCAAATTCACGGAGTGAGCGCGCCGCTGGAAGTGCTGCTTATGGATAGCAAGCCCGCTCCCAATCCGGACAAGACGGACAAGAAAGAAGCGCTTCCGCGAGTAACGGCGCGCGACATTCCCAGCCAGAAAGACAATGGCAGCCGTCATCATGCTCGACCTCTTCCTACCTTGCCCAAGCAGGAGAAGGCAACGAATATTCCCCCGAATACAATTGCCGGTTCCGCTCCTGCTGTTCCGGGAGGGGAACTGGCGCCTCGTGAACCCGAGACACAGCCTTTGATGACAGCTGATAACGGTAGCGACCAGAGCGTTTATCCAACTGATCCCTTCGCTGCCCCCGCACCGCCCCAGACCCAGCAAAACGAGAGCGGCATCTTCGATACTGCAGACCTCGTTCAACGAGGACTGGCGCTCGCGCGTGTGGCAGCCCGCAGCGACGGGGGTTTCGAAACCAATCAAAAGCCGCTGAAACGAAAGTTTATCGGAAGCCGTACCCGGGACTATCGTTTTGCTCGTTATGCCGAAGACTGGCGCCTCAAGGTGGAACGTATTGGCAACCTCAATTACCCCGAGGCGGCAAAACGTGAACAGCTTTATGGAAGTCTGCAGCTTACCGTTGGCATCCGGTCGGATGGCAGCCTGGAATCGGTCGAAATAAACCGTCCTTCCGGGAAAAAAGTTCTGGATCAGGCAGCCGTTCGCATCGTAAAGCTGGCGGGGCAAAACGGCTTCGCCCCTTTTCCTCCTGAACTCAGCCGTGATACGGACGTCCTGCATATTACCCGCACCTGGGTATTCACGCGCGCCGATGAGCTGACAAGTGAGTAATCATGCAGGCTTCCCGGTTCGCCTGCAGGTGTTGTTAACAATCTCGCATATCCCTTCTCTCTCCTGTCGGTCACAGGTCTTGAAGCCATGACTGATCTTTATGCCGTCATCGGCAATCCTGTCGCCCACAGCAAGTCGCCACTGATACATGGCGAGTTTGCCCGTCAAACCGGGCAGGATATCCATTATGAAGCGATACTTGCGCCATTGGATGGATTCGTGGAAACGATAGCCGCCTTCAGGCAGCGGGGTGGCA
Organism: Nitrosospira sp.; assembly: GCA_035280905.1. Taxonomy (GTDB): domain Bacteria; phylum Pseudomonadota; class Gammaproteobacteria; order Burkholderiales; family Nitrosomonadaceae; genus Nitrosospira. Next base: position 9,402 of record DATEEZ010000087.1, read on the forward strand.
AAGGAGCAAACGTAACCGTGCCATTCAAGCTGGAAGCGTGCGCGCTATCAAGCCGGCTCACGGAGCGGGCGAAGGCGGCTGGGGCAGTGAACACGTTTGTATTCGAGGCAGATGATATCCTGGGAGATAATACGGACGGTGCGGGGTTGGTGCGGGACATCGTCGTCAATCTCGGATATGCGCTCAGGGGCCGGCGAGTCTTGCTCATGGGCGCGGGTGGGGCAGCGCGCGGCGTAATCAGACCCATGCTCGAACACGAGCCTGCGGTGCTTACGATTGCCAATCGCACCCGGCAAAAAGCAGATGACTTTCAGCAGTTGTTTGCGTCCTCGGGGAACATTGTCTCCGCAGTGTACAGTGATCTTCACGGGCAGGAATTCGACCTTGTCATCAATGCCACCTCCGCCAGCCTGCACGGCGACCTGCCGCCTCTGCCCAAAGGTATTTTTGCTGCCGCTTCGCTGGCCTACGATATGATGTACGGCAAGGGGCACACTCCTTTTCTGCAATTCGCGCAGCAGCAGGGGGCAGCGCGACTGGCCGATGGCATCGGCATGCTGGTGGAGCAGGCGGCCGAATCCTTTTTTCTCTGGCGCGGGATAAGGCCAGAAACGGAACCGGTCATTGAAATGTTAAAGTCAGGCTCTGTCAGTCCATAGATCGGTAGGCGGATCAGCGATAGCGTAATCTGCCGGAGGGCGGCGCAACTGCGCAGCCCGGGAAACAACAGTGGGAATAATAAGAATGTTTTTCAAGCGCTGGTTCTGGCGGATGTTCCTGTTTTTTATTGCCGCCATATTTGCCTATCAATTCTGGATTTTCAGCCAGGTTGTCTACTGGAATTATTTCAATCCTTCTTCCAGTGCTTTTATGCAAACCAGACTGGAAACACTCCGGGAAAAAAATGCAGAGGCGGCACTGCGTACCCGCTGGATTCCTTACGAACAGATTTCTCCACATCTCAAGCGTGCAATCATTGCAGCCGAGGACGCGAAATTTCTGGAGCATGAAGGATTCGATTTCGACGCTATCCAGAAAGCGTACGAGAAAAACCTGAAAAAGGGCAGACTGATCATGGGCGGCTCCACCATCAGTCAGCAACTGGCAAAAAACCTGTTTCTTTCAGGTGACAAAACTCCCTGGCGCAAACTCCAGGAAGCGTTCATCACGCTAATGCTCGAAAAGGTGATGTCCAAGCGCCGTATCCTGGAGATTTACCTGAATGTAATTGAATGGGGCAACGTGGTGTTTGGAGCCGAAGCCGCGGCCCGTCACTACTATGGCGTTTCCGCTGCTTCTGTTTCGAGGGAGCAGGCTGCTCGGCTCGCTGCCATGGTTCCCAGTCCCCGATTCTACGACGAACACCGCAATACCGCGTGGTTGTCGAAGAAAACGGGTATGATCCTCCGCCGCATGGCGTCGGCTTCCATCCCCTGAGATAAAATAGCAGAGATCGAGATGTCCCGATGCGCTCTGCAGTGTCAGGCAGAGCCTCGGGTTGTGGGGGAAGCCTTATCCCGTCGGCTGCCGGCTACCAATTGGTTTCTCCGTGCTTTTTATGCCCAGGTTTGCGTCTTCACTCACCTTGTCATAATATTCGACCTTTTTTTCCCTACAATCAGGCAAAACCTGTTCCAGGAACCTCCCTAATGGCAAATAACCTCAGGGAAACAGAAAACCTGCAAGAACATCTGCAGCGGGTGATCCAGCTACTGTACGAGCACAAGCTCGCGGAAGGGCTTCTGCCCCCGCAGCCCCTGCCCGAGCAGCAGCTCATGGATGGACTGCTGCACGGGCAAAGCCTGGCTGAATTGCAAAAGCTCCTTGACGAGCTTCATCCCGCTGACGTCGCCCACATCCTGGAAGTGATGCCGCTCGAAGATCGCTTGTTGATCTGGGATCTGGTCAAGGCGGAGCGTGACGGCGAAATTCTCCTGGAGGTGTCGGACGCCGTCCGCGAAACCCTGATCGCCTCGATGGAGCGCGGCGAAATGCGCGCGGCGGCTGAGCAGCTCGATGCGGATGAAATCGCCGATATTGCGCCTGACCTTCCGCGGGATGTTCTCGAAGATGTGTTTCAGGCGCTTCCCATGGAAGAGCGCGAGAAGCTGCGCGCTGCGATGTCCTATCCGGAAGACGCGGTAGGGGCACTCATGGATTTTGACGTAGTCACCATTCGTGAGGACGTAACGCTGGAAGTGGTGCTTCGCTACCTGCGCCGGCTGAACGAGTTGCCAGACCAGACCGACCTGTTGTTCGTGGTGGATCGGAATGAGTATTTCAAGGGTGTGCTGCCCTTGAACCGCTTGCTGGTAAGCGACCCGGCCGCCCTTGTAAGTTCCGTCATGAGCAAGGAAACCATCGTGTTTTATCCCGACGAAAGGGCGCAACAGGCAGCACAGGCATTCGAGCGCTACGACCTCGTTACTGCCGCGGTGGTTAATGCGGAGGGCAAGCTGGTGGGGCGCGTCACCATCGATGCCGTCATGGACTTTATCCGGGAAGAATCAGCCAGCGAAGCCCTGAGCGTGGGCGGCTTGAGCGAGGAAGAAGACCTGTTCGCGCCGATTTGGAAGAGTCTCAAGAACCGCTGGACGTGGCTTGCCATCAACCTGGTTACCGCTTTTGTTGCTTCCCGCGTGATCGGCATATTCGAAGATTCAATCGAAAAACTCGTTGCCCTGGCCGCACTCATGCCGATCATTGCCGGAATAGGGGGCAATTCCGGCAATCAGACGATCACCATGATCGTGCGGGCGCTGGCTCTGGGTCAATTGAATGGCGGGAACGCCCGCATGCTGATCACCAAGGAGATCGGCGTGAGCGCCGTAAACGGCGTGGTATGGGGCGCTGTGGTCGGCGGGTTTGCTTACATTATTTACCGCAGTTTTCCGCTCAGCCTGGTGATGATGCTGGCGATGATGCTCAACCTGTTGCTGGCCGCGCTCATGGGTGTGCTCATACCGCTGACCCTGCACAGCCTGGGGCGCGACCCCGCCGCTGGCTCCAGCGTGATGATAACCGCCGTGACCGACAGCGGAGGTTTCTTTATCTTCCTCGGGCTTGCAACCCTTTTTCTGCTATAACCCCTATTACCCTGTAGCAGGCTACGGGAGGATTTTCTCGCCCGCCATCAATTGTTCGATGGATTCCCGCTCCCGGATGAGGTGGAGACGATCACTGTCGATCATCACCTCGGCGGCACGCGGGCGCGTGTTGTAGTTCGAGCTCATGCTCATGCCATAAGCGCCGGCGGACATGACGGCGAGAAGGTCACCCTGAGCCAGCGCCAGATGGCGGTCATGCCCGAGAAAATCGCCGGTTTCGCACACCGGACCGACAACCTGATAGGTTTTTGCATCCATCTCGTTGCGCGCAACCACCGGAAGGATTTCATGGTAAGCCTTGTATAAGGCTGGGCGCATCAGGTCGTTCATGGCCGCATCGACAATGGCGAAATCGCGATGCGGCGTAGGCTTGAGATACTCGACGGTTGTAAGCAGCACGCCGGCGTTACCCACCAGCGACCTTCCCGGTTCGATCAGGATTTTCTGCCTGCGCTCGCCTACCACGCTCCGCAACGCTTCGACATATTCCTGTGCCGAGGGGGGATTTTCCCCGGCATAACGTATCCCCAAGCCTCCACCCAGATCGAGGTGCTCGATCTTCAACCCCTGCGCCTCCAGTCGGTCGAGCAGCCCCAGCATCTTTTTGCAGGTTTCGATGAAAGGCGCCAGTTCCGTCAATTGCGAGCCGATATGGCAATCGAGACCAGCAACCCGTATGTTGCCGAACTCCTGTGCAGCAGCATAAAGCGCCTCCGCTCCATCGAAAGGAATGCCGAACTTGTTTTCCTTGAGGCCGGTGGAAATATAGGGATGGGTTTTCGCATCCACGTCCGGGTTCACCCGCAGGCTCACTGGTGCAACTTGTTTCATCTCCCCGGCCACGCGGTTCAACACATGCAACTCCGCTTCCGATTCAACATTGAAGCACAGTATTCCTGCCTGGAGCGCAGCCTTCATTTCCGCAGGCTGCTTGCCCACGCCTGAAAAAACGATTTTTTGCGGATCGCCCCCTGCTTTCAATACCCGCTGAAGTTCTCCCCCGGATACGATGTCGAAGCCGCTCCCCAGGCGGGCAAGCAGGTTGAGAATGGCAAGATTGGAATTGGCCTTGACGGCGTAACAGACCAGATGATCACGTCCGGCAAAGGCATCATCGAATTCCCGATATGCTGTTGTCAGCGCCGCACGCGAATAGACATAGCAGGGCGTGCCGAATTCAAGAGCGACCCGCTCCAGTTGAACCGACTCTCCCCACAAACGCCCGTTGTGGTAGCTAAACGAAGGGAAACCGCTCACTTCTTTTTCTCGCTATCCTGCGATGCGGGTGGTTTCTCAGGAGCAGGCTCCTGCGGAAGATAGAGCGGCCCCTTGAGGCCGCAGGCGTTGAGCAGCAGGGCGGTCAGGACAAACGCCGAAAGGAAACGCATGAGCTTACCCGGAATGAGAAATTGGAAATGCTAACACAAAGACAAAACTTACCGAATTCAATGTCAGCATTTATCTTCGAGTGGAATACTCGCAGAATTTTTACTCTTCGTTGTAGTCGAGATTGGTCTAATACTGATTACAAGGTTTACTGCTTTCGATCTCCAATTCGCCATATGGACTTGAAGCGGCTTTAGTGTCTAAAGTAAGTGAGATAAAGGCTTTGAGCTAGCGACTATAAGTCGCTCTGCTCAGAAGTTGCCAGCACTATCAATTGCGCTCCTAGGATCATGCTCTCTTTCGTAATATGAGCGGAGCGTATCCTCCAGTTGCCCAATTGTTGTTGTTATCTGGATTGAGGATAAGTATGAAGAGTATAGAGCCCACATTGCAACCGGCTCACGAATCCGGCTCCAGCAAGAAACATAATTTGCCCTCTTTTGCCGCTGCTGATAATCCTTGAATTCATCAATATTCTTAAAAAAGATGCTATTCCTGCGCAAGACCCTGCAGACACCGCGTAAAGATCTAATGCCGCATCTATTCCCTCATTCGGTCCTTCAATCTCTCAGCAATGGGAATGTACAAGCTATTTGTTGTAACACGGTGAGCAGCTGAAAAGAAATCAATTATTCGGTATATGGGTGTATTGCGTGGGAGGCTGGAAGGAACGTGAATGTCAAATCTATCTTTGATCATTAAGAAGCCGCAAAATTAATGGAGTTTTGGTATCTCACCCGCATTTTCGTTAGATCAAGGTCGAACAAATGCCGATTGATAAGCTTGTCCTCGGCATTTATCCAATCCTCCTCAACTTCTTCCTCGCCGCTGCATAACCGGGGTACACGCTTGCCACAGTCTCCCAGAACGCCTTCGAATGATTCATTTCTATGAGGTGCGAGAGTTCATGCGCGACGACGTAGTCCACCAGCTCGAGTGGCTTCTGGATCAGGCGCCAGTTGAGGCGGATGATGCCGCGTGAGTTGCAACTGCCCCAGAGTGTTCGCGCATTGGAGAGGCGCAATTGCGGTAGGGCAACGCCAAGTTTGCGCGAATAGAGGCCAATGCGTTCGGTAAAGCAGGTCAACGCGTGTTGACGATACCACTTCATCACAGCGCTTTCGATTTGCTCGGCAGCAACCTCCGAGGGCAGGGATAGATTCAACTGCTCATCCTTCCTTCTGGCGTTCTCGCTTGCCTGCACCATCTGCACCGCTCCAGCGGTAACCGTCACCTGCCAAGGCTCCCCCAGCAGGGGGAAGATGGCCCCTTCTGCCCACGCGGGGCGGCTGGGTTTCCTGTTCTTCCATTCATCGAGCTTAGTCACGATCCAGTCGGCTCTTTTTTGCAGCACGGATTCGACCCAGCTCAATGATTCCTGCATCGGGATGCGCACTGTCAAGCCTTCGCTGCTTACTCTCATGCCGATGGTTTTGCGTCGGCAACGCATGAGCGTGTAGCGGATTTCGCTGCCGTTCAGGTTTATACGGCGCAACTCGTTTGCCGTGAGTTTGCTTGTCTTCGTCCTTTGGAATGCGATCTTCTTCACGCCACAGGCTCCTCTTGTGTCTGGTCCGGATGGGGGTTTTCGTTCGGCTGCAGGTTGTCGATTCGCGTCACCTCAGCTTCTATCCAGGATTCCACTTTTGCATTGAGTTCGCCCGGCTCCATTCCGCTGGGGTCGATAGGCGCGCCGATACTGACAGTTATCGTGCCGGGGCGTTTGATGAAGGCATTCCTGCCCCAGAAGCGGCCCGCGTTGTGCGCTACCGGTATGACAGGCGCCCCGGTATGGGTGGCGAGCCACGCGCCGCCAATGCCGTATTTGCCCTTTTTGCCCGGGGCGATGCGGGTGCCTTCCGGAAAAATGACGATGCAGAATCCCTGTCTGAGCCGGTCTTTTCCCTGTTCGACGATCTGTTTCAGTGCCGCTTTTCTTGAGCTGCGATCGATCGCGATAGGGTTGGTCATCGCCAGCCCCCAGCCAAAAAACGGCACCAGCAGCAGTTCCTTTTTCAGCACCCACACCTGGGGGGGAAAAATCTGCTGGAAGGCGATCGTTTCCCATGCCGATTGGTGCTTGGACAGAATGATGCTCGGCGTAGGAAGAATATTTTCCTTCCCTATGACACGATAACGGATGCCGCAGACCGCGGTCAGTAGAAACAGCATCAGATGCGCCCAGCCAGAGGTGATGCGATAGCGGTTGAGGCGCGAAAGGGGGAACGCGGCAAAGACGATCAGGAAGTAAAAAGGGGTGATGATGAGCTGCAAGAGCGCGTAGAGCGTCGAGCGCAGCACGATCGGAATCCAGTTCATTGCGTCAGGGCATCGACTGCCGCCGAGAGATCGGCGAATATCTTCGTGTTTTCGGGCAGGCCGCCCTCGGCTTTGGTCTTTTTTCCCTTGCCGGTCAGTACCAGCACGGGAAGCGCGCCAACGGCAGCTGCGCACTGCAAATCGCGCAAGGCGTCGCCGACTGCAGGCACGCCTTTCAAGTCCAGGCCAAAGCGCTCGGAAATTTCCTTGAACATGCCAGTGGCGGGCTTGCGGCAACCGCAGTTGTCGGTGTTGGCATGGGGGCAGAAAAACATTGCATCAATGCGTCCCCCGGCCTGGATGACGGCCTTGCACATCTTGTCGTTGATCGCGTTGAATGACACCATGTCGAGTAAGCCGCGGCCGATGCCGGACTGGTTGGTAGCGATCACAACCCGATATCCCGCCTGCGTGAGGTGCGCTATTGCTTCCAGACTTCCGGGAATCGGCTTCCATTCATCCGGCGTCTTGATAAATGCGGCACTGTCATAATTGATGACGCCGTCCCGGTCGAGAATGACGAGTTTCATGATCAGTTACCGTATCAGATCGCCAGCCTGGAAATATCCGCAATCCGGTTCATTGTCTTCTGCATTTGCGCAAGCAAGGCCAACCGGTTGTGGCGCAGCGCAGCATCCTCCGTGTTGACCATCACGGTATCGAAAAACTCGTCTACCGGGGCTTTCAGAGCCGCCAGCGCTTGCAGTGAAGCAGTATAGTCACCTGCGGCAAAGGCTGCATCGGCTTCCGGCATTATACGGCCTAATGCCTCGTGCAGTGCCTGTTCGGCGGGCGCCTGCAACAGATCGGTGTCGACTTCCTCACCGACATCGACCTCCGCCTTTTTGAGAATGTTGCCCACCCGCTTGTTGGTTGCTGCAAGGCTTTCCGCTTCCGGCAGGGCCGCGAAAGCGCGCGCCGCGATAAGGCGTTTTTTGACGTCGCCTAGCAATTGGGGTCGCAGAGCGAGTACTGCGTCGATTTGCTGAGGAGAGAAAGCCAGGCTGTCTTTGTTGACCGCCTCGTGGGAGTCCGTTGCCTGTTCCTCAGCGGCCTGTTCCTCGGCAGATTGTGCACTGAAATAGTGTCTCAGTCGTTCGTAAATGAAATCGCGCAAGCTTTCAGTTGCGATTTTAGTTGCACCATTGATCCTTCGTCCAAAAATGCCCCCAGCTTGCTCAAGCAGGGCATCCAGTGCCAGCGGTGCTTCTTTTTCGATCAATATCCGGATGACACCCAGAGCGTGACGACGCAAAGCGAAGGGGTCTTTGTCTCCAGTGGGTATCTGTCCAATGCCAAACAAACCGACAAGCGTTTCGAGCTTGTCGGCGAGCGCGACGCACACGCCCACCGGATTGCGCGGCAATTCGTCACCGGCAAAACGCGGTTTGTAGTGGTCTTCGATCGCGTCTGCTACCTCCTCAGCTACGCCGTCATGCTTCGCGTAATAGCGCCCCATGATGCCCTGCAATTCGGGGAATTCGCCTACCATGTCGGTGAGCAGGTCGGCTTTGGCAAGCATGGCAGCCTCACCCGCCTTGGCTGCAAGCTCATTGCCGCCAAGCTGCAAACCGATGGTTTGTGCAATAGCCCAGATCCTTTCCACCCGTTCCGCCTGGGTGCCCAGCTTGTTGTGGTACACCACTCTCTGCAAGCCTTCCACCCGGGAGGCGAGTGTCTTCCTCCGATCCTGGTCGAAAAAGAATTTCGCATCCGCAAGGCGCGAGCGCAGCACACGTTCGTTACCGGCAATCACTGCGCGCGTGTCTGCCGGCCGGATATTGGATACGATCAGAAACTTGTGCGAAAGCCGGCCGGCTTCATCGAGCAGAGGGAAATATTTCTGGTTGGCCTGCATGGTCAGGATGAGGCATTCCTGTGGCACATCGAGGAATGCCGATTCAAATTCACCTATCAGCACACTGGGGCGTTCGACCAAGGCAGTGACTTCATCCAGTAGGCCGTCATATCGGGTCAATCGGAGGCCTTCCTTGCCGGCGGCGGCCAGCAACTGACCCTCGATCTCGGCGCGACGATGTGAGAAGCGGGCAATCACTGCGCCTTCTTCTTGTAACTGATGCTCGTAACTGTCGGCATCTTTCACCGTCAGCGGATTCGTCGTCGCTTCGAAACGGTGACCTTGCGTTTGCTGACCGGCTGCCAAGCCCAGTACGGATACGTCCACGACTTCTTCCCCATGCAGGGCAACCAGCGCATGCGCCGGGCGGACGAAATTAACCGTATTCCAGCCATCGCCCAGTTGATATGTCATCATTCTGGCGATAGGCAGTTTATCAAGTGTCTCGTCGAGCGCTGCCTGCAGGCCTTCTGCCAGCGTCGCTCCCTTCACCACGCTGTCCAGAAATAAGGTTTCTGTTTTTCCATCCTGGGCGCGCTTGAGTTGAGAAAGGGGAGGGGGAGGATCAGCATCGCCGCAAAGACTGCGCAGTTTCTTGAGCAGGGCAGGGGTGGGCCCGCCGCTTGCGTCCAGCCCCACTGCTACCGGCATCAGCTTTTTCAGGGATGACCTGTCCGTTGCCTGTGCTGCTACATGTGTGAGATATACGGCAAGGCGTCGCGGAGAGGCAAAAGGGGTGACGCTCGCATCTTCCCGCGCGAGGCCTTGTCTTTTCAGGCTCGCGGCTATTCCCTGCGCGAAACTGTCGCCGAGTTTCTTCAGCGACTTTGGGGGCAGTTCCTCAACCAGCAGTTCGATCAGAAGACTTCGAGTTGCCGAACCTTGCATTGCATCAGTCAAGCGGCTTTCTCCAGCAATTCCTGCGCCCATTCCACCGGCGCCAGGGGAAAGCCCAGACGCTTGCGGCTTTCGTAATAGGCGTGCGCCACGCCGCGTGCGAGTTCCCGGATACGTCCGATGTAGGCAGCGCGCTCCGTTACAGAAATCGCGCCACGCGCATCAAGAAGATTGAAGGTGTGCGCGGCTTTCAGCACCTGTTCATAGGCCGGCAGGGGCAATCCCTGTTCCATCAGATGCCGGGCTTGTGCTTCATGGCTTGTAAAGGCTTTGAACAGGAAATCCAGGTCGCTGTGCTCGAAGTTGTAGGAGGATTGCTCAACCTCGTTCTGATGGTAGACATCGCGATAGGAAAGCCCCTTTGTCCAGGTGAGGTCGAAAACGTTGTCCACGCCTTGCAGGTACATCGCCAGCCGCTCCAGTCCATACGTGATTTCACCCGTGATGGGCTTGCAGTTCATGCCGCCCACCTGCTGGAAATAGGTGAACTGCGTCACCTCCATGCCATTCAGCCACACCTCCCAGCCCAGCCCCCACGCGCCTAGAGTCGGGTTTTCCCAGTCATCCTCAACGAAGCGTATATCGTTCTGGCGGAGATCGAAACCGAGTTCTTCGAGCGAGCCGAGATACAGTTCAAGGATGTTGGCAGGTGCGGGCTTCAGCACCGCCTGAAACTGGTAGTAGTGTTGCAACCTGTTGGGATTCTCGCCATAACGCCCGTCTTTCGGACGGCGGGTAGGCTGTACATACGCCGCCTTCCAGGGCTCAGGGCCGAGCGCGCGCAGGAATGTGGCGGTGTGTGACGTGCCTGCACCCACTTCCATATCGTACGGTTGAAGCAGCGCGCAGCCATGCCTGGCCCAGTAGTGTTGCAGGGCAAGAATGATTTCCTGAAATGTGCGCATGTAAGACTCTAAGCCAGATCGTATTGCCAAAAAGGTGCCAAAAAGCAAGAAGTGCAGTAAAACCGCGTGAGAACGCGATTTTACCGTTTTTTGCGGGTTTCGCGAAAAGCGGATAACATGGCAAGCCCCAGCAATATTCCGCAGAGCCCGAGAATCAGGCTGTTGCCGAGCCGGACGTAGGGCGTACTGCCGGTAAATCCCTGTGCGGTGCCATTCAGCGCGGTGGTGGTGAATATTTCCGCCTCCTGCAACACTCTCCCGCGCTCGTCGATGATTGCTGTCACCCCTGTATTGGTTGCACGCAGCATATAGCGTCCCGTTTCAAGAGCGCGCATCTGGGATATCTGCAAGTGCTGTCGCGGCCCGATGGAGCGGCCAAACCAGGCGTCATTGCTGACGTTGGCGAGCAGGGTGGCTTGCGGCAACTGCTGGATTATCTCTTCGCCGAACACGTCTTCATAGCAGATATTCACCGCAACCCGCTGCCCTGCGATATTCATGGGCTGCTGCCCGAGTGCGCCGCGGGAAAAATCCGACAATGGAATTTTCAGGACGTTGATGATCCACCCGAACACCGGCTTCAATGGGATGAATTCACCAAATGGCACGAGGTGATACTTGCGGTAGCTCTGCTCCGGAGATGCACCGAAGCTGAACATGGAATTATAGTATTCGCTGCCATTACCCGGCGCTTCCACCAGACCGATCAGAATGTCGCCATTATTCTGTTTTGCATGAGCCGCGAGTTGGGCAAGATAACCTGGCGATACCTCATTCCGGTAGAGAGGGATCGAAATTTCGGGTGTGATGATCAGGCGGCTGTCGCTTTGCAGTACAAGCCGGGCGTAGTTTTCCATGGAACTGATGAGCTGGTCCTCACGCCACTTCATATCCTGTGGAATGTTCCCCTGCAACAGGCTGACCCTCACTGGCTCGCCTTCCGGCTGAGTCCAGCGAATCTGCTGGAGGCCGAAACCGGCAAGCCAGAGCGCCAGCAGGGGTAAAAAGTAACGGGGCTTGCGAAATTCTTTTTGAATGAACAAGCACAGCAGCGCAGCACTGAGGATCACTAACAGCGAGACGCCGTATACCCCGATAACAGGTGCGAAACCGGCCAGTGGGCTATGGGGCGCCTGGGAGTAGCCCAGAGTCAGCCATGGAAAGCCGGTGAACAATACGCTGCGCAGCCAGTCCGACAACGCCCACAGCGCACCTGCGGCCAGAGCCCAAACGATAGGCGCGGCGATATCCAGTTTTTTCAGTATCCATCCTGTCATCGCCGGAAACAGTGCGAGGTAGCCACAAAGAAAAATGAGCGCAAGCACGGCAACGGGCATCGGCATTGCGCCGAAATCGTGCAGGGAAATATAGAGCCAGGTGACGCCCGCACTGAACATTCCCATGCCGAACGAGAAGCCGAGCAGTCCCGCTGCGCGAGGTCGCGCGCTGTTGCGCCAGAAATGGCACAAGAACGCGAGGGTCACAAGCGGGAGCGGGAAAAGATAAAACGGCGCAAAACCGAGAACGGTAAGTGCGCCGAGCAGAAAACAAACCAGTAGTTCGGAACGGATTATTTTATTCAATGTGCTTCAATGATTCGCGCCGACGCCTGGAAAAGGGATGAGCGACGGACGAAGAAGTATACTCTAATGAAGAGGTCAAGATGCCTGGTGAATGCCAGATTGCAGGAGTTGGATATCCGGGGCAATGTTATTTAATCGTGAGGTCAGTACGCTCGATACAATGCGTACGGAGTGAGTGCTTATCCCGCAAAAAAAAAGCCAAAATCGGGCGTCTTCATCAGAAACCTCGTGTTCCAGTATCTGGCGGGAGTAATAATCGGAAGGTAGGTTGACCTGAGGCAGGACCTTTGCCTTTTAGCAGGCTTCCATGTCCCTTTGATATCGGTTGCTGATTTTGTGCTAGACTCATATTCTGAAGCCATGACGTCAAGAGGGAACCTATGCGAGGATATAGGAACAGGGTTTCCGCGCACAGTCTGCTGACGCTCACGAAGGATGTACTGTACTGGCTGATTCGGCACGTGGGACGGGGGCTCGAGAGGGCGGCCAATAGCCGGACGCTGACTCGCATAAAAAAGAGGCTAGCCCGGCTGATTTCCCGCGCATGGGAGATGGCAAGCAACAGGCAGACATGGGCGCGCTTAAAAAACAGATTATATTGGCTCATTTACCAGGGACTTGAGATAGTGAGCAACAGACAGGCTCTTACACTTACAAGAAAAAGACTGCGCGGCCTGATACTGTTATCGAGCATTCCGTTGTTTGGAATGGTGGCAGCCTTCGGTATTGCCCCCGATACCACGGTGGAAGACGTACCGGTCGAGCAGGTCGTCCTCGGCCTGGAGATTCCAGAGATTCGCCCTGCCTTGGCGGAGGACATGACTTTCTGGCGTCATGAACGTATCCAGCAGGGCGATACTATCGGAAGTCTGCTGTCCCGGCTGGAAGTGAATAACCAAGATGTGGCGCGTCTCATTCGGGATACCTCGGACCTGAAGACCTTGCATCCACTGGGCGCGGGCAGAATGGTACATGCGGAAACAACCGCTGTGGGCGAGTTGCTTCTGCTTCGCTACTTTCCCGGCGGCAGCGAACAGGTGGTGCTGGAAAAACGCGACGGCAGCTACGTGATGAGCGACAAGCCGGCATTGCTGGAAACACACATCCAGATGAAATCAGGCGTGATCGAAAGCTCGCTTTTTGCCGCTGTCGATAGGGCTGGTGTGCCGGACGGGATCGCTAGCCAGATTGTCGATATCCTGGCCTCCCAAATAGATTTTCACCGGGACTTGCGCAAGGGCGACCGTTTCACGGTTGTTTATGATGCGCTCTATGGCAACGGCGAACCGGCGAGAGCAGGCCGCGTCCTGGCCGTGGAGTTTGTCAATCAGGGCGTGCCTTACCGGGGGGTATACTTCTCCACAAGCGACGGGGAAAGCGGTTACTACACTCCGGACGGCAAGAATCTGCGAAGGGTATTTCTACGTTCACCCCTTGAGTTTTCACGTATCAGTTCCGGTTTTTCCACTGGCCGCTTCCATCCCGTCCTGAAAAAATGGCGTGCGCACAAGGGGATCGATTATGCGGCGCCCACAGGCGCAGGCGTGAAGGCCGTGGCGGATGGCATCGTGGCAGTTGCCGGATGGGACGGAGGATATGGAAACTTCATTATCCTGGAGCATGAAGGGTCATATTCCACGGTTTATGGTCACCTGTCGGCTTTTGCCAAAGGGTTGCGCAAGGGTCAGCGCGTCCGCCAGGGGCAGATTATCGGCCGTGTTGGCGCGACCGGATTGGCGACAGGACCTCATCTGCACTATGAGTTCCGCATTGATGGCATTCAACGCGATCCCCTGAAGGAGCCGATGCCTGAAGGAAAACCAGTCGATCCCAGATATATGGCGGCCTTTTACGAATCCACAAAGCCATCAATGGCGAGGCTCGATATGCTGCACGGAACCAATCTCGCGCTGCTGGATTAGCGGTTGGTGGCCCGACTGGATGAGGGTTACGTCAGCGGGAGAGATTTGAAAGCTGCGTACTATATCGGCATCATGTCGGGTACCAGCCTGGATGGGATCGACGCAGTGCTTGCCGATTTTGAAGCGTCCCGGCCAGTATTGCTAGACACCTTCTATCTGCCGTACCCCGGGAAGCTCCGTGAACAGCTCAAGGAGCTCCATTTTCCGGGCCATGACGAGCTGCACCGCGCCGCGACACTTGGTAACCAGCTTGCCTGTCATTATGCTGAGGCGGTGGCGGGATTGCTCCGCAAAAGCAGTATTGCGCCGCACGAAGTCGTTGCCATCGGATGCCATGGGCAAACCATACGCCATTGCCCGCAGTCTGGAGCGGGTTACACAATCCAGTTGTGCAATTCCCCATTACTGGTAGAGCTAGCCGGAATCAAGGTGGTTTCCGATTTCAGGAATCGCGATATCGCTGCGGGAGGACAGGGTGCGCCCCTGGTGCCGGCATTTCATCAGGCCTTGTTCGCAGATCCTCTTATTCATCGCGTGATTGTCAACATAGGGGGAATCAGCAATCTCACCGATCTGCCGCGGAGTGGGAACGTGACAGGATTCGATTGCGGCCCGGGCAATGCCATGATGGACGAGTGGTGTGCGCGTCATACCGGCAAGGCATACGATGAGGACGGGAAGTGGGCGGCAGCCGGAAAACTGATTCCGGCGCTGCTGGAAAAGCTGCTGGCATTGCCGTTTTTCTCCCTTGCCCCGCCTAAAAGCGTCAGCAGGGAATTGTTCAGTCCGATCTGGCTGGAAGGCTATCTGAAGGGAGAGGAGAACCCGGCCGATGTCCAGGCCACCCTGCTGGAGCTGACCGTGACCGGAATTGCCCGCTGTATACTCGATTACTGTGGGGATGCCGCCGAAATTTATGTGTGCGGCGGGGGCGCGCGAAACGGCCAACTAATCAACCGTCTGCAAATGGCGCTGCCGGGCAAGAAAGTCACGTTGACCGACAGTTTAGGCGTAGATGCTGACTGGCTGGAAGCTTTTGCCTTTGCCTGGCTTGCACGACAAGTCATTCATGGCATGCCCGGTAATATTCCCTCGGTCACCGGCGCGAAGGGCCCACGTCTTCTCGGGGCCATCTATCCTGCTTAGGGCCTGTTACATCCCCTTCAGGACTCTCTTTTACCCTGAAGGGACGGCAGTGGAAGCTGGAAGAATGTGAGCTTGAGCTTCCGGTCCGGCTTGAGCGCAGAGTTTAAACGGAGAATGAGGAGCCGCAACCGCAGGTGCTTGCAGCGCCCGGATTTTTGATAACGAACTGGGCGCCCTCGGCGTTTTCCTGATAATCGATTTCCGCCCCTGCCAGATACTGAAAACTCATGGCATCCACCAAAAGTTTGACGCCATTTTTTTCCATTACCGTATCATCTTCACTTATCAATTCATCAAAGGTGAATCCGTACTTG
>DATEEZ010000088.1:0-4415 GCA_035280905.1 Nitrosospira sp.
TTTCCTTGTTGAGGATATGGAGCCCGGCGAGCTCAAGAACAAGCTTGCGCGTTGCGGTACCGGCCCGGTCAGAAAAACATACTTCTCCATCGGCCATCGGGGGGCGCCATTGCAGTTTCCCGAACATACGGCGGAATCCTATAGGGCAGCCGCTCGCATGGGTGCCGGCATTCTCGAGTGCGATGTAACGTTTACCAGGGATAAGGAACTGGTGTGCCGCCATTCACAGTGCGATCTGCACACCACCACAAATATTCTGGAAACACCCCTGGCTGAAAAATGTACGCGGCCTTTTGCGCCCGCGCAGTTCGATGCTTCCGGAAACCTGATTCAGGAAGCTTCCGCCCAGTGCTGCACGAGCGACATCACCCTGGAAGAATTCATGAGCCTGAAAGGGAAGATGGATGCCTTCAATCCGCATGCAAGAAATGCTGCGGAATATCTGCAGGGTACTCCTGGATGGCGCACCGACTTGTACGCCGGCCCCACCAGCGGAACCTTGCTCAGCCACCGGGAAAGTATCGAGCTCTTCAGCAAGCTGGGCGTAAAAATGGCACCCGAACTCAAGAGCGCGGAGGTAGCGATGCCTTATGACAGCGATGGGGACGGAGTCGGCGACTACACGCAGGAAGTTTATGCACAGCAGATGATCGACGAGTACAAGGCTGCGGATGTCAAACCTCGCGATGTCTACCCTCAGTCCTTCGATATCCGCGATATCCGCTACTGGATCGCCAATGAACCGGATTTCGGCAGGCAGGCGGTTTATCTCGACGATGCCAACACTGTAGCGGATCTCCCCAATGCCGCTCAATTGGCCGCTTATAAGGCCGAGGGCATCAATATTGTGGCTCCTCCCATATTCGCGCTGCTGCGTGTCGATGGGAGCGGCAATATCATTCCGTCCATCTATGCCATACAGGCCAAGACCGCGGGCCTTGACATTATCACCTGGACCCTGGAGCGCTCCGGGTTACTCGCCGACGGTGATAACGGCTTTTATTACCAGACTTTCGATTCGGCGATAAGGCGCGAAGGCGATGTGATGAAAGTGCTGAATGTTTTGAACAGGGAAGTGGGCGTTCTCGGTATCTTCAGCGATTGGCCCGCTACCGTAAGCTATTACGCTAATTGTATGAAGCTGAAATAGCAGGCCCTTGCTCCGGACTTCCCTCATACCTTTTATCACACACCTGCCGGTCCAGTACACCTCGAGGATCATGCAAGCAGAAAAACAGAATCTGCGTGTCCTGAACCATCGCAATTGAGAACAGGCAGGTACGCAAGCTGTTCGTCCCAAGCTTCTGCTTTGCCATCCTGTTTTTCCCGTGCCGAGTTGTCCCGCAAGTGCTGAATAACCACTGTCTCCCTTCTTACCACGCCTCTCCCTTGGGCGACCTGCGGTTTCCATGGCCGGCTTCCAGAGTCGCCCGCAGCGAAGGCGCCGTGATCCGTTCGGCTCAGTCGTGGCTGATGTGCCCATGCAAATCCTGTAGCACGAACTCATGAAAATAGGCTCGCTCGGCGCAGTTCATTCCGACGGCCACCTGCCATACCTCGAAACAAAACCACCAGTTACAACGTACTGAAACAAGGAGACATGATGAGTAGCACCCTCCACGCTGATAGAAAGAACAACCCCGACCGCACCAGCAGCAACGAATCCGGCAATGCATCCCTGCATGACCTGATCGAGGCCAGAAGGCTATCCCGCCGGACCTTCCTCCAACGCTCGCTGGGGATTACGGCGGCTGCATTCGCAGGTTCCCTGTTCGATGGCCTGGTCCAGTTGGCCTATGCTGCGCCTGCACCCGTAAACGGCATCGGCTTCGATGCAGTGCCTCCCAACTTATATCTTTCACCCGGGGATGACGCCGTGGCGGTTCCCGCTGGCTATACCGCACAGGTATTGATCGCCTGGGGGGATTCCCTCACCCATGCGCCGCACTGGAACTCCGGGAGCGCAATGACCGAGCCGATACAGTTGCATACCTTCGGCGCCCACGTGGACGGGATGCATCTGTTTCCCTTCCCCCCCATGGGATCATCCGGATCACCCGGCGTCGCCAGTATCCGCGGTGTGCTGGTGACGAACCATGAGTATGTCGATCCTCCCCTCGTCAATAACATCACTCCCGCCCCCGGCTATGCGACCGCTTCGATCACCCTCGAGATGGTACGCGCTCAGCAGGCGGCGCACGGCATCAGCGTGGTCGAGGTATGGAAAAGGAACGGCATGTGGGAAGTCAAGCGTCCGTCCGCCTTCAACCGCCGCATTACCGCCAACTCCCTCTGCAAGCTGAGCGGACCCGCTGCCGGACATGATCTGATGAAAACAGCCGCCGACTCCAGCGGCATGAATGTTCTCGGCACCCTCAACAACTGCGCCAACGGCCATACCCCCTGGGGCACTTATCTCACCTGTGAGGAAAACTGGAACGGCTATTTCTCCAATGAAACTGGAGATGTGGCAGACGTAAACGATCCGGAGCAGAAGCGTCAGATTCTAAGCGGGCAAGCGCGCTACGGTATCGGCAAAGGTGGCTCCGGTTACCGCTGGCACGAAGTGGATGCACGTTTCCGCGCCGACCTTAACCCGAATGAATCGCATCGTTTCGGCTGGGTTGTGGAAATCGACCCGTGGGATCCAAGAAGCACGCCGACGAAGCGCACTGCGCTGGGACGCTTCAAGCACGAGAACGCCAGCTGCGTCGTTGATTCCGATAATACGGTTGTTATATATATGGGTGATGATGAGCGCAACGAGTACCTTTACAAGTTCGTCTGCGCCAACAAATATAATCCCCGCAACCGCGCGGCCAACCGTGATCTGCTGGATTCCGGCACGCTTTTCGTGGCGAAGTTCAATGCCGATGGCAGCGGAAACTGGCTGCCGCTGACCTGGAGCCAGAACGGACTGGTACCGGAAAATGGCTTTGCCGACCAGGCTGAAGTATTGATCAAAGCGCGGCAGGCGGCTGATCGGCTCGGCGCAACGATGATGGACCGTCCGGAATGGATAGCAGCGCATCCCGTTTCACGCGAGGTCTATATGACGCTCACCAATAACAACCGCCGCGGGAGCAACCCGCCATCCAGCAACAGCGTTGACGGAAGTACGCGCGCAGGCAGCGCGCGTCCGCCCGTAGACGCCGCCAACCCCAGGCTGGACAATCGTTATGGGCACATCATTCGCTGGCGTGAAAACATGGGCAAGGTCGACGCCATGGATTTCGAATGGGAGATTTTCGTCGAGTGTGGCGACAAGCTGGACCCGCAGCCGCACCATCGCGGCAATATAAACGGTGATGACTATGGCGCCCCGGACGGCCTCTGGTTCGATCAGGACGGCCGCCTGTGGATTCAGACTGATCAGGCAGGCGACGCCACCGGCGATTGGGGCAATATCGGGGGAAATGTCATGCTTTGCGCGGATCCTTCCACCGGCGAGACGCGCCGGTTCCTCACTGCGCCAAAGTACTGCGAGGTTACAGGGGTTACCGGGACCCCGGACGGCAAAACCATGTTCGTCGGCATCCAGCACCCAGGGGAGGACTGGGAAACACATTTCACCCAGAACTCGACCTGGCCCGATAGCGGTCACAACGGTCCAACTACGGCCGGCGGCTCCCCCTCCAAGCCACGCTCCGCTGTGGTGGTCATCACTAAAGATGATGGCGGCGTGATCGGCACCTGATCTGCCGTTCCGTCAAGCGCGGTGGCTCGAAGCGATTGAGCCATCGCGTCTTAGAAAGGAGAAACATCGATGAAACTGAAGAGTCTATTCGTAGCCTGCATGATGAGCGTGCACGCGCAGGGCCATGCTGCGCTTACCTCGAATGTCAATGAAATCGCCAATCCACAGATTATTGACTTTGAAGATTTTGACGGTCTTATCACCAGCGGTCCCGAGCCCGTTGCCCCCGGTGTAGATTTCACTGGCACCCAAGATTCGGTTCTTGGTGCTTTCATCGCCGATCTGGGAAGCAACGGCCTCTGGGGCGCTGGGAATCACTTCGCCGCCACCGACGGTGTCGGCACACTTCACTTTACCTTTGTTAACGGGTTGACCAGCGCTGGGGGTGCCCTGCTTAACAGTCACAACGGGAGCCCGATATCTGTCAGCGTTTTCGGTGACAATCTTCAAATACTGGAATCACATATTGTCGATATCGACACACCCGAGGACAGCCTGAATGCGGGAACCTTTTTTGGCATTACGCGACCGACTGCCGACATTCGCTCCATTGCGTTTGCGGGACCAGGACTGGTAGCCGATGACCTCACATTCGCGACTCCTGTTCCCGAACCCGGGACATACGTGATGCTGCTGGCAGGGCTTTGCCTGATCGTTGTTACCGCTCGCCGCCGGCGAAACAGCAAGTTGCGTCCCGAATGGCGTCATTTGGCCCGTT
>DATEEZ010000089.1:0-15036 GCA_035280905.1 Nitrosospira sp.
TCGACTGCTTATCGCTTATCGCTTATCGCTTATCGCTTATCGCTTATCGCTTATCGCTTATCGCTTATCGCTTATCGCTTATCGCAACCATCCCTTGCGCTTGATATATATCAGTGGCAGCAGTGCAGCCAGTACCGTCAGTCCCATCGAGTAAATGAACCCGTATTCCCACGCAAGCTCCGGCATTACCGCGAAGTTCATGCCATAGAAGGTGCCGACCAGGGTCGGCGGCAGGAAAACCGCAGTGATGATGGTAAAGACCTTGACGATCTGGTTCTGTTTGATGTTGAGAATATTCGTGACCGCATTCTGCAAATACCGCACCTTCTCATGTTCGAAGTAGGCATGCTCCTTTACACCTGCCACATCTTCCGCCAGTTCCGTGGTCAATACCTGAAGCTCAGCTTCAGTTACATTATCGATTTCGCCACTCAAGTAACGTACGGTGCGCGCCAGCGACAACTGCGCTTCCAGGCAGCGCGAAATAATATCTTCCTTTTCATTCAAGTCCTGCATAGTTTCTATCAGGTCAGGGACGCCCAATTCCCTGCCTTGCGCATTATATCCATCGGATATTTCGGAAATCTCTTGCGCGCTTCGCTCCAGCTCATCTGCCAGACGGTCTATTACCGTATCCGCGCTATCATTCGCCACCTGCAACAATAGTCGAAGTACCGATTTCGGATTCCGGGCATGATTCGGCCTGCGATTCAAGCGCTGCAATGCGGTTTCGAACGGGTGGAAATCCGGGTCCTGGCAGAGAATGGCAACCAGTTGCTCGCCCAGCATGAAGGTTACATCGCCAAAGCTCGGCGTTCCATTGCTGCCCAATCGAAGGAGCTTCGCCCGCATGTACATGAATGTCCCGTCGTCCGCGACGCTGCCGCCTTGCGGACGTGTATCGATGCCGAAACGCTGCCTCAGGCATATGATGTCCTCGGGAGTTGGCGCGTTGATCTCCAGCCAGACAACGTGCTCGTCGCCCTCTCGCCGCGGCAGGCCGTGAATGACACAGAGCGACTGATTATCCCTGATAACACTGCGAATCATAATGAGTTCTCCTCTTATGGCGTGGTGCCGCCGCAGGCTTCAGTTTATTTATTTGCTTCGGTTTTTTCCCGATGAGAAGGCGACATGGAAGATGTAGTTGTTACCTGCTCTGAAGGTTGTATGTAGTGCACGACTGTCATAACGAGTGCGAGCAACAGGTACAGCACGATCACGGCCAGGATGACCTCGTTCTCGGGACTCTTGTTATTACGCTGGGGGAGGTTCTTTCTGAACATCGCGTACTCCTCGTTTCCACCTCATTGGTAAATATCTACTGCAAAATGCCTTTCTCCCGCGAGCCTGGTTCAGGCAGAGTCGATATAAATCTAGATTAGCAGAATCACGAGTGCGTTTCCGGTAGAGCTATACTCTACCTGCATGAGCATCTGCTTAAGGCAAGTGATGTGCGCGCATGGACAAGGTGCCGTTCGGCAAGTAGAATTTTCCCTTGTCATCGGGAGTAGCCTCCTTTATCGGGGAGCCTCCTTTTTCCGAATGAAGTGCTTGCATCAACATATTTGGCCTATCCGGTCATCGTGCAAGCAGTTTCCATACCTGGCAAGAACTTTGACCACATAATCTCCGGAAGGCTGGGGAGAAGTGTGGCCGGTGTTCTAATCCGCCCAGGAGCGTAAAAATATGGAAGCCTTCCTTGTTTCGACTGGCGTTGTCGCGCTCGCGGAGATCGGCGACAAAACGCAACTTCTTGCCTTTATCCTCGCGGCGAAATTTCGTCAGCCGATTCCCATCGTGCTCGGTATACTTGTCGCTACCTTGCTGAACCATACCTTTGCTGCCGCAATTGGTTCGTGGGTCATCACGCAACTTGGCCCTAAAACCTTGAACTGGATGCTGGGACTGCTGTTTATAGCCATGGCGATCTGGACGCTCATTCCCGATCAGCTTGATGAAGCGCAGTCCGGAACCGGGGGCGACGGCGCCGGTGTTTTCAGCGCCACGCTGCTGGCTTTTTTCCTCGCAGAAATGGGCGACAAGACCCAGATCGCAACTGCTGC
The DNA here is from genome assembly GCA_035280905.1 of Nitrosospira sp. Taxonomy (GTDB): domain Bacteria; phylum Pseudomonadota; class Gammaproteobacteria; order Burkholderiales; family Nitrosomonadaceae; genus Nitrosospira. The sequence continues at coordinate 2,067 of DATEEZ010000089.1, forward strand.
GCTGTCGGCGCAGTATCAACTGTTTTCCGCAGTGGTTGGCGGTACCACACTGGGCATGATGATCGCGAATGTTCCGGCGGTCTATCTGGGCGAGCGCTTGGCGGATCGTATTCCGGCCCGCCTTATACGCGGTATTGCGGCTGCGGTATTTGCCGTCATCGGCATCACAACCCTGCTTGGCGCAGGTAAAAATTTCACCTTCTGAAAAGGTTTCCTGAATCAGCCTGATGGAAATAAGAAAAATGGGTATCTGCCACATTGGACATGGGCTGCGCATAACGCTGTGGTCCCTATGTCTGCTTGGGCTGGCCGGATGCTTATCACCTATCACGCTCAATCGCGCCGTCGGCGCTTATGATGACGCCATAACAAGTGCTGCATCGAAACAACTGCTGATGAATATTGCTCGCTCCCACCAGCGCCAGCCCGTTCATTTCACTGGTGTCTCGAACGTTGCAGCAACATTTGATTTCCGTTTCAATGCCGGAGGCACTCCCGCAGTCGGAGGACTCGCCGGTTCGGTGCTGATGCCCATTTTTGGCGGAAGCGTTGCGGAGAACCCTACCATCAGCATCGTTCCGATCGAGGGTGAGGATTTCACCAAAAGGCTCCTCACTCCGTTTCAGCAAACCAAACTTACCCTTCTGCTCCGCCAGCGTTACGATATCGATCTTTTGCTGAGATTGATGGCGCAGGAAGTCCGTATTCAGTACCCAACCCAGCAACTCGTCTATCGCAATGCACCCTCAGATTCATCGGGCTACGAGATGTTTCGCCGCGTGGTGCTTCATCTTTCGGCCATTCAAGACCAGAACCAGCTCTATGCCGAACCACTGATTTTGGAACGTAGCTGGAAGATTCCTGCCGGCTCGGTCACGGCGGAAGGCTTTCAAGCGTTGGAGAAAGAGTTTTTCCTGCTCTACAACAAGCACGACAACACCTATACGCTCCGCAAGCAGATGCCAGGCCCGATCCTCATTACCAACTACGATCCTGGCGCGCTGTCCTCAGAGGAACGTGCACAGTTAAGTGGAGATGCAGCCGACTGGATCACCAACGATGTCGCGTTCGATATCCGTGCAAATCTTCCGGGTGGTGACTGGCCTATCAGGGGAGTTTTTCGGCTTAGAAGCTTCCATGCAATTCTCAACTTCCTTGGCCGCTCAGTTGGTGACGAGCCAGAGTATCATGTCGAGAAAGACCCGAGAACCCCACCCATCAAGGGTAACGAAAATCCCGTCTCTACAATGGGAATCGTTGTGTCAGACTCAGTGCTATCAGAAGCGGATCTGTCAATTCGCTCAAATGGCCATTATTATTTCCTGAATACGGAAGGCCCACTCGCCCGGTGGAACCGGGATGCCTTCCAGATGCTGTATCTCCTGTTTCAAATGACCATTACTGATTTGCCGCGCGTCGGTGTGCCAAGTATCACCATCGCCAAATAATGCATCTTTCAGGGAAAGCTGAAGACGTCCGGTTTCATGGGTAGTCTATAGAGACAGAGATAGATCGCTTATAAAGAAGCGGTTTCAATGCGAATCCCTATCCTTGATCTGCTGAAAATAGCGCCTCTGGCCCTTGCACGGCTTCCCTGATCTCAACAATCTTGCGTCGCGACCTGGCCCCTTGTCTAAGTATTACCTGACGCTGCGGTACCCCAAAAACCCCAGCTAAAAATTCAACCAGTGCGGCGTTGGCTGCGCCTTCTGCCGGCGGGGCAGCAAGCTTGATTTTCAGGGCATCTCCGTGCAAGCCAACCGCTTCGGTACGTTTGGCGCCCGGCTGTACATGCAGGATTAGGGTAAGCCGCTCTCCGGTACTATCGCTGCGGCACCATGGCGGGAGTATGACTTCATCCATTAACCATCAGAACAGGCGCGAGATCTCCCGCTCCATTCCTGCTGTCACAAACAGGAGTAACTGAATAACGATCAGCACAAACAGCGGCGAGAGATCGATATTTCCAATGGGAGGAATGCGCCCACGGACAACGCCTAGAAACGGCCGGGTAAAACTGTCGAGCAGCGGAGCGAGGGGGCTGTAGGGATTGATCCACGAAAGCACTGCTTGGATGATGATCGCCACCATGATGATGTAAAGCGTCATCTTGATGATTTCCACCAATCCCAGCAGTGCCAGTCCCCCTGCTGCAATGCCCATCGTGGAACTGAAGTTGTAACCCTTGAGCATATATAGGCTTACCAGCAACAGGACTTGAGCAATCCAGGCCAGCAAAAGCGTGGAGAGATCCATACCGCGATAACCGGGAATGACGCGCCTTGCAGGTTTGACCAGGAAATCGGTTATTGCAATCAGGAATGGCGAGAGAGGGTTTCCGTACGGCGCGCGCACCAGTTGCATATAAAAGCGCAGCAGCAGCGCCAGAGAGAACAACCCCAGCAGGGTATCGAGCAGAAATATGAGCATCTGACTGATCATGGAAGCATCACCCTTCACCCGTTTATCTTACGACTCGCATCGGTTTTTCTGTTATGTTCGGCCGAGTTCATCGCCCATCTCACGCGATCGCCGGTGTGCGACATGGATCGCGCGGATAATTTCATTTTTGACATCGTCATTCTCCAGGGACTTTATCGCGCGTTCCGTCGTGCCGCCGGGCGATGTGACCCTTGCGCGCAGAACACTCGCATCGTCCATGCTCTCACCCGCGAGTCTGGCTGCTCCAAGAAAGGTCTCAATGCTCAGCTTGCGTGCCTGGTCCGCATTCAGTCCCAATTCTTGCCCGGCCTTTTGCATGGCCTCAATGAAGTAGAATACATAAGCAGGGCCGCTGCCCGAGGTGGCGGTCACCGCATCCAGCAGTTCTTCGCTTTCAACCCATTGCACAGTGCCGACCGCACGCAGTATACCTTCTGCCTCACGTTTTTCCTCATCGTTCACACCCGCCATTGCATAGAGTCCGGTAACGCCGGAGCGAACCAGCGCGGGCGTGTTGGGCATGGCGCGCACGACGCGAGTATAGCCGCCGAGCCAATGTGAAAGGGTTTTTGCCCGAATACCGGCCGCGATCGAGATGACAAGGTTCTGCTTGAGCAACGGCGCTATCTCGCGCGCCACGACGGAGAGCTGCTGCGGCTTTACGGCGAGCACGATTACCGCATCATCGATTATGCCGCTGGTAAGTTCCGCGACCGCCTCCACGCCAAACTCATGCCGGAGTTTCTCGCGTGTTTCAGTGTTGATCTCGGTAACCCGTATCTGTGCCGGCGAATAATCCTGTTGCAGCAGCCCGCCGATCAAAGCGCAAGCCATGTTGCCGCCACCAATAAATGTAATATTCATGTATTCCAGAGAATTTATTTCTGGCAGCGCGGACAATAAAAACTCGAACGTTGCCCCTGCCTGATCTGTTCGATAGTTGTACCACATTTCCGGCAAGACTGCCCGACGCGACCATAAACCCAATACTGCTGCTGGAAATATCCGGGGTTGCCATCGCTGCCAACAAAGTCGCGCAAGCTGCTGCCGCCTGCTTCTATCGCGCGCTCGAGCGTTCCCTTGATTGCCTGCACCAATCTTGCATATCTCCTTGCTCCAATCCGGCCGGCAGCGGTTGCGGGATGAATGCCGGCAAGAAAAAGCGCTTCGTTCGCGTAAATATTTCCGACACCAACCACAATGCGGCTGTTCATCAAAACCTCTTTAATGCTGGCGCTACGGTTTCGGGTTTTTCTGTACAGCAATTTACCGTCGAACGCTGCGGTAAGGGGCTCGGGTCCAAGGTGGGACAGCAAGGGGTGATCGGTGGCATTCTCCGCGGTCCACAGCACCGCCCCAAAGCGACGGGGGTCCCGGAAGCGAAGAACCATACCGTTATCCAGGAGCAGATCGACATGGTCATGTTTTTGCGGGGCAGTGTCAGCTGCACGGGGTACGAATCTCAAGCTTCCGGACATACCGAGGTGCAGGATCAGAGTGCCCGCGCCGCAGTCGAGCAAGAGGTATTTTCCACGACGCATGACCGTTCTGATTTCCAGACCAGGAAGCGTTTGCTCAAGGTCTGGCACAGGCCAGCGTAAATTCGGATTTCGTATCGTCAAGCCGGCGATCCTTCGCCCTTCGAGCCCGGAGGCGATGCCGCGACGGACAACTTCAACTTCAGGCAGTTCTGGCAATTCGAATGTCGGGATAGAATGTTGGGATAAAGAGGTCGTCGGGTATGGTCAGGGTTATGAGGAAAGCTGTCCAGGATTCAAGAACTCATCGGGCTGATCGGTTTGCCCATATTCGAGCGAGAAGCAATCCTTTATCTCCTTTTGCGCCGCCACCATATTACCATCCCACTCGCAAGAAAAATCAGCGGCATCATGATGAGGAAGCACCACGCTATTATCGTCAGCGTTGGTTCTTGCAAGGTCAAGCTGCTGTCGATGGTTGTTCTGGGTTGAATAGTGATGAGGTCTTCATCGCCAGCAAGCCAGTTGACAAGGTTGACGCCAAAGTCAAGATTCCTGCCGTAGCCGAGGTAAGCATTGGCAAGAAAATAGCCGCTTCCGATAACGGCGACCCGTTGCTCCTGTTCATTTATCGTGCGGCTCAGCACAGCCGCGATACTGACCGGACCAGATACATCGTACACTGCATCGAACGCGATGCCATCATCCAGATTGCCTGTTTCCACCCAACCGTTCTCTCCGGCCTCTACCAGCGAGAGGCTATGCCACGCATCGTTTTCGTTGATCGTGATCTGGCGTGCAAAAGGAAATAGGGTGAGATAGTCAAAGTTGCGGGTGACAGGATGTTCTCCATAGCCGGCGCCTACGGAAAAAGTAACGGGAGCTTTCAACTGCCCGGCTTGAGGGTCGATCACCACTCCCGGCGTGAGCGTCAGTTCGAGCTTTTCCGCCAGTGGCTGCAGTCCGTGCAAAGGTTCCTGGTCCAGCAGCCATAAAAGATTGCCCCCGCGTTCGACATAAGTGAGTAATCGATCGACCTCGCCCTCCGACAGATCGGCCTGAGGTGAGGCAATGACCAGCAAGCTCGTGCCTGCCGGTACTTCGGGAGTGGTTACCAGATTGAGCGGCTGAATCCGGAAGCCTTTAGCCGTCAATTGTTGTCCAAATTCCCCCAGGTCACGATCGGCGATACCGTCCAGCTTGCGTTCGCCGTGGCCAATGAGCGTCATTACGGGTCTGCTGCCGGTGCGCATCAGCCGCATCAGTAAGTTGATCAGTGTGTGCTCATTGAATGTAGTCAGCCGCTCCACCCTGCCGTTATATTCGATGAGCATTTCGCCGCTGCTCTCGACACCTGCTTCCCGTGCAAGATCCGGGTGCTCGGAGGGGTCGATAAAGGTGACGTCGAAATCAGGCTTGGCATGCTGATAAGGTGTCAGGAAGTCACGGATAATCTTGGACACATTGCCAAGTTGAGCATCCTGTGGGGAAATATAGACCCTCCCCAGCAGGGGGCCTTCCATTTGCTTTAGCACCTCCACGCTGGTCGGACTCAGGCTGTTGCGTTCGTTCTGGGTGACATCCCACTGAATGCGATTTTCCCAGGCCAGATAACCGGATAACGCTACCACCAGTATGAGCAATACCAGAAATGTGGCGCTTTGCGTCCAACGCCAGCGCAGTTTTTTCTTCTTAGGGAGCATATCTACCTGTAGAGTTTCAGCCAGCGAATGGATAAGGCCAGAAAAAAGAAAATGAAAAGAGCAAAATAAGCGAGGTCGAAGGTATCGATCATTCCCCGATTGAAATTCTCGAAATGAGCAGACAGGGACAAGCTGCGCGTTATGCTGTTTTCTCCGCCTTCAGCGTTATCCATGATCCATAGCCCGAAAAGTATGCAGAGCGCCGCCGCACCGGCGATTGCAGGCTGCATGCTGAGGCAGGAAATATATAACCCAAGTGCAACGAAACAAGCTGAGAGGAGCCACAAACCAGCGATATTGCTCAGCAATAAGCCGAAATCCAGTGAACCTCCCGCAAGCAGGGAAATCGATAATGCGATAATCAAGGCAATGATGATCGAGAGAAAAATCATCAGGCCGAGAAATTTTCCCAGCACAATTTCCGTCATGGAAACAGGTGCGGAAATCAGGAAAGGTAAAGTGTGATTGCGGCGCTCCTCAGCAATGAGACGGGCCGTCAAAAGCGGTGTTATCATCAGCAGCACGACTGCGCCTATGGAGAATAACGGCGCTGCAATTGCTTCGGTTGCTCCTGGCGGATTCGCAATTCTTATCAGTTGCGGTTGAACCTGCAAGAAACTTTCAAGATGCGCCAGGTAAAACCAGGCGAATACCAGTTGGGCCAGCGCGAGTATTACCCATGCCAAGGGGGACCCGAATAATACGCCCAGCTCCTTCCGGGCAATGACCGTAATCAAGTTTCAATTTTCTCCATAGTGGATTGGGTGAATATCTCTTCGAGCCGGGTTCCCTCCTGTTCCATCATATCCACCGAGCCCTCGAACACCTGTCGTCCATGGTTAATGATCTGCACACGGTCGCACACGCTCTCAACCTCCGATAAGGCATGTGTTGAAAAAATCATGCTTCTCACTGCACCAAGTTCACGGAGGAGTGACCGGACGTCGCGCATCTGGTTGGGGTCGAGCCCGGCAGTAGGTTCGTCAAGTATGATGACTGCCGGATCGTGAATGATAGCCTGGGCTATACCCGCGCGCTGCTGATAGCCTTTTGACAGGGAACCGATCAGCCGCTGGCGCACATTATCCAGTCCGCAACGTTCCACCGCCTTCCTGATTGCATCGTCTGTTTTCGAACGGGCGAGACGACGCAACCTCGCGGCAAGTCGTAAATACTCGTCTATCGTTAATTCCCGGTAGAGGGGGGGTATTTCGGGCAGATAGCCGATACATGCTTTCGCCTCGCGCGTTTTTTTCTGCAAATCCATGCCGCAGATTTCGACCCGGCCGGCGGTGGGGGCCAGATTGCCGGTAAGGAGGCGCATAATCGTCGTCTTGCCCGCGCCATTGGGCCCAAGGAGACCAAGCACTTCCCCTTGCCGCAGTTCCAGGCTTACCTGGTTAACGGCAATGCGAGCGCCAAAATGACGGCTCAGGCCATGCGCTGAAAGGGTTTTCTGTTCTGTTTTTGCAGACATGACAAGATCAATGATTCAGGTTGGCGGATAGTTTGAGTTCATTTTTTCATTTCAGTGGAACGCAACGCGCAACCTCGAGTCTGTACCCTCCGGTAAATCCTTGCGGGCAGATGTTACGGCTCAGGTGTCTACTTGTGATAAGCGTAAAATATACCTAATATGTGGGCTGTGCTGAAGGAAAACCCATCCATTTGCAGCCTCTTTTTCGAATCTTCCGGATTTCCCCATGAGTCTTAAAATTCCCAGCGCATTATCGCTGCTCTTTCTTGCTGCCTGCTCGCACTTTCCTGCCAAGACCTCTCTCAAAGCGGAAAAGCCGGTAGAAAAAAAGGAATCAGGGCAGTCACAATCAAAATTACCCAATCAGGATTTGACTCCCTCCATACTGTTCGACTTTTTGCTGGCGGAAACAGCGCTGCAGCGCGGGGATACGGAAATTGGTCTTCGTACTTATCTCAAGCTTGCAAAAAGCACTCAGGATCCGCGCGTGGCTCAACGCGCCACCGAAGCTGCGCTTCAGGCGCGCCAGCCGGCATTCGCCCTCGAAGCGGCAAAAATCTGGTTGGAACTCGATCCGGAATCGATGCCAGCTCGTCAGATGATGGCTGCATTGCTGGTGCATTTTGACAGATTGGATGAGGCTCGTCCCCATCTGGAAAAATTGCTGGCGGTTGCGGGAGACAAAATCGATGACGCCTTCATGCAACTCAACAGTCTGCTGGTGCGCAGTTCCAACAAAAATGCAATATTCGAATTGGTAAAGCAGCTTGCGCAACCCTATCCCGATCTGCCGGAAGCGCATTTTGCCGTGTCCCAGGCAGCGTGGTTTGCCGAACGTTTCGATGTCGCGCTGGAAGAGATGAAAAAGGCATTGGCGTTGCGGCCGGAGTGGGAGGTGGCGGCAATTTACGAAGGAAGGATCCTGGCACGCGAATCCAACGCCCGTGCAATCGAATTTTTCGAAGATTATCTCAAGCGCTATCCCAAAGCCAACGATACACGCATTACCTATGCACGGTTGCTGCTGGCTGAGAGAGATTATAGCAAAGCCCGGGAGCAGTTCCAGCAATTGCTGACACAGAATCCGGATAATCCGGATGTTGCCGTGGCAGTCGGCTTGTTATCCCTGGAATTACAGAACTACGATGTAGCTGAGTCGAATTTCAAAAGAGCGCTGGAACTGGGTTATCGGGACCCGGGGATGGTGCGCTTTTATCTCGGCGGCATCAGTGAAAAAAAGCAGCAGATCGCTCAGGCAATGGAATGGTATCGTTCGGTTACGGAGGGAATTCAATTTATTCCGGCACAGATCAAATACGCCATTCTGTTGAGCAGAACAGGCAAAACGAAGGAAGGTCTCCAGCACTTGCGGCAACTCCCAGTGGCCAATGACCAGCAGCGCGTACAGGTGATCATTGCCGAGGCGCAATTGTTGCGCGAGTCGGGGGCTTACAGGAAAGCCTTTCAGCTCTTGAGCAGCAATCTTGAAAAACTTCCCGATTCTCCCGAGCTGCTTTATGACCGCGCCCTTGCTGCGGAGAAAATAGGCAAGGCGGATATCATGGAGCAGGATCTGCGCAAACTCATCCAGCTGAAGCCTGACCACGCTCATGCCTACAACGCCCTCGGCTATGGCATTGCGCAGCACTTCAACCGCCGGCTGCCAGAGGCGCTGGAACTGATCGAGAAAGCGATCGAGCTTTCTCCTACCGATCCCTATATCATCGACAGCCTGGGATGGGTGCACTATCGCATGGGGAACATCAACCAGGGATTAAGCTACCTGCGACAGTCGTTTGCAATGAATCCCGATCCGGAAATCGCTGCCCACCTGGGGGAAGTGTTGTGGGTGCAGGGAATGAAGGACGAAGCGAAAGAGATCTGGCAGACGGCGCTCAAGAACCACCCTGGTAACGAAGCGTTGATTGGCGTGATGAAGAAGTTCATGAAGTAGCGTGAGGGGGGTAAAGGATGTCTTGCGCTGATTTGCAGCCTGCTGGCTCTGTGGCCCCGGCTTGTCCAAAATTGAAAAATTCCGGAAGATTTCCCCTATCCTCCTTTCGCTCCTTGCGTCTTATTTTTCTGGTGCCAGCTTTTTTTTCCGGTTGTGCGACCCTTGCTCCAGAAGAAAAGAATGTAGCCAGCACCGTTATCACGGAACCTGGCACGATGGAAGCGAAAAGCGCGGGCTTCCGGCTGATTGGCAGGGTATCGGTGAAAGAGGGCAGAGAAGGTTTTTCCGGTGGAGTCCAGTGGCGCCACTTGCAGGACAGCGACGAAATTCTCCTTCTCTCCCCCATAGGTCAGGCCGTCGGACAGATTGAGCGCACAGCCGATGGCGTGTCCCTGATAACTGCTGAGCAGGAACATTATTACGCCGATAATGTGGAAGAGCTCACAGAACAGGTGCTGGGCTGGAGGTTGCCGCTCTCGGGTTTGCAGTACTGGGTGCAAGGCACGAGTTCGCCCGACACGTCATCGGAAATTGACCTTGATATCGTGGGCCGTGTGGCAGCCATTCGTCAGGACGGATGGGAAATCGGCTATTCGGGCTACCCATCCGTGGTAGCTGCTCAAGCTGCGCAACCGAGGCCTACGCGTGCCAGATTGCTGACGCTTCAACGTAATGGTCTACGGATAAGGCTGGTAATAGATGAATGGGATACTATTAACGACTGAAGCGGATTCGCAGGCAAAATTGACCTGCCCTGCGCCTGCCAAGCTCAATCTGTTCCTGCATGTCGTGGGGCGCAGGGAGGATGGATACCATCTTCTGCAAACCGTTTTCCGCTTCGTGGATTTTGCCGACGAGCTTCTTTTTGCGCTACGCGCGGATGGTGTGATCAGACTGCATACACCCACTCCAGACGTGCCGGAAGAGCAGGATTTGTGCGTGCGCGCGGCAAAGCTGCTGCAACGGGAAAGCGGCACCCGCTGGGGGGTGGATATCCACTTGGAAAAGCGCATTCCGATGGGTGGCGGTTTGGGAGGCGGCAGCTCCGATGCGGCGACTACATTGCTGGCGCTCAACCGGTTGTGGAAACTGGGTTGGCGCCGAAATCAGCTTTTGAAACTGGCTCCCGAGCTGGGTGCGGACGTTCCTGTATTCATTTTCGGCGAAAATGCCTTTGCCGAAGGTATAGGCGAAAAACTCCTGCCTATCGCGCTACCCCCGGCATGGTACCTGATACTCACGCCACCCGTGCACGTATCTACGGCACAGGTTTTTTCGAGTAAGGAATTGACACGAAACACGATTCCGATCAAAATACCGCCCTTTTCCATCGAGCAAGGGCACAACGATCTCGAGCCGGTGGTATGTGCCTCATACCCTGAGGTAGCACGTCACCTCGAGTGGCTGCGGCAGCTCGAAGGCGCAAGGATGGTCGCCATGACGGGTTCTGGCGCGTGCGTTTTTGCCGAGTTTGCGACCGAATCCGGGGCCAGAACGGCGTTGGGGAAGGTTCCATACGGCATGAAGGGTTTTGTGGCACGGGGGCTTGATTGCCATCCCTTGCATGATTTTGCAGAACAATAATTGGGGAGTCGCCAAGTGGTAAGGCACCGGATTTTGATTCCGGCATTCGTAGGTTCGATCCCTACCTCCCCAGCCAATTTTCAACTCCATGATTCGTTCGCACTGGCTTGCCGCTGGTCCCTGTTCGCTCCCATGAATTCCCCATCTGCGAATTCCGCTTTTTCGGATTTTTAGGTTTCACTTATGGCCTACGATAGCTTGATGGTTTTCACGGGTAACGCCAATCCCAAGCTGGCGCAGGATGTGGTGCGGCATCTCAACCTTCGCATCGGCCGTGCCACGGTTGGCCGTTTCAGTGATGGCGAGGTGATGGTGGAAATCCTCGAGAATGTCCGCGGCAAGGATGTATTCGTCCTGCAATCCACCTGTATGCCCACCAACGACACGCTGATGGAATTGCTGGTGCTGGTGGATGCGCTCAAACGTGCCTCTGCGGCGCGAATCACCGCCGCGATACCTTATTTCGGATATGCCCGCCAGGATCGACGTCCGCGCTCGGTGCGGGTACCCATCACGGCCAAAGTAGTGGCAAACATGTTGACCAGTGTCGGCGTAGACCGCTTGCTGACGATGGATCTGCATTCCGACCAGATCCAGGGGTTTTTTGACATACCCGTCGATAACATCTACAGCATGCCGATCCTGCTGGGCGATCTCTGGAAAAATGATTTCAAGAATCTGGTGGTGGTTTCTCCTGATGTAGGGGGGGTAGTACGCGCGCGCCAGATGGCCAAGCGGCTCGAATGCGACCTTGCCATCATAGACAAGCGGCGTCCCAAAGCCAATGTGGCAAAGGTGATGAACATCATCGGCGAGGTGGACGGACGCACCTGTGTGATCATGGATGACATGGTAGATACCGCCAATACCCTCTGTGAAGCAGCGCACGCGCTCAAGGAGCAGGGAGCGGAGCGCGTGCTGGCATACTGCACGCACCCGGTGCTGTCGGGCAGTGCGGTGGAGCGGATCGAGAATTCCGCCCTGGACAAGCTCGTTGTCACCGACACCATTCCGCTGCGGAAGGATGCCCAGGCATGCGAGCGCATAGAGCAGTTGAGCGTGGCAAGCCTGCTCGCAGAAACGGTGCTCAGGATCAGTAATGAAGATTCGGTGAGCTCGCTTTTCATGGAGTAATGCGAATTCCAGGCGTTATACGTTATATACGGGCATAAAGAAGCAAAACCGGGAGGCAAGGCCGGTTGCGGCCAACCCGATAATTAGGGTTGGATGGTGCAATATACAGGTTTATTAATCGGATCATCTGGTCGCGGATGATCCACATTCTGGAGAAAGTAGATGCAAATTGAAATCAGTGCCGAAAAGCGCGAATTGCAGGGCAAAGGTGCGAGCCGCCGCCTGCGTGGTTCCGGAAAGGTGCCGGGAGTCATCTATGGTGGAGAAAACCCGGCGCAGCCAATCGAGCTCGATCACAACGATCTTTACCACCAGCTCAAGCTGGAAGCCTTCCATGCCTCCATCCTGACGATGAGCGTGGAGGGGCAGAAAGAAAAGGTGCTGCTGCGGGATATACAGATGCACCCCTTCAAGCCGCAGGTGCTGCATATCGACTTTCAGCGCGTCGCTTCGAACAGGAAAATCCATATGAAAGTGCCCTTGCACTTCATCAACGAAGATATTGCCCCAGGCGTGAAACTGGCCGGCGGATTAGTCAGCCACGTGCTTACTGAACTGGATGTTTCCTGCCTGCCCAAGGATCTGCCTGAATTCATCTCGGTCGACGTGGGTGAACTTGCAGCTGGGAATACCATACACCTGAGCAACCTGCAGTTGCCGGAAGGGGTTGAAATTCCCGCGCTGATGAAAGGTGAAGATCTGCCTGTGGCAACCATCGCCATTCCGCGTTCGGTAGCGGCTGAGGAAGCAGCGGCGGGCATGGCAGCGGGAGACGTACCCACCTCCGTACAGAAGAAAGAAGGCGTCGCAAAGGAAGGCGAGAAAAAGGACGCCGGAAAGAAAAAATAGGGGAGGACCGCGGAGGGTGGAGCGGTTGCCTTCCGCAGGAAGGTGCGACCCCGGAGCGGGACTACGAGCGCTCCAGGGGGACCCCAAGCGGCAATTATTACCTTCTATGCTGTTTCACTGCGGTTCTAGCATTGCAAAAAGCTGGGGCGTTACGCGGAGGGTGGAGCGGTTGCCTTCCGCAGGAAGGTGCGAGTGGAATCACGGTATCCGCCTCAGTGCAGTATTTACCGGCACCACATTGGTTTTTCAGCCCGTCGGAGTCATTCTGGCTTCGCGGGCTTTTCGTTTTGATGATTCGGGTTACATTCAGTGAAGCTCATCGTCGGTCTCGGCAATCCGGGTAGGGAAT
>DATEEZ010000090.1:0-6670 GCA_035280905.1 Nitrosospira sp.
GTCGCCCGCATGCGGAGTGAACTGCCTTCGCTGATGACCAGTCTGGGTATCGTTGCAAAGGATGGCCTGTTCAAGGTCCATGCGGGTCCCTATCCCGATCGCACTCTAGCGAGAAAGGCTGCCGATAAAATTGCCGAGGCGCTGTCGATAAGGCCGGTGCTGCTGATGCGGTAGCCCCGGGGCAATCTCTCGCCTCAGAGCAGCGCAAAACCTGCTCGATATCCCTCCCGGCGGTTGCTGTCAGTGCAGCAGCGGCAGAAAGATTCCCAATTTGAATTTTCCGCTTTAATTTTCCCCTTCAGCCGGGCAGAATGATATGTAAGTGGACATTTTGCTCGGGCGATACTTATTCACCTTATGAGGGACGGACAAAATGCAGATCAGAGATCAGGTTACGCCGGCAACAATTCTTGCGGAACTGGTCAGCCATGCTCAGGCGCAGCCTGTGGATACGGCGGGCTTCTGTCACGTAAACTGCCAGGATCTATATGGCCGGTTTTATGCCAGAGCCGAACGTATCTTCGCCTCCTTTGACAAGTATATTCCCGTGACCTATTACCTCTGGGGAGCGGGAGACAGCGGAACTGACATAGCGATGAGATATTCGTGTGAGTCTCTCTCGGGGGGTACGGACCGGTTTATCGGGATGCGCCTGATCTCGAATGATGAATTGGCTACAGGTGACGATCAGGGCGCAAAAATCGCGGCCCAGATTCACGAATTGGAGAAAGATTACGAAGCACTGCTGGAAAGATATTTCCTGCTGCTTTGCACAGACGATGAAAAGCAGCAGGAAAAAGTTGAATCCATCGTCGAGGCGCTAAAGGCGGACACCACCATCGTCACCGTTGTACCACGCTATGCGTGGTCTTTTTTCGCCATGGAAGATGCGGTGATCGATGCGGTAGTGGATCGGTTGATGTATGCGGATGATTACGTCCGCCGGCAAGCCCGGGAGCAAGTATCCGGAATTGGCAGGAGAAGGCTTGTCCTGCTGCTGTCGTGCTTGATCCATGGGATCGAGGAAAACGGTTGTTTCACCGTTTCTGACGATTTTGTAATGCACAACGAGCACGTGCAGGAATTTGAAAAAAATAATCTGGGAAAACGCGACTCTGTAGCGGAAGACGTTATTGCGATGGACGGAAGGTTTTTCTTTCGTGAGGCAGACGTGAATGGGTTCGAAATCTATCAGGACAGTGTATCCGCTGTTATCGCGCTGTATTATGATGCGAAAGTTCGTTACGGCCACACAGGGGATGAGGCCGTGCACTATCTATACACCTTTCTCCAGCAAAGTGCGTGAGGCGAGTTGAGTACTCCCTGGAAGGGCTCCCCCCGCGCGACGCGTCTATATGCCCTAAATCACGGCTATCAGCAACCAGTCGAATAAATACTTCTCACTCCACCGTTACCGATTTCGCCAGATTTCTCGGCTTATCCACATCCGTGCCTTTTTGCAGTGCGACGTGGTAGGCGAGAAGCTGTAGGGGAACAGTGTGGAGAATGGGGCTCAGCAGTCCCGCGTGTTCCGCGAGACGAATGATATGCACACCTTCGCTTTCCTGAATGTGGGAATCGGCGTCGGCAAAAACATAGAGTTCACCTCCACGGGCGCGTACTTCCTGCAGGTTTGACTTGAGTTTTTCCAGCAGCGCGTCGTTAGGGGCTATGGCGACCACCGGCATATCCTTATCCACCAACGCAAGCGGACCGTGCTTCAATTCCCCCGCAGCATAGGCTTCTGCGTGGATGTAGGAAATTTCCTTGAGCTTGAGCGCGCCTTCCATCGCAATGGGATAGTGCATGCCTCGACCAAGAAACAGGGCGTGACGTTTTTCGGCAAACTTTTCCGCCCACGCTTTCACCTGCGGCTCCACTTGGAGGCCGTGCTGAAGCGCGACAGGGAGGTGGCGCAGTGCAGTAATCATCTTGCGCTCGCTCTCGCCCGACAGTTTGCCATTGAGCTTTGCCAGAGTCATGGTGAGCAGCATCAGCCCGGCGAGTTGGGTTGTAAAAGCCTTGGTCGAGGCCACGCCGATTTCCGGGCCTGCCCGCGTGAGAAAACGCAAATCTGTCTGGCGCACAAGGGCGCTCTCGGCTACATTGCAGATCGCCAGGCTGTGGCGATGCCCGAGTGATTTTGCATAACTCAGGGCGGCCAGAGTATCCGCGGTTTCTCCGGATTGGGAGATGCCCACGATCAGCGTATCGGCTCCAACCGCCGGGTTACGGTAGCGATACTCGCTCGCAATCTCGACATTGCAGGGAAGTCCCGCTACGGTTTCGAGCCAGTAGCGGGCGACCACGCCGGCGTGGTAGCTGGTGCCGCAGGCCAGGATCAGGATGCCTCTGGTATTTTTGAAGATGTTCTCCGCCTCGGTGCCAAACAGCCGCGGAGAAATGGATTGCGCATTGAGTACCATTTCCAGCGTGTTTGCCACGGCGCCGGGTTGCTCAAATATTTCCTTCTGCATGAAGTGCGCATACGGGCCCAGCTCCACCGCCTCATTCGTCAGCTCACTTTCCTGCACCGTGCGGGCAACTTCTGCGCGTACGCCATCGTAACGACAATTGACGATGCGATAGCCATCCTGGCGCAACTCGGCGACGTCACCTTCTTCCAGATAAATCATGCGCCGGGTAACCTGCAGCAAGGCTGAGGCATCCGAGGCGGCGTAGGTCCCATTTTCGTCCAAGCCAAGCAGCAATGGTGCTCCATTACGGCAAACGATGAGGCGCTCCGGCCTTGCTTCCTCCATCACTGCAATTGCATAGGCGCCTCGCAGTTCGCCCACAGAGTGGCATACCGCTTCGAATAAATCAGGGTTTTCCCTTAGATGAAACGAAATGAGATGAGCGATGACTTCCGTATCGGTATCGGAACTGAATTCGTACCCTGCCTCCTGCAAGCGCTGACGCAGCCCTTCGTGATTTTCGATTATACCGTTATGCACCACCGCCACCTTGGGCGTCTCTCCGGAGAAATGAGGATGGGCGTTGCGTTCGGACGGTGCCCCATGCGTAGCCCAGCGGGTATGAGCGATACCCGCGTCCCCGCTGAAGCATTGCTCATCCGCAAGCTTGCTGAGCTCAGCAACGCGCCCTGTGGTGCGCAGCCGGTGCAGGCGGCCATTGTTCAAGGCAATGCCTGCGGAATCATATCCGCGGTACTCCAGTCGGCGCAGGCCTTCAATCAGGGTGGGAACGATATTATTTTTTGCGACTGCACCGACGATTCCGCACATAGAGACTCCTTTCTTATAGGTACCAGCAATTGGCTTGGTTCAAGAAAACCGGTGACAAAAGGTTATACTCAATTTTGAGGCTTCGTTTTTTTTACCGGACGCTTCCATCCGTCGATACTCAACTGCTTCGCGCGTGAGAGGGTCAACATATCAGGTGGTGTATCCCTCGTAATGGTCGAACCCGCACCGATAGTGGAACCGCGGGCGACTCTGACCGGGGCAATCAACTGGGTATCGGAGCCGACAAAGACATCATCCTCGATGACCGTCTGGTATTTGTTGGCACCGTCATAATTGCAAGTAATCGTCCCCGCGCCGATGTTGACGCTGCTGCCGACTACGGCATCCCCAATGTAGCTCAAATGGTTTGCCTTGCTGCCGGCTGCAATAGCGCTGTTCTTCACTTCGACGAAGTTGCCAATGTGGACATCATCCTCCAGACTTGTTCCAGGGCGGATACGGGCATAAGGACCGATACGGCAATTTCGGCCAATTTCCGCGGACTCTATCAAGCTGAATGGCGCGATTATCGAACCTGCAGCTACCCGCACGTTTTTCAATGCGGTGTGAGCACCCACTTTTACCCCATCCTCCAGCTGAACGTCGCCCTCAAATATACAGTTGATGTCGATCATAACATCTCTACCGCACGAAAGTTTACCGCGGATATCGATGCGCGCGGGATCAGCCAGCGCTACACCCTGCTCAAGCAGTTTATTGGCCTGCTCTACCTGATAGACACGTTCCAGTGCCGCGAGCTGAACCTTGCTGTTGACTCCGATGGTTTCCCACACATGAGTCGGATGGGCAGCTTCTACCTTTACTCCATCCTCCACCGCCATCGCAACAATATCCGTGAGGTAGTACTCGCCTTGCGCGTTGTTGTTTTCAAGTTTGTGCAACCAGCGGTGGAGATGGCGATTTGGAATGGCCATGATGCCCGTATTGATTTCACGAATGTTGCGTTGGGATGCGCTGGCATCTTTCTCTTCGACAATGGCTGTAATTTCGCTTTGCTCGTTGCGCAAAATCCTCCCGTACCCAGCCGGGTCCGGGAGCTCTACAGTCAGCAGTCCCAGTGTTTCTTCGCCCGTTATTGCAATCAATCTTTGCAGTGTTTCCGTGCTCGTCAGCGGCACATCGCCATACAGGACAAGTGTAATACCTTCCTCCTCGATGTGAGGCAGCGCCTGCACTACAGCGTGGCCCGTGCCGAGCTGCGGAACCTGTTGCACCCAGGTCAGGCTTTCGTCCGCGATTGCCTTTGGAACAGTTTCACCGCCATGTCCGTAAACTACGCAAACGTTTCGCGGCGATAATGCGCTTGTTGTGTCGAGTACGTGCGCCAGCAAGGGTTTGCCCGCTAGCGGATGCAAAACCTTCGGCAGCGCCGAGTACATGCGTTTGCCAAGACCGGCGGCAAGAATGACGATATTCGGTTTAGACATCAACGAGGATGTTGAGGAGGGGGAGGACATGCATCGGTTTCAACTTTTATTCCTTCCGAGCAATGGTAGACTGGCTGAAAAAAGTTACGACTGCAACAGCTTTCGAGACCCTGGTTCGGCTGGAGTAATTTATCACACAGCACGCCTTAAATCCTAGCACAGTCTCGCTAATTTTGATCTGAATGGGAAAGTTTCTGCTGATATGAGGTGCCCACAAAGCTACCCCGTGGGTTAGACATGATTCCCGATCGAATCCAGAAAAGGCGGTATAGGATTAAGCGAATTGCTTTCTCGTCGTGCTGAGCAGAAGATTGTTAGGGTTGAAGTTTATTCATGTTCAAACTGAAAAGGGCGGTATTCCCGCCCTTTTCAGTTTTGAAGTTCTTATTATCAGTGCCCGCGTTTCCGTAATTTCTGGATGGCGGCCAGTTGCGCG
The DNA here is from genome assembly GCA_035280905.1 of Nitrosospira sp. Taxonomy (GTDB): domain Bacteria; phylum Pseudomonadota; class Gammaproteobacteria; order Burkholderiales; family Nitrosomonadaceae; genus Nitrosospira. The sequence goes on from DATEEZ010000090.1 coordinate 5,133, forward strand.
ATCGCTTCACTCAGCTCTGCCTGAGCCCGCGCATAATCCAGAGCGGAGGCCCGATCCCTCACTGCTTCTTCCGCACGCTTCTTGGCCTCGATCGCTTTTGTTTCATCGAGATCGGCGCCTCGCACAGCGGTGTCGGCCAGGATAGTTACCACGTCCGGCTGGATTTCAAGCATACCGCCGGAAACATAGACCAGCTCCTCTTCTTTCAGCGGTGCCTTTATGCGTACTGATCCGGGCTTGATGCGCGTCAGCATAGGAGTGTGCTGGGGATAAATGCCCACCTCTCCCCCTTCTGCGGGCGCAACCAGGAATTCAGCCGGCCCGGAGTAAATGGATTCCTCCGCGCTGACGATATCAACGTGAAACACGCTCATTCTAGTTCCCATTCATCATTGAATCGGATGGTTGTTTTATCCGGCCACCCGATTCATCAACTCGATTATTGCAAGGTCTTTGCTTTTTCGACTGCCTCGTCTATGCCGCCAACCATGTAAAACGCCTGCTCGGGCAGGTGGTCATATTCTCCCGATACGATGCCCTTGAAGCCCTTGATGGTTTCTTTCAAAGGCACGTATTTTCCAGGGGCGCCCGTAAACACCTCGGCCACATTGAAGGGCTGCGAGAGGAAGCGCTGGATTTTGCGCGCCCTTGCCACAGCCAGCTTGTCCTCTGGAGAAAGCTCATCCATTCCAAGAATTGCAATGATGTCGCGCAACTCCTTATAGCGCTGCAAGGTTTGCTGCACGGCCCTGGCTGTAGAGTAGTGCTCTTCACCCACCACGAGAGGATCAAGCTGACGCGAGGTCGAGTCGAGAGGATCAACCGCTGGATAGATGCCCAGCGAAGCGATGTCACGCGAGAGCACCACGGTAGCGTCCAGGTGACCGAAGGTTGTAGCGGGCGACGGGTCCGTCAGGTCGTCTGCAGGAACGTACACTGCCTGGATGGAGGTAATGGAGCCCGACTTGGTGGAGGTGATGCGCTCCTGCAAACGGCCCATTTCCTCAGCCAGTGTCGGCTGATAACCTACTGCCGATGGCATCCGGCCCAGCAGCGCGGATACTTCCGTTCCGGCCAGGGTGAAACGATAGATGTTATCCACGAACAGCAACACATCCCGGCCTTCGTCGCGGAAGTGTTCCGCCATTGTCAGACCTGTCAATGCGACGCGCAACCGATTGCCCGGCGGCTCATTCATCTGCCCGTACACCAGCGCCACCTTGTCAAGCACGTTTGAATCCTTCATTTCATGGTAGAAGTCATTCCCTTCACGTGTACGCTCCCCCACACCCGCAAATACCGAATATCCGCTGTGCTCAATGGCAATATTGCGGATCAACTCCATCATGTTGACGGTCTTGCCCACGCCCGCGCCACCGAACAGTCCCACCTTACCACCCTTTGCAAAGGGGCAGACGAGATCGATAACCTTGATTCCTGTTTCCAGCAACTCGGTAGACGCGGACAGTTCGTCAAAAGCAGGTGCTTTCTGATGGATTGATCTCGTCTGCTCCGCGCCGACGGGTCCCATTTCGTCT
>DATEEZ010000091.1:0-14784 GCA_035280905.1 Nitrosospira sp.
TGATTTCCTTGGAGAATTCTTCTTCTGTCAACACCAGATTGCGCATCCGGTCCGATTCCAGTTCCATTGCCAGCGGCAGTCGGGATTTATGCAATTGCTGAAAATAGCCGGTATAATCCTGCCCCGTGAAAGCGTTTTCACGCCCTCCCGCCGCTGCGATAAGGCGGGAAAACTCGCCGCCAGGTACTTTCTTCGTCCCCTTGAACATCATGTGCTCAAGCACATGGGCGGCCCCAGTCCTGCCGTTTACCTCGTCAATGCTCCCGGCCTTGTACCAGATTTGTGAGATGACGACCGGAGAACGATGGTCTTCCTTAACGATGAGCCTGAGGCCATTGCCGAGAGTGAATTCATGCGTGTTGGCAAGAGCGCCGGAGGAGAACAGCAAGATGGGGATTATGAGAGCCGTCCATAGGCAAGCCGGGAAAAAGCGAAAACAGGAATAAATCATCTTCTTTTTTAATTAATACCTGAATCCGAATAAACAGAATAAAATTCGGAATAAAATTTGCGTTCGATTTACACCGAAGTCTCGAATATTGACAGCCTACCAGAATGGCAAGTTTCTTCAAATCCAAAAATGGTTCCGCAACGAGCGAGCCTATGAATTCGAATTGGGGGGCAAGGGTCAGGCAAGGCCTGTCCCGCACGCGTGATAATTTCGGCAAGCGCCTTTCGGGTCTCTTCGGCGGTGGGAGGATCGATGAAGACCTCTACGAGGAGATGGAAACAATATTGCTCACCTCGGATGCCGGTGTCAATGCTACTACCTGGCTGCTGGAGGAGTTGCGGAGAAAGGTCAAACGTAACGGCCTGACGGACGCGTCGCAGCTCAAAGATGCGTTGCAGGAAGCGCTGATAGATCTGCTGGAGCCGCTTGCGCAACCTCTCGATATCGGCACTCACCGGCCTTTCATCATCATGCTGACTGGTGTGAATGGTGCTGGAAAAACCACTTCCATCGGAAAACTTGCACATTATTATCAACTGCAGGGCAAAACGGTGCTGCTCGCCGCAGGTGATACTTTCCGTGCTGCGGCGCGTGAGCAACTGATGGCGTGGGGAGAGCGTAACCGTGTCGCGGTGATCGCACAGGAAAGCAACGGTCAACAAAGGGGTGATCCGGCAGCAGTTATATTCGATGCCATCAATGCGGCCAAAGCCCGGGGCATTGATATCGTACTGGCCGACACCGCCGGAAGGCTGGCGACACAACTCCACCTTATGGAGGAAATAAAAAAAGTGAAGCGCGTTATTGCCAAAGCCGAGCCCGGCGCGCCACATGAAACGTTACTGGTTCTGGATGCAAATACCGGGCAGAATGCGGTCAACCAGGTACAGGCATTTGATGATGCACTTGGCCTGACAGGTCTCATTGTCACCAAGCTGGATGGAACCGCGAAAGGAGGCGTGCTTGCCGCCATCGCCCGACAACGTCAGCAAAAAGCCCCGTTACCGGTCCGGTTTATAGGGGTAGGCGAGGGTCTGGATGATTTGAGGCCTTTCGTCGCAAGGGAATTTGTCGAGGCGTTGTTTGATTGAGGGAATATCTACGAAAAGGATGGAGTTGAGATGGAGTTGACTCAGCCAACTCGTCGTACCAACAAATGATCAGCTTCAGTGACGTTTACAAGCGCTACCCCAACGGTTTCGAGGCGCTCAAGGATGTCAGTTTCACAGTAGAAACAGGCGAGATGGCCTTGATCAACGGGCATTCGGGAGCGGGAAAGACAACGTTGCTGCGGATTATTGCCGCAATCGAACGTCCCACCACCGGCAGCGTTATCGTCAATGGTCAGGATGTTGGCAGACTCAATGACGCCGCTATTCCCTTCCTGCGCCGCAACTTCGGATTGGTGTTTCAGGATCAGAAGCTGCTGTTCGACCGCAGCGTTTTTGAGAATGTTCTGCTTCCCCTGCAGATCAGCGGTTTCGAGTCGAAAGCTGCTACCAGGCGTGTGCGCGCGGCGCTCGATAAGGTGGGACTGCTGGATAAGGAGAAGGCGCGTCCCATCACCCTTTCCGGCGGAGAACAGCAGCGGCTGTGCATCGCGCGCGCCATTGTCAGCAGGCCTTCGATACTCATTGCGGATGAGCCGACAAGCAACCTGGATATGGAGTATGCAAGGGATATCATGGCTATTTTCAAATCTTTTCATCAGGTAGGCGTTACCGTACTTATATCCACCCACGACGTTGAACTGCTTGGTGACATCCCGCAACGTATTCTCACTCTCAGTCACGGTGAGCTGACTGGATGAACATCTGGTTTTCGTATCATTGGCACGCATTGGTGCTAGCCTTCAAGCGACTGGCTTTGATCCCGTTCAGCACGCTACTGACCCTGGGGGTAATCGGTATCGCCTTCAGTCTCCCAGCAGGAATTTACGTATTTCTCGAGAATGTCGAGACACTTTCCGGCCAGTTTTCGGGCGGACCTCAGTTGAGCCTTTTTTTAAAACTTAATGCGACTCAGGTTGAAGTAGGCAAAATTGAATCTTTTCTGAAAGAAAACCCGCACGTGGCGAGTTTCGAGTTTATTCCCAAGGCCAGCGCCCTGGAGCAGTTCAAGAAGAGTCCCGGGCTGGCAGGAGTGATGGACGGCCTCGAAGGAAATCCGCTGCCTGATGCGTTCGTTGTTACTGCCAGGAACGTTTCGCCAGAGACACTGGAAACATTAAGCAAGGCTTTGTCGGAACTACGCCAGGTCGAACATGTGCAACTGGACTCAGCCTGGGCGCAGCGTCTGGATGCGCTGCTCAAACTGGGCAGGCTCGCGGCCTCGATGCTTAGCGTGCTGCTCAGCCTTCTGGTAATCGCCGTGGTATTCAACACCATACGCCTCCAGATCCTGACCATGCGGGAGGAAATAGAAGTGGCAAAGCTGATTGGCGCAACCAATGCCTTTATCTGTCGCCCTTTTTTATATTTCGGGATGATACAGGGGCTGGTAGGCGGTATTGTGGCATGGCTCATCATCTCTCTTGGGATTCACCTAACCGACGAACCAGTAAAGCATCTCATGCAATTGTACGAAACGGATTTCCGCCTTTATCATCTTTCCAGGGGAGATAGCCTGATCATGTTGCTGTTTTCGGCTTGCCTTGGCTGGCTCGGAGCCGGATTGTCTGTCGTTAGCCATCTGCTGAAAATAGAACCCCGATAATTCATGAGGTTAGGGCGTTTTCCAAGCGATCGAGGGGGAACTTTCAAAAATGTTGACGCTCTTAACGGAAAAAGGTTAACGTTTACAGGAAACCAAGGAGGATAAATGACTTTCGCTTTAACTGTACCTTCAGCAGGCAGCCTCGAAAGCTACATTCAGTCCGTCAATCAGTTTCGCATTCTTACTCAGGAAGAGGAGGTGCGGCTGGCCCGATCGCTGCGTGATGAAGGCAGTATAGACGCTGCGCGCCAGCTAGTGCTGTCGCATCTGCGGCTGGTCGTTGCTATAGCAAGGGGCTACAAAGGCTATGGCTTGCCACAGGCTGATCTGATACAGGAAGGAAATATCGGATTAATGAAGGCGGTCAAACGCTTTGATCCGGAGCGTGGCGTCAGGCTGGTTTCATTTGCAGTACACTGGATCAAGGCCGAAATTCACGAATTCATACTGCGTAACTGGCGACTCGTCAAAATTGCCACTACAAAAGCGCAGCGTAAGCTGTTTTTCAATTTGCGCAGCATGAAGCAGGCTCTCGATACCATGAACCAGGAGGAAGTTGCGGAGGTTGCGAAGCAACTGGGTGTGAAGCCCGAGGAAGTAGTGGAAATGGAAACACGCTTCAGTGGCCGTGATATTTCACTTGAACCATTGTCCGAAGACGACGATGAGGAGACATTCAGCCCCATTGCTTACCTGACCGATGGTTCCGAACCCTCGCACGTGCTGGAGGACGAGCAAACCACGCGTTTGCGTGGTGAAGGGTTGGAGCAGGCGCTGGAAAGCCTGGATGCTCGCAGCCGCCGTATCATCGAGGCTCGGTGGCTGCGGGAAAAAGATACGGCAACGCTGCATGAGCTCGCCGATGAGCTGGGAGTATCCGCGGAGCGCGTCCGCCAGATCGAAGTCAAGGCCATGCAGAAGCTGCGTACCGTCATGGCTCCTGCTGCCTGATACAGGGCCGCGGCCTCTCTTCCTCTTCCTGAGGCCAAATCCACAATCAAATTCAGACCTGGCTGATGAATACGGCTCGTCCTTTGACGTTCGCCACATTCATCAGCCAGTCCAAAGCCTCGTTCCGCCCTTCGAGAAGCATGTCTTGAGCTCGTTCGACCTTTGACAAGGGTGTCCTTAGCCTGCCGAAGGGCCAGGGCGAACGGAGAACGAAAGGGCGCAGAGCGAAGAGGGAACGAAGGATTCAGGACGGAACTGGGCAAAAGCGTCAAGCTGAATATAAAAGAGCTTGCGCAGCCTCAGGAAGAATTTTAACTCTGACTGCTTTCCGCCCACTGCTCCGGCGTCATGGTTTTCATGGAAAGTGCGTGAATCTCCTGTTTCATTCTGTCGCCGAGTGCCCGGTAAACCATTTGGTGCTGCTGCACCATATTTTTTCCACGAAATTCCGGGCTGACGATGATGGCGCTGAAATGGTAGCCGTCGTCTCCTTCCACATGCACCAGCTCACAGGGCATGGAAGTCTCAATGTGGGTTTTTATGCTGTCCGCTGTAACCATTGTAGTTTCCCTTACTTTTATATAGCGTTACCGCCAGATTGCCGTAAAAACGAGAATGACCGACCGATGTATCTCGTCCCATCCCTTAAAACGGCTCAGTGCCTGATCTTGTAGCCTCTTTTGAGCATTTGCAGCGTCAACCATGATACCGCCACAAAGCATGTGGCTACAATGCTAAGACTGACATAGGGTGAGATATCGGATGCGCGGAAAAAACCGTAGCGAAAGCCGTCGATCATGTAGAAAAATGGATTCAGGTGAGATAAGCCTTGCCAGAAGGGTGGCAATGAGTGAATTGTGTAGAACACACCGGATAAAAACGTCAGAGGTAGAATGACAAAATTCTGAAACGCGGCGAGTTGGTCAAATTTTTCCGCCCAGATACCGGCAATGACGCCGACAGCCCCTAGCAACGCACTGCTCATCAACGCAAACATCAGCACCCAGGGGAACGATGACAGGGGCACATCGAAGAACGCCAGGGTAACCAGATAGACGCCGAGGCCCACGGCCAAGCCCCGCACGACCGACGCAGTGACGTAAGCAAAAAATATTTCGCGGTACGAAAGTGGCGACAGCAGGATAAAAACAAGGTTACCGCTGATCTTGGACTGGATCAGGCTCGATGAGGAGTTGGCAAAAGCATTTTGCAGCATCGCCATCATCACCAGCCCAGGCACGAGAAAAACAGTATACGCTACGCCAGGGTACGCCTGTATATGCTCTTCCAGCACATGCGAAAAAATCAGGAGGTATAGCAGGGTAGATAACATGGGCGCAAATACCGTCTGGAATCCGACTTTCCAGAATCGCAGCAATTCCTTGTAGAGCAGCGTAAGAAATCCTGTCATATGGATAAGGCCTCGGGCTTCCTGATTTTGTGCGTACCCATGATCCGCAGGAATACCTCTTCCAGATCTGGCTGCAACACCTGCATCTCCAGCACATGCAATGCTGCTTTACGCAACGCGGCCATGACCTGTTCGAGCTGGGAATACTCTGCGAGGGTCAGAATGTAGCAGCCCTCTTCGCGGCTGCTCATTAACGGCTGTAGCGCCAGAGGCAGCGTGTCGGGCGATAGCCGCAACCGGAGGGAACACCCCGATACGCTGCCGATCAGGTTTCTGATGCTGTCCAGGGCAACGATATTACCTTGCTTCATCATTGCCACGCGGCTGCACAGCGCCTCCGCTTCCTCGAGATAATGAGTGGTCAAAACTATGGTATGGCCTTCCCGATTCAACTGCTTGATGAAGCGCCAGAGTCCCTGGCGCAGCTCGACATCCACACCTGCGGTCGGCTCATCGAGTACGATGACCGGCGGCTTGTGCACCAATGCTTGGGCTACCAGTACGCGCCGCTTCATTCCGCCTGAGAGCGCCCGCATGTTGGTATCGGCCTTATCTGCGAGATCGAGGTGATGGATGATTTCCTCTATCCACAGTCCATTGTTCTTCAAGCCGTAATATCCCGACTGAATGACCAGTGTTTCGCGGACAGTAAAAAACGGATCGAAAACCAGTTCCTGAGGAACCACGCCCAGCATTCGGCGCGCTTCGCGGTAATCGGAGACCACATCGTATCCCATCACCCGCGCCTGACCGCTGGTTGCTCGGGTGAGCCCTGCTATGATGTTGATAAGCGTGCTCTTGCCTGCGCCGTTGGGGCCCAGCAAGGCGAAGAATTCGCCTTGCTCTATCTTGAGATCGACGCCCGCCAGAGCCAGCAACGCACCATAACGTTTGTGCATCTGCTCGACTTCAATGGCGGGTGTCATGTGAAGATAAAATAGGAAGGAGCCAAAACGGGACCTTAGTGCACCCACCGGAGGCCGGATGCAGGTGAGTAGGGGACATTTTCTTACGCCTTCCCCGTGAGAGCCTGATCTGGGAACCGACAATCTGATCTGCGGATTATGCCCCACTCATCAATTCGGATACCCCGTACAGTTGCACGAGACTCTGCAGATTCTGCGGTATATTAAGAAAGCGTATCTTACTGCTGCGGCGCGCGGCCTCGCGCCGCCATTCCAGCATTAAACTAACTGCAGCGGAATCGGCTTCAGTAACTCGTCCCAGATCAATAATTACGTCTTCCCGGCCAAACAAAGCAATGCCCTTCGCAACCACCGAAATGACGTTGTCGATCGTAATCGATCCCTCGACACTGAGTTCCCCGCCTTCACGCTGAACTACATTGGCTGTCACGATTACTCTGTAGCCACCGTCTTTAATTCGCCAGCCGCTTTTTTATCGTTTGCGGCCAATGCGCGATTTTTATCTGCGAGGGTTTTCAGCAGTTTTTCTACACCGCCTTCGCGCACCTGACTGTTGAACGTGCTGCGGTAATTCGTGACCAGACTTACGCCAGCCACAGTCACGTCGTAGACTTTCCACCCGTCGCCTGTTTTTTCCATGCTGTAGTCAATATCCACCGGCTGTCCGCTATCCTGCATGACTTTCGTCTTGACAGTGGTGTCCGTATCCCCTGCCTTGCTCTTAAGTGGTTCTACCTTTATCTGGTAGTCGCTGTAGGTACTGAGAGCATTGGAGTAAGTCCTCACTAGCAAGGTGCGAAACTCTTTCACCAATTCCTCCTGTTGCTCTGCGCTCGCCTTGTTCCAGTTCTTACCCATAGCAAGCCGGGTCATACGGGTGAAGTTGAAATGCGGCAAAATCTTGGCCTCGACCAGATCAAGAATCTTGGCCATATTGCCCGCACGCAGCTCCTTATCCTGTCGAACGATTGACAATACTTCCTGCGCAGTGTTATCCACCAGCGTATCAGGACTGATTTCTGCGGCAGCAGCGGGGAATGCAAATAACCAAGCCGCCAGCAGACCTGAGATACCAAGATATTTTTTCATGATTTCCTCGCTAAATTAGACTCAACACACGAAAATGCTTATGCGGTTGACGATTCCAGTACCCGCATCAACTGCTTACTGCACTCTGCCCCCCGCCCTTATCCGTGAAATTCGGACACCACCGTCGAACACTGGCGTTGGACTCATTACCGCATTTTCTAGTTCTTGTCGGAATTTTCACTGCTGCCTCCCTCTGAAGCTTTATTGAACAAAAATTTCCCGATCATTTCTTCCAGAACAAGCGCCGAATTGGTTTTCATGACGATGTCGCCATCCTTGAGCACCGCCTCCTCGCCGCCAGCAGCCAGGCCAATATACTGCTCCCCGATCAGGCCGGAGGTAAGGATACTAGCAAAAGTATCCTTTGGAAATTTATAACGGCTGTCAATATTCATGATCACCAGAGCGTCGTATGTCTCGGTACTAAACTGGATGTCGACCACCCGGCCGACGACGACGCCAGCGCTCTTTACCGGCGCTCGCACTTTCAATCCACCGATGTTTTCGAAGTTACCTGTCACCTGGTAACTGTCATTCGCGCTATAAGTGCCAAGGTTGCCGACTTTTAACGCCAGCACGAGTAGTGCGCCGATACCTGCCATGACGAACAGCCCCACCCACAAATCCATTGTTGCGCGCTGCATCAGCCCATTCCCCTGAACATGAACGAGGTCAAGATAAAATCGAGTCCAAGAATTGCAAGTGAAGAAGTCACTACGGTACGGGTTGTCGCACCGGATACGCCTTCGGCTGTGGGCGCCGCATCATACCCTTCAAACACGGCGATTGCTGTCACCGCCACGCCGAAAACACAGGTTTTTATGACCCCGTTCACAACGTCGTAGTGGAAATCGACGGCGCCTTGCATCTGCGACCAGAACGAACCTTCATCCACTCCGATGAGCACGACTGCCACCAGATAGCCTCCATATATCCCGATCGCCGAAAACAGTGCCGCCAGCAACGGCATTGAGATCACGCCGGCCCAGAACCGGGGCGCGACCACCCGCGCAATCGGATCTACAGCCATCATCTCCATTGCCGCCAGCTGCTCGGTCGCTTTCATCAGGCCGATTTCCGCTGTGATTGCCGAACCTGCGCGGCTGGCGAATAACAACGCCGACACCACAGGCCCCAACTCGCGTAAAAGTGACAAAGCCACCATAGTGCCTACCGCGGATTCTGCTCCATACCGCTGCAAAGTTTCGAAGCCTTGCAAGCCGAGCACCATGCCGACAAAAAGTCCCGACACGAGGATAATGATGAGCGACAGGACACCGGTAAAATAAAGTTCCCGTATTACCAGGCCGAAGCGGCGCAGGCTGGTACCGGATTTGATCAAGGTCAGCAGGAAGAAACGGCTAGCGTAGCCCAGGCGCCAGACACTGTCTATGACCCGATGACCTACGCCCTGGATACCGCTTACGATACGCCTAGGCAAAACTGCCCTCCAGCTTCAGATCCTGTGCGTAAGGGGTGGCGGGATAGTGAAACGAGACGGGACCGTCTTCTTCCCCATGAACGAACTGATGTACAAATGGCGCAACGGAGCTGCGCACTTCATCTGGCGTACCGTGGGCGGCGATGACCCCATTGGCGATGAAATAAACGTAGTCGACAATTTTCAGTGACTCCTGCACATCATGCGTCACTACCACGGAGGTCATGCCTAATGCATCGGTCAGGCGTCGTATGAGATTCCCGATCACTGTAAGCGAAATGGGATCAAGCCCGGTGAAAGGCTCGTCGTACATGATAAGCAGGGGATCAAGCGCGATCGAGCGCGCCAGCGCAACGCGGCGAGCCATACCGCCGGAGAGCTGGTTAGGCATCAGCTCATGCGCGCCACGCAAACCCACAGCGTGGAGTTTCATTAACACCAGGTCCCGTATCATGGACTCCGGCAGGTCCGTATGTTCACGCATCTGGAAAGCCACATTATCGTATACCGAGAGATCGGTAAACAACGCGCCAAACTGGAACAGCATGCTCATTTTTCGGCGCATGCGAAAAAGCTCATCCCGCTTCAGTTTGTGCACTACCTCGCCTGCGACTTTCACATACCCGGAGGTAGGGCGCACAGCGCCCCCGATGAGGCGCAACAAGGTCGTTTTCCCGCTGCCGCTGCCGCCCATAATGGCAATGACTTTCCCGCGTGCCATCGTCATGTCTATTCCCTTGAGAATCGGACGCTGCCCATAAGAGAAATTCAGGCCTTTGATTTCAACCAGGCTTTCAGACGCCATCTTCCGGAAGATGAATACCTAATTTAACGGGATATCGATTTTACCCCAAATCCGGGGGCGGGAGACAGGCACCAAGCCTAGACCGATAGCGAAGGATTGGCGCAATCAGGCGATTCGCAGCGCTGAGAAGGGTGAGTGGAAGTCGGATAATGATCGGAAATAGGATGTTTGCTGGTCAGCGAGGACAGCAAAATGAACGGACGCGCACTCGCCGTCGTCCTGAACGGTTCTCCTATATTTTCCGACCCGGTAGATGGCGGCAGGGAAACAGTGCATTGCAATACTTTGCAATATTGTTCGAGAAAGGGCCTGGCGGCGGGCATGTTGACCGCAAGCTCGCTGCGAAATGCATAGGTAATCTGCGCCACGAGCACGATGAGCATAAAAAGATTGGCAATGGCCCAGGCGGCCGTAATCTCAGGCAGTTGCTCTCTCCTGGAAACGTAGTGCTCTGGCAAATAATTATCCAGCATGTCGTCTTCCAGCCCGGCATACATCGCGTCACCCGTTTGCGAAATTTGTTCTCTCGCAGCCCGCCTGTCCTGTGCTCTTTCTGCTTTTTTCGCAGCCTTGGAGGCAGGTTTCTCCTTTGCAGGCGTTACAGGAGCGCGAGCCTCTGCTGCCTGCGGCTTGACAGGTGCTGAACCGATCGGCTCTGACGTAAGTGGTTCCGGCGGATTTTGCGCTGATGGGATCGGTTCAGAGACGTGGGGTTCCGACATCACTGGCTGCGGCACGCCTCCGTCCTGCAGCGCTTCCGGGCTGGAAATCGCCACATCAGGAGAAAGCTGTGAAGTGTTTTCCGGTGCTTTCGCTGACTCCTCGGTCTTTACCGGCTTTTCGGTTTCCGGCTCCTCCATGGTCAGCAGCGTAGCGAAGCCATTAAATATATGGTTGCACTGCCCGCAACGCACCTCGCCCCCGTGCGCCTGCAAGTGCAGCGGCGTGATGCGAAAGACCGTTAAGCAGTTAGGACATCGAGTTACAAGTGGCATCCCGGTTCTGGTTTTTGTTTAATCGAATTCACTTCCTCGTGCCTGCCAACAGGATCCATCCCTCACGATTTAGCGCAATATGCATATCAAACGATTGCTGATAAGCCCGCATCACTTCTTCTGCCTGTTCCGCGAGTATACCGGATAGCGCGATGTGTCCCCCCACCCGAGTAGCATGCGTCAATATGGGAGCCAGCATGATAAGCGGATTGGCGAGGATATTGGCAACAACGACGTCTGCCCAGCCCCCGCGTTCTGTATCCGCCTGCTCCGCCATCTGTGTATGAAACTCTATTTCGGTTTCCGCGCACCGGTTAAGCTTTGCGTTCTGACGGCTTGCCTCTACCGCCTGCGGATCTATGTCGATTCCGACAACATGGTGAGCGCCCATCTTGAGCGCGGCAATTGCCAATATGCCTGAACCACAACCGTAATCAAGAACATCTTCCCCTCCTCCGAGATTTTCGTCAAGCCATTCCAGGCACAACTGCGTAGAAGGATGAGTTCCGGTTCCAAAGGCGAGTCCGGGATCAAGTATCAGGTTGATTGCAGTCGGATCGGGGATTCCATGCCAGCTTGGCACGACCCACAAGCGCGAGGATATGCGGATCGGATTGAATTGCGATTGGGTTACTCGTACCCAATCCTGCTCTTCCACATGTTCGATATGATAGCTCGGGGGGGCAGGCAATCCTGCCGCCTCGGCCGCAGCGCGCATTACAGCGGGAATGTCGGTATCCCCCTTGAATAGCGCAGTCAGTTCCGGAGCAAGCCAGATGCTCGCGACAAATTCGCCCGGTTCGTCAAAGAGGGGCTGCTCATGCTCGGTCCCCGCTGCGGAATCATGGATGTCAGTTGACAGCGCCCCCAAAGCCAGCATTGCATCGCTTAGCGCTTCGGCATGGATATTGTCGGTTTTTATGACGACTGAAATCCAGGGCATGCTGGCACCTTGCATTTGTTTGCGTAAGCAGGCAGACAGGAAGTTTTACGCTCGTTTCTCAAGAACCTTCCACGTTAAAAGCTCCCCGGCTCATTATCGGAGTTTCAGTAGCAAGGCCCTATAGAGCCTCATATAGAGCCTCAGCCAGAATTATTTATTATGATTGGCGAGTTTTTGTTCAAGATAATGAATGCTCGTCCCGCCATTCAGAAAAGCGGCGTCTGACAACAGATCAAGATGTAGCGGCGTGTTGGTTTTGATGCCTCCGATTACCATTTCCGACAATGCGATACGCATGCGGGCTATCGCCTGGTCGCGATTATCTCCGTACGCGATTACTTTTCCTATCATGGAATCGTAATAGGGCGGCACAAAGTAGTTATGATATATATGGGAATCCACGCGAATGCCGGGACCGCCAGGAGCGTGGTATTGAGTGATACGGCCTGCCGACGGGGTGAGCTTGTACGGGTCTTCGGCGTTGATGCGGCATTCGATGGCATGTCCTTTCAATACGATGTCTCGCTGTCGAAGAGTGAGCTTTTCGCCGGCGGCCACTCGAATCTGCGCTTGCACCAGATCAATCCCGGTGATGGCCTCGGTAACTGGGTGCTCGACCTGCAGGCGTGTGTTCATTTCAATGAAATAGAACTCATTTTTTTCGAACAGAAACTCGAAGGTCCCCACGCCCCGATAGCCGATGCGCTTGCATGCGTCGGCACAACGGGTTCCCATTCTGTCGCGCAATCTCGGGGAAATACCCAGGGCCGGGGCTTCCTCGAGAATTTTCTGATGGCGGCGCTGCATGGAGCATTCCCGTTCCCCCAGATAGATGGCGTTGCGATGTTCATCAGCCAGCACCTGAAACTCGATGTGGCGCGGGTTCTCCAGATATTTTTCCACGTAAACTGTCGGATTACCGAATGCGGCCTGAGCTTCGTTGCGTGTGATGATAACGGCGTTCGATAATGCCGCTTCAGTGTGCACCACGCGCATGCCGCGGCCACCCCCTCCCGCCGCGGCCTTGATAATGATAGGGTAGCCGATAGCGCGGGCTATACTTTTGATTTCGTCCAGGGATTCTGGAAGACCCTCATCCGAACCCGGTACACAAGGTACGCCGGCCTTTTTCATGGCGTTCTTGGCGCTCACCTTGTCGCCCATTAGCCGAATCGTCTCGGGCCGGGGGCCGATAAAGACGAAACCGCTTTTTTCTACACGTTCGGCAAAATCCGCATTTTCCGACAAAAACCCGTAGCCCGGATGAATCGCTTCCGCGTCAGTGACTTCAGCCGCGCTGATAATTGCGGGGATATTAAGGTAGCTTTGTGCCGAAGGAGCAGGTCCGATACACACTGACTCATCGGCGAGTTTTACATATTTTGCCTCGGCATCGGCCTGGGAGTGCACCGCTACTGTCTTGATACCCATCTCACGGCATGCACGTTGTATCCGCAAGGCAATCTCGCCGCGGTTTGCTATAAGTATTTTTTCAAACATGTCTGCCGCTAGTATCTCGTTTCATGGCGGAACTGATTTCTCCTCTTCTATTGATGCGGGTATCCCCGCGGGGCAACGTGTAATGCGCAAAACGCCGAAATCATTCGATCACGAATAACGGTTCGCCATACTCGACGGGTTGACCATTCTCCACCAGCACCGCCTTGATGACTCCGCTCTTGTCCGACTCGATCTCATTGAGCAATTTCATTGCCTCGATGATGCAGAGCGTGTCGCCCTCCTTGACTGTCTGACCTACCTCTACGAAGGGATTGCTACCCGGCGCGGAACTGCGGTAGAACGTCCCCACCATGGGCGATTTGATCATGTGGCCTTGGGGTAATATTTCACCGGCGGCCGTCGCGGGCGTAACAGTGGGGGGTGGAGAGGTTGTGGCGACCGGTGCGGCGGGTTGTGGCGGATATGTTACGGCTGGGGGGGCGGATATCTGCATTGAAGGCGTAGATCTGCTGATACGAACTTTTTCTTCGCCTTCCGTTATCTCTAACTCGGCGATGCCGGATTCCTCCACCAGGT
Source organism: Nitrosospira sp. (assembly GCA_035280905.1). Classification (GTDB taxonomy): domain Bacteria; phylum Pseudomonadota; class Gammaproteobacteria; order Burkholderiales; family Nitrosomonadaceae; genus Nitrosospira. The sequence goes on from DATEEZ010000091.1 coordinate 13,765, forward strand.
CAATCAGTTTTTTAAGCTTTCTCAGGTCCATATAGGGGTCTCCCGATCGGGTTCCTTTTGCGTTACGTTCTGTCAAAACCTCTAACCATCTGTTCATCGCGCGAAGGCGCGGACTTCGTGTTTCTCTGTTTCTGGAAATACCCCATGTTTGAAAACACCATAGGGTTGAGACGAGTTAAAACTGTATTGGCGCTATCAAAAGGAATCTCAGCCCCATCAATGGTACCGATCACTTCATTGTTATCCTTGACGCTCATCAGTTGCACTCAGTACATAATTCAAAGCGAGTTCGTATCCCTTTGCTCCCAGGCCACTTATGACACCCACCGCCATATCTGAAAAAAACGATTTCTGACGAAAAGATTCGCGAGCAAAAATGTTGGAAAGGTGAACTTCGATGAAAGGTATTCGGGTAGCGGCAAGTGCGTCACGCAAGGCAATACTGGTGTGCGTATAAGCGGCAGGATTGATGATAATGAAGTCGATTTTTTCGGTGCTCGCCTGCTGGATCCGGTCTATCAGCTCTCCCTCAGCATTACTTTGAAAATAATTCAGGCCAGCGCCCTCTTTTTCAGCTAACTTCGTTAAACTTCCGTTAATTTCTGCTAATGTAACAGCCCCGTAAACCTCAGGTTCCCTTGTCCCTAATAAATTCAGGTTCGGCCCGTGGATGACCAGGATATTTTTGTAGCGATTCGAGCCTTTTTTCATGGCGGCAAGTTTGACTTAACCACGTGAAATTGTCTAGTGATTCTCGACCATTCGCCGAATATGTAGCAATTTTAAGGCTTTTGTTACTTCACGAGAGACCCAAGCACTCAGATGAGCTATTTCTGACAAAAACCGTGTCACATTTGAGATCTGTTGCAGACTTTTTTGGGAGCAGGAGCGGGGGTTGAAAGATTTATGGCGAGTTCTGGTTGTATTAAGTTCGCACCTATTGCACAGGTACAGCGGCTTCTCTGCTTTCCTTTATTTCTTTCAGTTTGCTACTGACGAAGGGGAACGTTTGCCCGCCGT
>DATEEZ010000092.1:0-2396 GCA_035280905.1 Nitrosospira sp.
CTCGGATCATCACTGGCATTGATTCTTCTGGACCTCGACAACTTCAAGGAGGTCAACGACACTTACGGACATAACAGCGGGGATGTTTTGCTTAAGGAAGCGGCGTGGCGCCTCAATAGCTGCGTGCGCGGCACTGATGCCGTGGCAAGAATGGGCGGCGATGAATTCACCGTGCTTCTCGCCCCATTAAAAAGCCTGATCAGTATCAATCGCGTTATTCGGGATATCCTGTATAAAATGGCAAAGCCATTCCAGTTAAGGGATAAGACCGTCTATATATCGGCCAGTATTGGTGTGACTTTTTATCCTCATGACGCCACTGATCCCGAATCCCTGGTGCGGAATGCCGACCAGGCAATGTATGCTGCAAAGAACAAGGGTCGCAACTGCTTTAGCTATTTCACCAATACGCTGAATGAGGCCCCACAAAACCGAATGCGCCTGGCGAGCGATTTGCGCGGTGCACTGGCTGACCACCAACTTCAATTGTACTATCAGCCCATTGTCGAGCTTTCAACCGGCCAAATCCACAAGGCTGAAGCGTTGCTTCGTTGGCATCATCCCGAACTCGGGTTGATCAATCCTGCCGATTTTATTTCTATCGCCGAAGAAACCAGAATGATCGTCGATATCGGCAACTGGGTGTTTGAGAAGGCGTTACAGCAAGTTGCTGCATGGCGCGCATCCCACTTTCCTCAATTCCAGATCAGCATCAACACTTCTGCCGTGCAGTTTCGAAAGGATGTGGATCTGTTCAGCTTATGGCTTGGTTTGCTACGCGAGATGGGACTGCCTGGCCAAAGTATCGCCATCGAGATTACAGAAAGTTTTCTGATGGACGTGACCTCTGATGTCAGATCCAAGCTCCGCGGTTTTCGAGAGGCAGGCTTGCAAATTTCCATGGATGATTTCGGGACGGGTTATTCGTCTCTGGGGTATCTTAAAAAGTTTGAGATTGATTACCTCAAGATAGATCGAACCTTTGTGCAAAATCTCGCGCCGGATTCAGAGGATTTAGCGTTATGCGAAGCAATCATCGTCATGGCGCATAAACTGGGAATAAAGGTGATTGCCGAAGGGATAGAGACAATGGAACATCGTGATCTGCTTACCCTCGTAGGCTGCGATTACGGGCAAGGCAATCTGTTTTCCAAAGCAGTGCTTGCAAAGGGCTTGGAGAACGGCATCAGCAGAACAGGAAGAAGTATCGGATATGTCATTGAGGGTCAAGAACAACAATGGATGCGAAGACAGCGGTCGCGCCAGTTCGAGCATAGTGTCGCCGTATAACAATACGGCTCAGCCCTCCGTCTTCGCTGATCGATCCCGCTTTGCGGGTCTCTGGCTAATAAATCTTCCGTTCAAGTTTTGCTTCGTGCAGTACCGCGGTCGCTAGTTCTTCGATGGATTTGCTGGTTGCATCGAGGTAGGGGATTCCAGCGCGACGCATCAGTTTTTCCGCGCTCTGCACTTCATACTCGCAGTTCCTGAGGGAAGCGTACACGCTCTCTGGCTTGCGTTCGGTGCGTATTTCATGGAGCCGCTCGGGGTGAATGGTAAAGCCGAACAGCTTGCTTCGCACATTCCTGATCTGGGCAGGAAGCTCTCCGTGCTGGAAATCCTCAGGAATAAGGGGGTAGTTTGCCGCGTAAACTCCATATTGCAAGGCGAGATAGAGACACGTCGGCGTCTTGCCGGTACGGGAAACGCCTACCAGGGTAACATCGGCTTGGTCCCAGTTCTTTTGCGACAAGCCATCGTCGTGCTCCAGAGCGTAATTTATTGCGTCGATACGCTTCCGGTACCCGGTTGTATCGGAAACGCGGTGAGAGAGTCCCACGTTTTCGGATGAGCGCACGCCCAGTTCAGCTTCCAGCGGGGCAATAAAAATGCTGAAGCAATCGAGATGGAGAGCATTGGCAGAATCGATAATAAGCCTGATTTCAGGATTCACGAACGTACTGAACACCAGTGGGCGCGTACCGTTCGCGATGTGACGCCCATTGATCGTCCGGACGACCTCTGTAGCTTTTTCCCTGCTGTCAATGTAGGGTAAGGTGATCTCATCCAGGGGAATACTTTCGAATTGACTGAGCAGGCTATGCCCCAGCATTTCCACCGTTATTCCCGTACGGTCAGAAAGGAAGAAGGCGGTTCGATGAATTGGTTTGGTAGCGGTTGGCATTGTTATGAGAAACTATGCGGGATTTCCGGGTGGAAATCCCGCTACAAAATGTAGCACAATTCTTATTTAGCCAGCATTGCCATGCAATCCACGCAATCAGGAACCGAGATGGGCGACTCACAATATGTAGTCTGGTTTGACACGCTGCGCATGACGGATGTGAGCCGCGTCGGCGGCAAGAATGCGTCCCTTGGCGAGATGATCGGCCAGC
>DATEEZ010000093.1:0-6785 GCA_035280905.1 Nitrosospira sp.
CTTCACCCGCACCCATCCGTTCACATGCGCCTGCGACGCATCGATCATAGTCTGCATCATTCTGCGCTCGGGACTCCACCAATAGCCGTTGTAAATCAGTTCGGCATAGCGTGGCATAAGCTCGTCTTTCAAGTGGGCGACTTCACGGTCGAGTGTAATGGACTCAATAGCCCGGTGGGCACGCAGCATGATCGTACCGCCGGGAGTCTCGTAGCACCCGCGGGATTTCATACCGACATACCGGTTTTCGACGAGGTCCAGGCGCCCTATCCCGTGCTTGCCGCCCAGTTCGTTGAGCCTGGCGAGCAGACGCGCCGGTGACAGCTCTTCCCCATTCAATGCAACAATATCGCCCTTCCTGAATTCGAGGTCGATGTATTCCGGACTGTCTGGGGCTTTTTCCGGCGAAACACTCCAGCGCCACATCGACTCTTCCGGCTCCTGTGCAGGGTCTTCGAGAATACGTCCTTCATAGGAAATGTGCAGCAGGTTGGCATCCATGCTGTAGGGAGAACCTTCTTTTTTCTTCATCTCCACCGGGATGCCGTGCTGCTCCGCATATTTCAGAAGCTTTTCCCGGGATGTAAGATCCCATTCGCGCCACGGCGCAATCACGCGGATGTCCGGTTGAAGCGCATAGTAACCGAGTTCAAAACGCACCTGATCATTGCCTTTCCCGGTCGCGCCGTGCGACACAGCGTCTGCGCCGGTTTCCCGTGCGATTTCGATCTGGCGTTTGGCAATCAACGGGCGTGCGATACTGGTGCCGAGCAGATACTCTCCCTCATAAATGGTATTGGCGCGAAACATGGGAAAGACGAAACCGCGTACAAATTCCTCACGCAAATCGTCGATAAAAATTTCCCTCACGCCAAGCTGCTTCGCCTTTGCGCGGGCGGGTTCCACCTCCTCCCCCTGGCCAATATCAGCCGTGAAGGTGACAACTTCACACCTATAAGTATCCTGTAGCCATTTCAGGATTACCGATGTATCCAGACCTCCGGAAAATGCCAGCACTACCTTTTTAATCTCAGCCGCATTCGTCTTTTTTTCTGTTCCCATACTTGTCTCATTAATAAAAAATGCTGACTGCTCGCCATATAACTTTACTCGTTCGAGACTTGCGGACACCCGTAATGACCTGTTTCCAAATCCCGCGTTATTCAGACGTTATCCAATCTTCCCAGCAACAGATATTCAATCAGCGCCTTTTGTGTATGCAGACGGTTCTCAGCCTCGTCCCATACTACCGATTGGGGCCCGTCTATCACCTCCGCCGCCACCTCCTCGCCCCGATGAGCGGGCAGGCAATGCATAAACAACGCGTCCTTCCGGGTGTGGGACATCATTTCCGCATCCACCCGAAAATCTGCAAAGTCCCTTTTTCGCTCCTCGGTTTCGGCCTCGAATCCCATGCTCGTCCAGACGTCCGTGGTAACAAGATCTGCGCCTTTCACCGCCTCGTTGGGATCGACAAACTCCTCATAGTGATCAGTCCCGTAAAGACCCGCCCGCTCGGGTTCCACTTCATAGCCTGAAGGCGTCGAGACATGCACGTTAAAATCAAACACTTCCGCTGCCTGAAGCCAGGTGTTGCAAACGTTGTTGGAATCTCCTATCCATGCCACGGTCTTGCCTGAGATACTTCCGTGGTGTTCAAGAAACGTAAAAATATCCCCCATGATCTGGCACGGGTGATATTCATCGGTCAGCCCGTTAATGACCGGGACACGTGAATGCGCCGCAAATCGCCTGACAATATCATGATCATGGGTGCGGATCATGACAATATCCACCATCCGCGAAATCACCCGCGCCGCATCTTCAACCGGCTCGCCGCGCCCCAACTGGGTATCGCGAGTGGAAAGATAGATTGCCGCCCCGCCCAGTTGATGCATCCCCGCTTCAAACGAAAGCCGGGTACGGGTTGAATGCTTGTCGAAGATCATGGCCAAGGTACGGTCCTCCAACGGCCAGTAGCGCCGGTATTGCTTGAACTCCTGCTTGATCCAGCGCGTGCGCTCGAACAGATACTCGAATTCCTCCCGGGAAAAATCGTTGAACTGTAAGAAATGCTTGATCTGCATATTTTCGGTGTCAGGGGCGAGTCCGTTGCGAAGACTCGAGCCCGGATGGCTTCAACCGTTCACCTTTCACGATCGTAAAAAATCCTCAGGCTGCCAGAAATTCCTTCACAATGGGAGATAAAGTATTCACTATCTGCTCCGCCTCGCTTCGTTGAATCACGAGCGGCGGTAGCAGGCGCACTACCTTGTCGGAGGTTACATTGATGAGAAGACCTTTTTTCAAAGCCTCCTTTACCAGCTCACCGCACGGTCTCGAAAGCTCGATGCCTATCATTAAGCCCTGGCCGCGAATTTCAGTTACATCGGTCAAGTCCGCCAACTGCGCCTTGAACAGGCTGCGCATGAAATCGCCCACCTCCATTGCATTGCGCAGCAGATTTTCTTCCTCGATTACCTCGAGCGTGGTGAGCGCAGCGCTACAGGCGAGCGGGTTTCCACCGAAAGTGGAGGCATGATTGCCCGGCTTGAAGACATCCGCTGCAACACCTTTCGCCAGGCAGGCGCCAATGGGGACGCCTGATCCCAGACCTTTGGCTAGCGTGACGACATCCGGCGTAATGCCGCTGTGTTGAAAAGCGAACCAGTTGCCGGTTCGGCCAATCCCGCACTGCACCTCATCCAGCATCAGCAGCCAGCCGTTCTGGTCGCAGAGGTGGCGAAGACCTTGTAGATAATTTGCCTGTGGCACATTGACACCCCCTTCTCCCTGGTAAGGTTCAACCAGGATAGCGACGACGTTCTTATTGTGCTCCGCAACCTGCGCCACTGCTTCAAGATCATTATAGGGAACCCGTGCAAAACCGGTGAGAAGCGGCTCAAAGCCAGCCTGCACCTTGCGGTTGCCGCTTGCGGTCAGGGTCGCCATGGTACGTCCGTGAAAGGATTTTTCCATGACGATAATGGTCGGCAAATCTATATTCTTGCCATGTCCATACAACCTGGCGAGCTTGATGGCTGCCTCATTGGCCTCCGCGCCTGAATTGCAGAAGAATGCATTCGCCATGCCCGAGAGGCCAGTCAGTCTCGTTGCCAGTTGTTCCTGCCTCCTGATATGGTAGAGATTGGAAGTATGGATAAGGGTGCCTGCCTGTTCGCAAAGCGCCCTTGCCAGCGCCGGATGGCAATGCCCCAGCCCGCACACAGCGACCCCGGCAAGTGCGTCGAGATAGCGCTTGCCCTCCTCGTCCCACAACCACACCCCCTCCCCCCTGGCAAATGTGACGGGCAGGCGCAGGTAGGTGTTCATCAAATTCGACATAGGTAAATTTGCCAGATTCAGAATGCAACACGGCGGCATAAGCCGCCGTGCGACGTGGTGGAATTTATTGTGATCTATTCTGTAGAATCCCTTAGTTTTACCTATTTTGCAAGCTTTTTCAAGCTCTTTTCCTCGACGTCGCTCAGCAATCTCAAACACGGCAAATAGCCGTCATAAACGATTCCGTGCACTTCCACCTGTTTCTGGGATCGCAGCATGCCAACCAGATATTGGACCACCTCGGCGGTGATGGTCTGGCCCGGCACCAGCACGGGAATACCCGGCGGGTAAGGCGTAACCTGATCCGCGCAAACCTTCCCTTTCAGACTATCGTTTATCCGCTCCTGCTCGTCGAGCAGCGGCACGATCTCGCCGCCGCAGTAAAAAGCATCCCGCGGCAGGTACTTCAATTCGGTAAATCCCGGAAGCTCCGGAATCTGGTATAGCCTTCGGGGCGCTCTGCCTTCGCGTGCAATGCGCATGAGAGCGTCATAAAGGCGCGAAACCTTGCTGCGCGTGGTGCCGATGGTCAACAGCAGAGTGAGCGTATTGAAAGTAGATTTTTCCACCTGAATGTTATATCGCTCGAACAGTTCCCGGATCAAATCTTCCACGGTAAAGCCACATCGCGAGATATCGACTGTGACCTTGGTCGAATCGAGCTGGATATTATCGTTCTTCACCTCGTCAGGCAGCAGATCCGCCAGTTCCAGTACGCGAAACACACCGGTCGAATTGATTTGCTCGCGCACTTCCTTCGCCAGCTCCAGGGTGCGCGACAACAGTTTGTATCCCTCCATCACCACCTGTTTGCGCGCCACGTCGAGGCTCGCAATCATGCTGTACTGTGGGCTGGTGGAGGTATGCATGTTGAAATTTTCCCGAAACAAATGCTCGTTGAATTCGGGGTCATTGATATGAATCATGCTGGACTGTGAAAAAGCCGAAAGCACCTTGTGCGTGCTCTGGGTTGCATAATCAGCGCCCGCTTCCAGAGCAGTCGGTCGGAAGGTCGGGTGAAAGCGGGCAAAGCCATACCAGGCTTCATCGATGATCACCTTGATGCCTTTGGCATGCGCGGCCTCGATTATCGGAGGCAGGTCATAGCGGAAACCATCGTAGGTGCAACTCGTGAGTATGAGCGCCTGAGCATCGGGATGCTCTTCGATTGCCCGAAACACCGTCTGCTTGGGCACAGGTCCATAAACACCGAATTTCTTGTTTACCGAGGAGTCGAGATAGATTGGATGGGCCCCAGATAAGACGACCCCGTGATGAACCGATTTATGACAGTTCCGATCCAGCAGCAGCTTTTCGCCGGGGGCGAGCAACGTCTGGAATATCACCTTGTTGGCCGTGGAAGTGCCGTTTGTGGCAAAAAAAGTGCGGCGGGCGCCAAACGCTTTTGCCGCAATCTTCTGTGCTTCGGCAATGACGCCGGAAGGTTCCATGAGCGAATCGAGCATGGGCACAGACACCGACAAATCTGCCCGAAAAATATGCTCGCCGATAAACTGGTAGAAATCGCTGGCCCAGGGGCTGTCGCGTAACGAATCGCCCGAAGAATGCCCAGGCGTATGCCAGGCATCCTTTGCCATCAATACATAATTTTTGAGCTGATCGTAAAAAGGCGTGCGCGCTTTTTCCTGAAGTTGCGCGTTCAGAATCCGGTACATGCCCCGGTAATCGCGCTCTTCCCGGTAGAAATAACCATCCACGGTTTCGGAAAACAGCGCATCCACCACCTCGTCCTCTTTTTCCTGGGCGATCAGGATGTAGATATCCAGCTCGGGACGGAAACGGGTTATTTCCTGCACCAGTTTCAGCGCGGTCATCTGCAGGATGCGGGAACCCTTCTCGCCATTTTTCAGCGTATAGAGCGTATCGTCCACGAGCACGGACTGAATGTCGCCGTCATCCTGGATGGCCTGAAGCGCCTCACGTGCAGTGGTAACTCCCGAAAACATAATGCCTAAAGGGTTTTCAAGGGACTTGGCCGCGGCGTTCAATCCTTTTATCAGCTCCTTGAGTATCAGTTTTTCGTCATTGATAACAAGAATTCTGCTTACCGGTCTCTTCATGAAATAAGTGCTTTTAATATGGAAGTCGCTTTATGCGACAAAATAAAGGGCATTGCAAGCGTCTGCGGGCTTTTTTGGCGAATTTGTAACGGATAAAACAGTCTATATTGAATAAATGAAACTGCTCATCCGGATTCTTTCTGTCGGTATCCTGGCGATACCGCTTCTGGTTCCGTCAATTGTTCGGGCCTCCCCCGTCGTGGTGTTGAAAGTCGATGGTCCTATTGCTCCGGCCAGTGCCGACTTCATCCAGCGCGGTCTTGAACGCGCCGCGAACGAAAACGCACTGCTTGCCGTGTTACAACTGGACACGCCCGGAGGACTCGACACTTCCATGCGGCAGATCATACGCGGCATCCTGGCCTCACCCGTACCAGTGGCAACTTTTGTGGCACCGAGTGGGGCTCGGGCAGCAAGTGCTGGCACGTATATCCTGTATGCGAGCCATATCGCCGCAATGGCGCCGGGCACCAATCTGGGCGCCGCAACGCCAATAGAAATTGGCGGTCTGCCGGAATCGGAACCTGAACCCAAGGCCAAACCGAAATCAGGCGAGAACCGCGAGCAAAATTCGGAGAAAGAAGACAAGCTTCCCCTAAAGGATGATATGTCGCGCAAAATAGTCCATGACGCCGCCGCATATATACGTGGCCTCGCGCAGATTCGCGGACGCAACGTGGAATGGGCGGAAAAGGCCGTTCGCGAAGCAGTCAGTCTGTCGGCCTCTGAAGCGCTGAACCTCAAAGTCATCGACTATGTCGCGGCCGACGTTCCGGACCTGTTAAAGCAGCTTAATGGCAGGCAAGTGAACGTACTGGGCCAGGACCGTACACTCGATACCAGCTCCACCGCTGTGGAAGTCGTGGAACCCGACTGGCGCACGCGGTTGCTCGCCATCATCACCAATCCGAGTGTAGCCTATGTCCTGATGCTTATTGGCATTTACGGACTGTTCTTCGAGTTTGCCAATCCCGGCTTTGTGCTGCCGGGTGTAGCAGGCGCCATCTGTCTGCTTATCGCCATGTATGCATTCCAATTACTGCCTGTGAGCTATGCTGGGCTTGCCTTGATCCTGCTCGGTATCGGGTTCATGGTGGCCGAAGTGTTTTTGCCCAGCTTCGGCGCTCTCGGTATCGGTGGAATTATTGCTTTCGTCGTTGGTTCACTGATGCTGATTGACAGCGATGCGCCCGGTTTCGGTGTCCCCTGGCAGATCGTCGGCGGAGTAGCCTTCGCCAGCGCACTGTTCCTGATTTCGGTAATCGGAATGGCGCTCAAATCCCGACGGAAGCCAGTAGTCAGCGGCCAGGAGCATCTGGTCGGGGCAGTGGGAGAAATGCTGGAAGATACTTCCGGCGA
>DATEEZ010000094.1:0-7608 GCA_035280905.1 Nitrosospira sp.
ATCGCTTCCGTATATCGCGTAGATGCCACCCCCTCACGCGCCGCATCAGTGCAGTTTTGCCGCATCTGCTCGCACTCTTCCCACAAGACGGAGATACCGGCATGCTCATGAAAGTAATCCCTCACTTCGCTTAGCGTTTCCGACATGAATACATCCCAGTCCCGTGACGCCCCGAGGTAACGCGACAGCCATTTCAGCTCCCGGGTTGCGGGAGCAAATGCGGTTGCACCGAATGCCCGGGCAAAAACACGACGTGCCGTACGCCCCCTGCGTAATGCCACACGCATCTGGTGCAGATACTCCGGATCAGGATATTGCAGCATGCCTGCTTCGTTGCCATGCAAGTGGCTCAGGCAATTCCAGGCGATCGCCTTGAATGCCTCGTCCAGCTTCATTTCCGTCTTGAGTCGAACAGGCACCGCTCTGATGGGCGCGGGTTTGAAGTCCGTAACGAGCGTATAGCCACGCTCGGCTTTACTTGCATTTTCCAATCTGAAAGGAATGGCGGGCAGTATATCCAGCGCGAACTGGTATAACGCCTGCGCATTTCCCGACTTCAGTTCCAGCTCGATTTCGCAAATCTCCCTGGCAGAATCAGCCGGCGTTCTGATTATTCCCTGGTCCAGCGAAAATTCTATTTCGCTTCCGTCCACCAAGCGCAGCATGCGTGTGCTGCGCTTGAAATCGGTCGTAAACAAGGCACGCAATTGGCCGCGCAGCTCAGCCCTGTCGAACAAACGGATAAGAGCGGGATCGGATATTTGAGTGAAATCGGGTTGTCCTGCCGGTACCACAGACTCCCATTCATAGCGCCGGTGCAACCCAATTGCAGCGCCACCTCCCCCCTTGATGGACTGTATCCAGTTTTTTCCGATGTGCCGCAACCGGAACGCGACCTGATGACTCAGGAGATACAGGTCAGGCGTGTCGTAATAGGTGGTGAAAAGTTTCCGGGTAACAGGGCGAGAAATGGTAAGGGATGTCAATAACGGATTATGTTGAAGCCCCTTGGCATCCTCGGGTGACAATCTTAATTTGAGTTCAATTTCGAGCGGCACGATTCTTTTCCGATTATTGCCAGGAGCAACTACAGCTGCCGGACGAAACACCCCGAGGCGCCGCCTCTATTGCGCGGCGGCCAGTTCCATCAGCAGCGTCTCCTGAGCGCTTCGTTTCTTGTTCTGGCCGGGATGCTTCAAATGATAACGGCCGTCGCTGTCCATTTCCCAGGCCTGGCAATTGTCCTTCAGGAATACATAAAGGCCTTCTTCGAGCACGCGCTTTTTCAGCTTTGGCTCCAGAACTGGAAAGCAGATCTCGATCCTTCGAAAAAAGTTTCGATCCATCCAGTCGGCACTGGAAAGGTAGATATCGTAAGCGCCACCATTACGAAAATAGAAAATCCGGCTGTGTTCGAGAAAGCGGCCGATAATGGAGCGTACCCGGATGTTTTCTGAGAGTCCCTTGATGCCAGGCCGCAAGGCGCATACCCCCCGGACAACGAGATCGATTTTAACGCCTGCGTCGGAAGCGGCGTAGAGGGCCTTGATTACTTCCGGTTCAAGCAATGCGTTCATCTTTGCGATAATCCGGGCAGGCTTTCCTGCTCTCGCATTTTGCGCTTCACTGTGGATAGATGAGATCATCTGGCTATGAAAACTGAACGGGGATTGCCAGAGATATTTGAGTTTTCCGGCCTTGCCAAGACCCGTGAGCTGTGTGAAAACCTCGTTCACATCAGCGCAGAAATCTTCCCGGCAACTGAACAGACCGAAATCCGTATAGAGCCGGGCTGTGCTGGCGTGATAATTCCCGGTGCCGACATGAACGTAACGGCGCAGGCTGCCTTCCTCCCGTCGCACTATCATTGCCATCTTTGCGTGCGTCTTATGCCCTACCACTCCATAAACCACATGCGCCCCCACATTCTCCAGCCGACTAGCCCAGTTGATGTTGGCCTCTTCGTCAAAACGTGCGAGCAGTTCCACCACTACCGTTACCTCCTTTCCCCTGCTTGCAGCTGCGATAAGCGCCGCCATTATCTGGGAATCGGCACCGGTACGATATACGGTCTGCTTGATGGCGACAACATCCGGATCGGTTGCAGCCTGCTGAAGGAAATGAATTACCGGCTGGAATGACTGGTAAGGGTGGTGTAAAAGGATATCGTTCTTGCGGATCAGCTGAAAAATATCCGCGGCTTTTTTCTTTTGCAGAGTCAGCGGCAGACCGGGAATGAAAGACAAGTATCTCAGATCGGGCCGGTCTATGCGCTCGAAGACGTTCATCAGGCGCGCCAGATTCACGGGCCCCTCTACCTGGTAGAAATCCTCCTCGGTAAGATCGAGTTGCTCCAGCAGAAAGGCCGACATGTGCGGGGGGCAATTGTCCGCCACTTCCAGCCTCACCGCGTTGCCGAAGTGCCGCTGCGGCAGCTCACCCTGCAATGCGATACGCAGGTTCTTGACCTCTTCCTCATCCACGAACAGATCGCTATTGCGCGTAGCGCGGAATTGATAGCAGCCGAGCACGTTCATGCCAGCAAATAATTCGCCTACATGCGCATGCAGGATGGAAGAGAGAAATACGAAATTATAAGCGCTGCTACTGATTTCAGCCGGTAACTGAATCAGCCTGGGCAGCACACGCGGGGCCTGCACGATAGCAATTCCAGAATTACGCCCGAAGGCATCCTTACCCTCGAGTTCTACCGCGAAATTCAAGCTCTTGTTTAGCACTCGGGGAAAGGGATGCGAAATGTCAAGACCGATGGGAGTCAGCACCGGCATCATTTCGCGAAAGAAATAAGACTTGATCCATGCACGCTGCGCGTCGTTCCAGTTGGCGCGCCGCAGAAAATGGATCCCTTCGCTGGCGAGGCCGGGCAAAATCTGCTGGTTCAGCAACGCGTACTGCCTCGCCACCAGCGTATGCGTCTGTTCGCTCACCAGTCTGAATATCTGATGCGGCAGCATGCCAGCCGGATCAAAACCGGGGGTATCGAGTTTGATCTGCTCCTTGAGCCCCGCAACGCGAACCTCGAAGAACTCGTCCAGGTTACTACTGACGATGCAAAGAAACTTCAGCCGCTCAAGAAGCGGCGTATCCGCATTTTCGGCCTGGGCAAGTACCCGCCGGTTGAATTCAATCTGACCAACCTCTCGATTCAGGAACTGATGGGAAGCTTTGGAATCAGTCATGCCACCTCTGAGTGTGTCCAACGCGACACTTCACCATGCCATGCTACTTGGCAAGAGGCACATAGCCACGAGGCTGTTCCGCCCCGCTTCCAAAGAAATATGCCTCAAGCTGTTCGGCCAGATACTTGCGCGCCTTGGTGTCCGACAGATTCAAATGATACTCGTTGACCAGCATGGTTTGGTGCCTGATCCAGTCCGCCCATGCCTCTTTCGAAACATTCTCAAAAATACGCTTTCCCAGTTCGCCCGGATAGGGCGGAAAATCCAGACCCTCCAGCTCCCGCCCTAGTTTGATGCAATTTACAGTTCTTGCCATTGCTTTCTCCGAATTATATAAATGTAAACCAGAGCGCTTACCGTGCGCTGTACTCTTCGATATTGCGACAGGATAATGAACCAGCAACCCTGAAAGCCCGGGCCAATCGCCAACTAAAGCGGCTTCACAAATACCTTCGAGCGCCGTTGATAATTGTATAGCCCCTGCTTCGCCCCGGGTAATTGACTGACGTCCGCCCCAAGAAAACCGCGCTCGATGAACCAGTGAGCTGTCCGGGTGGTAAGCACAAACAGTTTTTTACTGCCTTGGGATCTCGCCTTCGCCTCAATAGCCTTGAGCAACGCGTCTCCACAGCCCGCACTACGGTAGTTCGGATGAACGGTAAGACAGGCGAGTTCGCTTGCCTTGTCGTCGGGAAAAGGATAGAGCGCCGCACAGCCAACCATCATGCGGTCATGCTCGATCACGACGAAGCGATCAATTTCCATCTCCAGTAACTCGCGGCTCCGCCGCACCAGCGTCCCATCCGCTTCGAGGGGCTCGATCAGTTGCAAAATCGCGCCGACGTCCTCTATTCGTGCATCCCGCAGGTTTTGCAACGGACCTTCCGATATCATCGTTCCTATGCCGCTGTGAGTGAATAGCTCCTGTAAAATAGCCCCATCCACGTGCCGGCTTATCAGATGGACACGGGATACTCCGCGTTCACAGGCATGCAAGGCAAAAGGCAAATACAGCTGTGCATCCTCGGCAAGCTTTACCGTTTTCCTGCCGAATTCCTTAAGCAAGCCCCTGCCTTCCGCCACCGTCAGTTCCCGCAGCAGCAACGCCTGTTCATTGTTAGCGGTGCGCTTTTCGATCCCCTCGGTATCCATCAGAAATATGAGTTTCTCGGCCTTGAGGGCGATCGCAGCCTCAGCTGCGACATTCTCCAGCGTCAGATTGAAGATTTCACCGGTCGGCGAGTAGCCAAGCGGCGACAGCAATGCCAGCTCGCCTTGCTCGAGCCGTGAGCGGATGGCGGAAGTATCCACCTTGCGTACTTCTCCGGTGTGCATCAGGTCGATACCCTCTATCACACCAATTGGCCGTGCAGTAACAAAGTTGCCGCTCGCGACGCGAATCGCAGCATTGGCCATCGGTGAATTCGGCAAACCCATTGATAGCAGGGCTTCGATTTCGACACGCACCCGCCCTATCGATTCCTTGACATACTGCAACGCAGCCGCATCCGTGACCCGCATACCTCTGACATATGTTGTCTGCAAGTTGTGCTCATTAAGGCGGGATTCGATCTGCGGGCGCGCACCGTGCACCAGGACCAGGCGAACACCCAGGCTTGCCAGCAGATTGAGATCGTGTACGAGTTCGATGAATTTTCCGTCCGCAACGACTTCTCCACCGAAAGCTACCACGAAGATTTTATGGCGGAAGCTGTTGATATAAGGTGCTGCCGACCGGAACCATGCCACAAAATCCATGATCAATAATCACCCCATAGCGCCTGCATTGCTCCCACTGCCGCCAGCGCGGCGCTCTCCGTCCGAAGTATGCGGTTGCCCAGGCGTAACGGGATAAAACCCGCAACCATTGCAGCCGCTTCCTCATCCCGGGTAAACCCTCCTTCAGGCCCCACGAGCAAAATGATCGAGCTGAGATTTGAAGAGTGCTTGAAATCCCGCAAACCCTTCTTCGCAAAAGGTGAGAGCATGAAGCAAGCGTCTGGAGAAACATTGCGGCTGGGCGTTTTGCATGATTCGGTTTGCGTACCCAGCCAGTCCTGGAGGGTCGCGAGTGGCAGTACTTCCGGCACATGGTTTCTGCCGCACTGCTCGCATGCGGAAATAACGACTTTTTGCAAATGGCTTACGCGTTTTTCCCCGCGCTCACCGCTGAGCCTCACGACGCTCTGCTTGGTAATGAGAGGCTGAATTCGGGTTACACCCAATTCGACTGCTTTCTGCACGATCCAGTCCATCTTTTCGCCCATGCATACCGCCTGAGCAAGCAGGATGGTAAGCGGTGATTCGCGCTCGACCTGTACATGCCTTTCGACTACAACAGCCACACCCTGCTTGCTGATTCGCAAAATGACAGACCTGAATTCCCCACCGTCGCCATTGAACAACACCACTTCATCGCCTTGCTCGAGTCTCAGAACGCGCGCGGCGTGATGTGCAACTGCTGAGGGCAATTCCAGGACCTGCCCCGCAAGAATCTCCGCAGGGCAATAAAAGCGGGGAAGCGTCATTGCGTATTCGGTATCAGACAGTGGAGCAATCAATGCGCCTTTCTCATGATAGTATTGTCATCTCAGCAGCCCTGCTTGAACAAGCGCTGCCGGGATATCCGCGCTGCTCTCAATTATATCCGCACGGCAAGCTTCTGGGAAAAGACGCGCTCGGCTTCTGCCCCGATAGCGCAGGAAACGATATTTGACATTCGTTATAAAGAAATGAATCTGGGGGAAAAATATGGCGAGCCTGGAAACACCTGTGTGTGACTTCGGCTGGAAAGCAGTTGATTTCGATTTACCGGGAGTAGATGGAAGACGCTACAACCTTGCCTCTGCCAGGGGTGAAAAAGGGTTGCTGGTCATGTTCATCTGCAATCATTGCCCCTACGTGAAGGCTGTCCGTGACCGCATCATCCGTGATGTCAACGAATTGCGTGAGCAGGGTATCGGCGCTATCGCGATCATGTCGAACGACCCATCGGACTACCCCGAGGATTCATTTGAAAACATGGCGCGTATTGCTCGGGAATATGCCTATCCCTTTCCCTATGTCTGGGACGAAACCCAGGAGGTAGCTAAGGCATATGGGGCAGTCTGCACCCCGGATTTTTTTGGCTTCAACGACAAGCTCGAATTGCAGTATCGCGGGCGCCTGGATGCTTCCCGGAAGGAAGCCGCGCCAGCGGATGCACGACGCGATCTTTTCGAAGGAATGCTCCAGGTCGCCCGCACCGGAGCCGGCCCCGAGCACCAGATTCCCAGCATCGGCTGCTCCATCAAATGGCGAGCGGACTAGCCAGTGATTGATGCAGTTATCGCTGCCGTCAAAGCAGTTGCCCGGCAGGAAATTCTGCCGCGTTATATGAAAGTTGCGCGGCAGCGCAAGATCGATGGAAGCCTGTTTACGGAAGCCGATCTTGCCATGCAGGAAACACTCTCGCGCGAGTTAAGAAAGATCTATCCCGGCCCGGTGGTAGGGGAAGAAATGACGGAAAATGAGCAGGTCGAGCACTGGCGCGCGGGCGACGCCGGACTTTGGTGCATGGATCCGATAGACGGGACTTCCAATTTTGTCAACGGATTGTCCTACTTTGCCGTTTCAGTAGCACTAATGCGACACGGCAGAAGCGTGCTGGGAGTGGTTTACAATCCAGTGGCGGATGAAATGTTCTACGCCGAGAAAGGCAGGGGCGCATTCCTGAACGGGGAAAAATTGCCGATAAAGGAGGATGTACCGCCGCTACGAGGGGCAATAGCGAGCGTGGACCTGAAACGGCTGGGTCGCAGGCTTGCACAGGAAGTCTCTACAGCAAAGCCGTTTTCTTCCCACCGGAATTTCGGGTCCTGTGCCCTGGAATGGTGTTACACAGCTGCGGGGCGCTTTGACCTGTATCTGCATGGCGGACAAAAACTATGGGACTACGCCGCGGGCAGCCTGATCCTGGAAGAGGCGGGCGGCCATATGTGCGGCTTGAATGAGGATGATTTCTGGGCCGAGCCGCTCTGGCAGCGCTCAGCCATTGCCGCGCTTGATATGGGTCTGTTCATACAGTGGCGCGACTGGGTGCGTGCACACCGATAGCTTGCGATCCCCCTGGTCGCCCTACAGCCCCGGTCGCGAAAAGATGGGCAGAGGCTCCTTGGGGAGTTTTGAGAAGAAAACCGTCTTGTCCACAACCTCTATCCTCTCGCAGTATAAAAGTAATCCCGCCCCGCAATCCTACGCGAACGCCGATAAACAGGGCAAACGAACCGAGAGGACGGGAGCCATCTTTTCTACACGATGCCTTGATCTCTTGTTATATTCCCATGCTGGTCTCGCTGATACTCTGCCATTCGAGTGAATATCAGGGAAGTCGGACAAATGAACTTATCCTGTCGCACTTTATATTCAA
>DATEEZ010000095.1:0-5267 GCA_035280905.1 Nitrosospira sp.
TAACGCGGCAGGATTTCATAGACCGCAATCACAGCCATGTAGATAACCGCATTGATGAATACGTGCCCAAAGAAGTAGATCATGCCCTTGGCCAGCAGCGCATCGATTTCAAAAGTCGGAACGTAAAGATTTACCAGCATCATCACCAGAATGCTGGCGCCAACCACCAGGCCGATCAGATTGACGATGGTGACCATGGTGCTGGCAACTACGGCCGGCGGCGGAGCGTTACCGTCATCGGGACCAAAAAGCTGTGGCCAGCCCAGCCCGCGGCCCAAGCCGCCGTAGCGGCTTATGACTGCGCGAGCGATATCCAGATGCAGCAGGACGAAGCCAACGCCAATCACGAGTAAACCACCCATGAACAGGGCAGCAGCACCTGGGGTCCACATTCCCATCGAATTTCCAGGCAATGGAAAGAGGAATGTCCAGGCTGCATGGAAATCACCCAGCAGGACGCTTGCCAGGATCATGACGACCCCTGTCAGGAACAGGATCAGGTTGGCCATGAATATACCTGTCGACAAATCGACATAATTGCGCAGAAAATGCCACATGACCGCTGCTCCGGCCAGCGCAACGATACCTACCATTCCGGCACCGTGCAATGTCATGAGTTTATAAAACCAGAGTGCCCCGATGGAGATTATCTGTGCCTGCTCCATTCTCATGAGCAGTCCGAAAAGCATCATCAGTAGCAATACTACAGCTGCGATGACCAGATAGGCCAGCACGCCCGCTTTTGCCCCCTGATCGGGAACTGGGGTATAAGTATAAGTTGCCATGCTTATTCCTTTCTAAGATTTGCCAACTTTGATTTCGGTCATCATATTGTGGTGGGCAACACCGCAATACTCCATGCACAGTACCCGGTAGGTACCCTCCTTGGGGAAGGTGATGTGGATTACGTTGGTGTAGCCGGGCATTGCCTGGGTCTGAGCAATCAGACGCAGGTCGGAATCATAAATGCCGAAGCCATGGTTCACGTCGGCGCTGGTGACACGTATCTCGACCGGCTGGTTTGGCTCGACCTGGTCGCGGTCCATTTCCCAGTACCACATATGACCGTTAACATTGATAACCTGGGCAGGACCGCTACCAGCCACTGCCTTGGGACTGTAAGGCAAGTCCATCAGGTTGAAGATCATTGCCGGGAAGAATACAAGTGCCACTGCCCAGAATAATTTGGTGCGGAAACTGTATGCCCGCTTCACCAGCGGCCCGTATTCTTCCTCGCGTTTGCCGGAATTGATGGCGACGAACACAACACCAAAGGTGATCATCAGCATCAATACAAGGGAAACCTGCCACGCGGTTTCTTGCATTATATTCTCCTTCTTTCTGTATATTTCATTTTAATACCCAGCCCAGTTAAAACATGGAGTATCGGCCAACAATAATATCCGGAGGGATGTACGCTAATTCTGCCGCCGATCGAAACGCCGCCCTTCAAGTGATTTCCAGCCCGATTAGGTAATACTGGGAACTCATTCAGGAATAAAGACAATCCGCCGAAATATTGTTCGCACAGATACAAAACGTGTCCGAAACCATTTATATCCCACCTTGCCCTGATCCTGGACCGAACTCGACGCAGAATTGATCTGCATCAGAATTACATCGCTCATGCATCAGAAAAAAGTCAGGAACCGGCAGGCACCCGATCGAGTGAATGAAACCGTGCCTCCATGCCTCGCGCTTCCGCGCTTCGCACCATTTACCTCTTACGACGACCTGCGTACGGCTGCACGCAGCGAAGGAAGTCCGATGTTTCCAATTTCTCCCGCGACCGCCACACGGTTTTTTCGAACTGTTCTGCCCTCTTGCCGGAAATAATCCTTTCCGATCCCACACCGACAATATCATACCTGTAATACCCATACTTGCTACGCTGGTATGCATATTGATTACTGCGTGAGGGCAGGAGTATGCTGGATGAAGAGTCCGATGTCAAGCGCGACATGTGGATAGCTCAAATCTGTAACCATAGGAAATGTAGGGTTAAATTCATCTCAGACGGAATCTCAACAAGGAAGAATTGATGACGAAGAGAGGCAGGTTTTGCCGAGATCATCCTCTTGCACCGCTTACATAAGCAGCGGTGAGTTCGTGAACGGGTGATTCAAAAATCTGCTGGCATTGCCCGAATTCGACCAACTGCCCAGCATGTCCTTTGATCCAGAAAAAGGCCGCGTAGTTGGCGATGCGGCGCGCCTGGGCGAGATTATGGGTAACAATGACGATCGTATAGCGGCCGCGTAACCGGCTGATCAGATCTTCGACGATTCCCGAGGCAATGGGATCAAGCGCGCTGCAGGGTTCATCCATCAGCAGAATCCGTGGACGCAAAGCCAGGGCGCGAGCAATGCAAAGACGCTGCTGCTGACCGCCTGACAAACTTAGCGCGGGGGAATGCAGGCGGTCATGCACTTCATCCCACAGTCCGACATCTTGCAACACCTGTTCAATGATCGCCCTGACTTCAGTACGCGCCCGAATGCCATGTTCGTACAGCGGCACCTCGATGTTGCGATAAATCGAGAGGGGAAACGGAGTTGGTTTCTGAAACACCATTCCGATCTGCCGCCGCAGCACCTGTAGGTTGTTTAAGGGATCATGGATATCACGGCCGTCAATGAAAATCCGCCCACCAGTCTTACAGCCAGGAATCATGTCGGTGAGACGATTGATCGACGAGAGAAAACTCGTCTTGCCGCAGCCCGAAGGACCAATCAGCGCAGTGATACAGCCACGATAAATGTCCAGCGTGACTTCGCTCAATGCAGTTTTTATTCCATAGCGAAGAGAAAATTCCTGCACCTGAATCAGGGGCTCAGGCTCGCAACATGGCGGCCCCGCCTGCATTGGACCAAGCGTATAAATATTGTTGGCCATGCCTTCAGATGCCATTTCCCGGACTCAGGTTGCTCAGACTCACAGAGTATTTGCATTGGGAGTACCTGTTTGAGTTCATTCTGAAACGATCCGCCTTCGCTGCCAACCGACCGTGAGTCGCATGGCCAGCATATTGATAAGTAGCAGCGCCACTATCAGCACAACTGCTGAAGCATGAGCAGACGAATCGCCGCCCGCAACATTCATGGATAAATCAAAAATATGTATTGCCAGAGCGCGCCCCGAATCCAGCAACGAATCAGGCATACGGTCGACATAGCCGCTGGTAAACAATAATGCTGCGGTTTCCGCCGCGGCACGCCCGATTCCCAACAGCAGACCGGCAGCAAGCGATGGTGCGGCAGCCGGCAACAACAAGTGAAATAAAGTCGCGGTGCGTGACATGCCCAAGGCGGCAGCCGATAGACGATATGTCTCCGGTACAGCACGCAAGCCCGCCTCTGCGGTGCTGACGAGGATAGGCAGCAGCATATAGGCCAGCGTCAGCCCCCCGGACAGTATGGAAAATCCCATACCCAGATAGATACTGAAAAACGCGTTGCCGAACAGACCGAAAACGATGGAAGGTACTCCCGCCAGTACCTGCAGGCTATAGCGTACGGCAGAACCAAAACTGCTATGGGCGGGGACAAATTCGGCCAGGAACGTTGCCGTCATCCAGCCGAGCGGAAGCGCCACTATCAGGGCCACCAGCAAGATAAGTCCCGTGGAAACCAGAATCGGGGCGATACCACCGGCGCGGCCGGCATTCCTGGGAGGATCGACCAGAAAATCCCATGAGACATGGGTTATGCCGCCGTGAATAAGATCACTTACTATCCAGATAAACGTCGCAGATACGAAAAATGCAATCAGGTAAATAACCCAGCGTGACAGGCGATCGCGCATGAGATAAATTGACTTTGTAGAAATCCGTTCAGGCATTGTGATTTTTAAAGAGCCAGCCGGCAATGCCTGAAAGGATCATTATCAGCAGCATCAGCGCGAGACCGGAGACAAACAGTGCCGCACGATGATCATGTACCGCATAAGCCATTTCCAGGGCAATGTTGGCAGTCAACGTGCGAATGGGATCGAACAGGCTGGTGGGCATCTGCACTACATTACCCGTGACCATTAAAACGGCCATGGTCTCGCCGATAGCACGCCCCGTCGCCAGCATGATGCCCGCCGCGATACCGGTTTTTGCAGCCGGCAGGATAACTCCCCAAAGCGTACCCCATCGCGACATTCCCAATGCTGCTGCATTATGGAAATATTCGCGCGGCACAGCCAGCAGCGCCGCCTGCGCCGTAAGCACGATCGTGGGCAGGATCATCAGCATCAGAACCAGAATTCCTGCCAGGAGACTGGCCCCTGGCGGACGCCACTGGTTAACCAATGGCACGAGCGTGGTCAGACCCCAAAAACCATAGACGACGGAGGGAATGCCTGCCAGCAGTTCGACCAGGCGTTGATAAATGTTTGCCGCAAGTGACGGAGCGTAAAAAAGAATAAACAGGGCCGAAGCAATGCCAAGCGGAGTTGCCAGCAGCACCGCTCCGCCTGCGGCATAGAGCGTACCCGACAGCATGGGGGCGAGGTTGTACAGGCCTTCTCCCGGGTTCCACGATGGATCCGTGAAAAAGCGTACACCTGATGTATTCATCAGGAGAGGCCAGGATTCCACTGCCAGAAACAGGAGTATCAGCAGCACCACCATAGCGGCGGTGACGGCGCCGCATAGCAGCATCCAGCCCATCAGCCTGTCAGGGGCCGACAGGGACAAAATATTGCGCCTTGACCAGATCATGTACCTGCTTCGAGCGGGCAAAGTCAATAAAATCCCGAGCCAGTCCTTCAGGTGCTCCGTGCGTCACCAGATTAAGGGGGCGCGACAGAGGGAAAGTCCCATCTCTCACATTGGCTACAGTAGCGGGTACGCCATCCAAGGGCAACAGCTTGATGGGAACCCCGTTTGTCGCCTCGTATTCCGCTGTGCCTAACGATACATAGCCTATGGCGTCAGGATTGCCAGCGACTGTCTTTATTCCCTGCGCATTATCGCCGATGATGACGTGCGGCTTGATACCGCTGTTCTTCAACTTCAAATAGCCCAGAAACAGCTCAAGCGTGGAGCGTCCTTCCGCCTTGTTTACTACCGTAATCCGTGCGTCTCGTCCCCCCACCGCTTTCCAGTTAGCCGTTTTTCCTGTATAGATATCGCTGATCTGCTGCCGGCTCAATGCCGCAACGGGATTCGCTGAATGCAGAATAATTCCAATGCCGTCCCAGGCAATAGTATGGGCTTGCAGATCCTTCTCTTCCGGTTTCCATGCTCGAGATACCATGCCTATATCCGCAATTCCCCT
>DATEEZ010000096.1:0-13229 GCA_035280905.1 Nitrosospira sp.
GCTGTCGCTCATGCAGATGGCCAAAACCACTGCAGTACTGACCCGGCTGAGCCGCGAAGGACTTCCGTTTATTTCAGTACTGACCGACCCTACCATGGGCGGCGTATCTGCAAGTTTTGCTTTCATTGGTGATGTGGTGATCGCTGAACCGGGTGCCCTGATTGGTTTTGCGGGACCAAGGGTGATCGAGCAGACAGTGCGGCAGACCCTGCCGGAAGGATTTCAGCGCTCCGAATTCCTGCTGGATCACGGCGCGATAGACATGATTGTCGATCGCCGGCGCATGCGTGACAAGGTCGCCAACTTATGTACGTTGCTGATGGGCACTTCCCCTCCCGCCCTCTGAGCATTTTCTCTCTACACGTATTAACACTCACGGTGCCATCGTAGGCATGGCTGGAATGGTTATGAGCACTTCCTCCTTTGCCCCTGCAACGCTGCCCGAGTGGCTCGGCTACCTGTCACGCATGCATCCGACAGCTATCGAGATGGGCCTGGAACGGATACGGCGCGTTCAGGCGGAGCTGGGGCTCGAGCCTTCATTTCCCATTATTTCCGTTGCGGGCACCAATGGGAAGGGATCTACATGCATGATGCTGGAAGCCATCCTGTCTCATGCTGGATACCATGTCGGTTGTTATACCTCACCTCATTTATTGCGCTATAACGAACGCGTGCGGATCGACCGGAAGGAAGCAAGCGATGATGAGCTGTGCGAGGCTTTCCACGCTGTCGAATCGGCACGGATGAGTTGCGGCGTATCCCTGACCTATTTCGAGTTTGGCACACTGGCCACCATGTATTTGTTCAGCAAGGCCGAGGTTGAAGTTGCGATTCTGGAGGTGGGATTGGGCGGTCGGCTGGACGCGGTCAATGTATTCGATGCCGATTGTGCGATTCTTACCAGCGTGGATTTCGATCATATGGATTATCTCGGCAACACGCGTGAACAGATTGGATTCGAAAAGGCCGGGATTTTCAGGCCCGGGAAGGCGGCGATCTGTTCCGAACCGGATTTGCCGGTAAGTGTGCGCCATCACGCGCAGTCGATCGGCGCCAACCTCATGCATATCGGGGAGCACTTCGGTTATTCAACCGGTCCGCAATCCTGGAGCTATTGGTCGGACGGAGAGAGCAGACACGCACTCCCTTATCCAGCCCTACGCGGTGCCTATCAGTTGAAAAACGCCAGTGCCTGCCTCGCCGCGCTGGATTCCCTGAAAGATACTTTGCCAGTCACCCTGAGCGATATTCGCCACGGTTTGTTGGATGTGGTGTGGCCAGGACGGTTTCAGGTATTGCCAGGACGGCCGGTTACGGTGCTCGACGTGGCCCATAATCCCGGCGCAGCGCGAGCCCTTGCTGCCAGCCTCGATAGCATGGAGCGTTATCCTAAAACGTACGCAGTATTTGCAATGCTCAAGGATAAGGATATTGCCGGGGTGGTGCGGGAGCTGGCACCCAGAGTGGATATCTGGCTGGTATCGGGCATCGACGCCCCGCGCGGTGCTACGGCGGACGAAGTCGCCTCGCAGGTTGCACAGATGCTGCAAATAGCTGAGCAGGGCGCGGGGAATGCAGGTGAAGTAGCGGCAGGCGCCGTCCGCAAGTTCCACAATCCATCCGAGGCATATGCCTACGCCTGTGAGCAGGCAGCCAGAAATGATAGAATCTGCGTCTTCGGCTCATTCCATACCGTAGCTGAGGTGTTAAAGAATACGGTTGAGCACAGGTAGATTTTCTAATATTTAAATGGCAAAGACTGTCAGCGAAGAAGAGATTCAACTAAGAAAGCGTGCCAGGCGACGCCTGGTCGGTGCAATCGTCCTGGCAACCGCGGCAGTGGTGGTATTGCCGATGATCCTCGATAGCAAGCCCGAACGGCGCGGGCATGAAATAGACATACACATCCCGTCCGAGGATTCAGTGGAGGAGCTCGCCGCCGAATCTGCCTCCCCGGCAAATACATCTCCCGCAACCGCTTCATCCGTGCCTCAGGCTGAGGAGGGGAAGGAGCAAGCAGGCGCGGCATCCGGTAAGAATATAACGGCCATACCACCTCGTGAGAAGCCTGCCTCCATTAATGAAAAGACTGGTGCAAGTCCTGCGCCTGCTGTTCCGCGGAATGAAACGACGGTTACAAACACTGCTTCCGCTGTTTCCCGGGCAGAAACGGCCGGTAAAAACGCCCCACCGGTTGCTTCGCGGGAGGGATCATTTGTGGTGCAGTTAGGAGCTTTTTCTACGCCAGCAAAAGCGGCACGGCAATCGGAAAAGGTCGCTTCACAGGATTTCTCCACCTATACTGAAACCGTGAAATCCGGCAAGGAGGAAATAACCCGTGTGCGCGTCGGTCCTTTCGCGACACGTGAGGAGGCTGAGAAAACACGGGAAAGACTGAAGAAGCTGGGATTCGAAGGCGTGGTTACAGAGAAGTAGATAGGATGATGAAACTCTTTTACACAAGGCCCCCTCGCATTCTGCCATGTTTACTGCTGAATTGACCGGCTTCGATTACGTCATACTGGCGATACTTGTTGTATCAATCCTGCTCAGCATATCACGCGGCGTCGTACGCGAAGTACTATCCCTGGCGAGTTGGATAATCGCGTTCATGGTAGCGAATTCTTTTGCCGCAAGGTTCGCCCCCATGCTGCCCTCAACTATCGGCGGAGAATCATTGCGGATTCTGCTGGCTTTTGTTGCATTATTCCTGGCAACCCTGGTGGCAATGAGTCTCGTGACCCTGCTGACTTCAGCTTTGTTCAGGACGGTAGGATTAGGTTTCGCCGACAGATTTTTCGGCTCCCTGTTTGGTTTTATCCGCGGCCTGGTGGTGGTGCTGGTAATTGTGCTGGCAGCAGGTCTTACCGCGCTGCCGCAGGAGCCGTTCTGGCGAAAAGCGGCACTGAGCAAGCACCTGGAGGCTGCAGCAATGGTGGTGCTGCCGTGGTTGCCGCAAGATTTGTCCAGGCGTATCAATTATGCGGAACTGAAGCGCAAGCAATAGCGCAGTAAACGAAGATGCGGGATTTCACTCAATGAACTCGTGCAACTTTTCGTATAGCGTTGATCTAAGCCATTTTTGCGGATTGCATTCATGTGTGGAATTCTGGGTTTAGTTTCGCATGCTCCCGTAAACCAGTTGCTCTACGACGGGTTGCTGGTGCTGCAGCATCGCGGGCAGGATGCAGCAGGGATTGTTACCGCCCAGGGGAATACCTTCCACATGCACAAGAACAGCGGCCTGGTGCGCGATGTGTTTCGCACGCGGAATATGCGCGCCTTGCTCGGGAATATGGGGATTGGCCAGGTGCGTTATCCCACTGCTGGTTCCGCTGAGTCTCCTGCAGAAGCACAGCCGTTTTATGTCAACTCCCCATTCGGAATCGTACTCGGGCATAACGGCAATCTGACCAATTCCGCACAGCTCAACGACGAGCTGTTCCGCGAGGATTTGCGGCACGTCAATACCAATTCGGATTCAGAAGTGCTCCTTAATGTGCTGGCCCACGAGTTGCAGAGGAGCACGAAAAACCACCAGCTCGATCCCGCCGCTATTTTTGCCGCCGTATCCCGAGTGCACGAGCGTTGCAAAGGCGCCTACGCCGTCATAGCAATGATTGCAGGTTACGGATTGCTCGCGTTCCGGGATCCTTATGGTATTCGCCCCCTTGTGTTCGGGTGCGCAGAAACCGAGCATGGAACGGAGTATCTGGTAGCGTCCGAGAGTGTGGCGCTCGATACCCTGGGATTCAAGCTGGTGAGGGATGTTGCGCCGGGCGAGGCGATTTTTATTGATGACAGCGGCAATTTTTACAATAAGCAGTGCGCGTCCAACCCCTCGCACAACCCCTGTATCTTCGAGTATGTCTATCTCGCACGGCCGGATTCAGTCATCGACGGAATTTCAGTCTATGAAACCCGGCTCAACATGGGAGAGAGCCTGGCCGATAAAGTCAAAGCCACGATGAGTCATCTCGATATCGATGTAGTCATTCCGATTCCTGATTCCAGCCGTCCCAGTGCCTTGCAGCTTGCCAACCGCCTGGGCATAAGTTTTCGTGAAGGTTTCGTAAAAAACCGCTACATCGGACGAACCTTTATCATGCCGGGCCAGCAGTTGCGTCGTAAATCGGTCCGCCAGAAGCTCAATGCCATGGGCGTGGAGTTTCGCGGAAAAAATGTACTGCTGGTCGATGACTCGATTGTGCGCGGCACCACCAGCCGCGAAATTGTCCAGATGGCAAAGGAAGCCGGCGCGAACAAGGTGTTTTTTGCTTCTGCTGCACCCCCCGTGAGGTTTCCCAACGTTTATGGCATTGATATGCCCACGCGCTACGAACTCATTGCCACCGGAAGAGATGACGAGGAAATATGCCGGGAAATTGGCGCCGATTACCTGGTGTACCAGGAGCTTGATTCCCTAATTAAAGATGTGAGCCGCGTCAACCCATCGATTACACAGTATGAAACCTCGTGTTTCGATGGGCGTTACATTGCCGGTGATGTAACGCCGGAATACCTGGCCGTTCTGGAGGCGCAACGCAGCGGTGGCGCTCCTCTCTCGGAGAAGCGTTCCAGCACGCAACTCGACCTGAACCTGGTGGCTGCGAATCAATGAAGATTTGACAAAAACAGGTACCGAGCGTACCGTCATGGTGGGCGCCGATTTGATCTTCAGCTTGCGGGCGCAGTATAAATTCAGCTAAGCGGGAAAACCCGTTTTTAGCGAACGCTGAACGGGTTTTTTATTTGGGGAATTTGAGGGGGATATCTGGCATGTCTGACGATTTCGAGCTGGAAACACTGGCACTGCACACGGGCATACATCGCAGTCAATTCAATGAACACTCGGAGGCTTTATTCCTTACTTCGAGTTTTGTCTTCGACAGCGCCGCCCAGGCCGCAGCCCGTTTTTCGGATGCGGAACCGGGAAATATTTATTCGCGCTTTACCAACCCCACGGTTACCGCTTTTCAGGAAAGGCTGGCTGCCTTGGAGGGGGCGGAAGCATGTGTAGCTACCTCCTCCGGCATGTCAGCCATTCTTGCCTGCACGATGGGACTGCTCCGCGCGGGAGACCATATCGTGGCTTCCCGCAGCCTGTTCGGTGCGACCGTCAGTCTGTTCAACAATATCCTCAAGCGTTTCAACATTGAAACGACGTTTGTTTCCGCTACGGATGTTTCCGCCTGGGAAGCAGCGGCAAGACCCGACACCAAGCTGCTGTTCATGGAAACGCCATCCAATCCGTTGACCGAGATTTCCGACATTGCCGCGCTGGCAGCTGTAGCAAAAAAAGTAGGCGCGTGGCTCGCCGTGGACAATTGCTTCTGCTCCCCCGCGCTGCAACGCCCATTGGAATTGGGCGCAGATCTTGTGATTCACTCTGCAACCAAATATCTTGAGGGCCAGGGACGAGTGTTGGGCGGCGCGGTGCTGGGCAAGCGCGATCTGGTCATGGACGGGGGGATATTCGGTTTTCTGCGCACTGCCGGGCCGAGCCTGAGCCCGTTCAATGCCTGGGTGATTCTGAAGGGCATGGAAACCCTGAACCTTCGCATGGAAAGGCATTCCGAAAATGCGCTGGAAATTGCGCGCTGGCTGGAAGCGCAGCCCGGTGTAGCTAAGGTCCATTATCCCGGCTTGCCATCGCATCCGCAGTACGAGCTTGCCAGACGCCAGCAGAAAACCGGAGGTGGAATCGTTTCATTCGAATTGAAGAACGGAAGAGAAGCGGCATGGAGAGTGGTGGATTCCGTTCGTATGATTTCGATCACCGCCAACCTCGGTGATGCCAAGAGCACCCTTACGCATCCCGCCACCACCACTCACGGGCGGATCAGTCAGGAAAGCCGGGATGCAGCCGGCATTACCGAGGGCTTGCTCCGCCTTGCAGTGGGACTTGAAGCAGTAAAAGACATAAAGGCCGATCTGGCAAGGGGTTTGACTCAGTAGATGATAAAGCTTCGTTCTATAGAGCCCCCTTACCCATTCCATCCACCAGTCTCTATCTGTTCATGGGGTGGATGATTGTGATTGCCATAAATCCGTTGGTTGCCAAAGTGCCCACACCTGGCTTGCTTTGGTTGATTGCGCGAGGCTTGTCCTACACTATCGGGGTGATTTTTTTGCTATGGATTCCCGTTTGCAGTATGCCCATCTAATTTGGCACCTCTTTGTTCTGGCAGGCACTGCATGTCATTACTTCGCCGTGCTCTGGTATGCTGCCTAATCTTCCCTTCTACCCCATCTGTAGCTTGAACAGACTAATCAATGACTTGCTACTAAAAAATGTGGCAGTTGTTGCGAAATATACTTTGAACTTCTTCAGATAGCGCGTATCCTACTAAAGTCTTTGGATTCAAGCCGTAAAACGATACCTTTGGTTGACCCTTTCCCTTGATATTCAACGGCCATCTACAGGTCACTGTAGGGTGAAATCTTATTAAGGAAATAACATGGCAACAGGTATTGTAAAATGGTTTAACGACAGCAAAGGTTTTGGCTTTATTACCCCAGATAACGGTGGAAATGATTTGTTCGCCCACTACTCTGCCATTACAGGTGATGGCTTCAAATCATTGCACGAGGCCCAGCGGGTCACTTTCGATGTGACAACAGGCCCTAAGGGTCAACAGGCGTCGAATATCAAGGCCGACTAAAATCAGTAAAAGCAAACCAAAATTCCTCATCGGAAGTTTGGTTTGAGCACTGATACAGTTCCAAGCGGGGGGAATCTGCGTACAGATTCTTTCTCCCCCCGAACTCCATACCGTTATCCTACTGCGGCACTTCTTCTGGGGTGAATTGAGGCTTGGTGCGCCATAGACCCTGCCACCCCCTTTTCTTCTGCCGCGCATCCCACTAAAAATATAGATATGACGTTCCGTTTCGGTTCCAGCCAAGCGAACCGAACCAAATAAAACCGAGACTCAACAGCAGCGGAACATCTTCTGAAGCTTCTTAGTAAACTCCCTGGGGCAGCAGGCGTGCTGTGTTCAAAATTGCACCATCAGATTAGATTCTGCCGATAGTAAAAGCCTTACTTCACATGCTGAGCAGTTGCTCCCAATCGTTCTCTCGGGAGTTCTATGGGAAAGCGCCCTTGATTACAGTTGGAGGTTTTAATCTGGATCGTTATGGATTATCGATCAAAGGCCTCGGTATTGAATGAGAAAGATCGCTAATGCACCAGCTGATTGATTTCCATGATGGGGAGCAGTATGGCAAGAACAATTACCAACACGATCCCTCCCATTACCAGAATCATTATTGGTTCCAGCAGCGTTAAAAAGATGCCTAGTCGCCGCTCCAGCGCCTGAGCTTCGAGCTGGGCAGCGCGTTCGAGCATTTCTTTAAGCTTGCCGCTCATTTCCCCGCTCGCGACCAGGTGCACGAGCAGTGGCGGAAACACGCGGGTTTCCCGCAGCGCCCTGGAGAGGCTCGCGCCTTCGCGGACCTGTTCGATCGTTTCCTCGATTGCTCTGCGCATGACCATGTTGCTCATCACGCGTGCACCGGAACTGAGCGCTTTAAGAAGTGGCACACCTCCTCCGATCAGAATGGAAAGCGTGCTGGCGAAACGGGAGGTGTTACTACTGCGAATCAATGGTCCCAGCCATGCGGCACGCAGCAGCAGGGCATGCCACTGGTATCTGATGTCATCACGCCGCAGTGCTATGCGGACGGAAAGCCCCGCGGCAGCAATGGCGATAATCAGATAAGGCCAGGACATGCGAAGGAAATCGCTCAATCCGATCAGCGCGCGAGTCAGGAGGGGCAGGCTCTGGCGAGAATGCTGAAATACCTGCACTACCTGGGGAACCACATACACGAGCAGGCCGGCGACAATGATAATGGCAATAACGGTCACCAGTGCCGGGTAAAGGAGCGCAAGGCTGGTTTTCTGTTTTAGTGTCTGGCGCGCATCGAGATATTCGGCAAGATGGCGCAGTACTAGCGGCAATGTCCCGGATTCCTCTCCCCCATGTACCAGCGCCCGGTAGAAATCGGGGAAACTCCTGCTGTAACTGGCCAGCGCGGCGGAGAGGGAGAGGCCGGCAATGACCTCTGTTTTGACGCCGCCGAGCACCTCACGTGTTATCGGCTCCTCTGCGGATTCGATAAGCGCCGCAAGTGCCTGTTCGACTGTCAGGCCGGCGGCCAGCAGGGTGGCCATCTGTCTTGTCAGCACGCTCAGCTCATCCGGATGTAAACCCCGTGCCCAAGGCGTTTGGGCACGGTCACGGGCGCGAACCTGATCGACAGTTGAAGGCAGCAGGCCCTGAGCACGCAACTGCGCCCGCGCCTGGCGTGCGGTATCAGCCTGCAGTACACCCGTTACCGTGCGGCCTTCAGCATCAAGCGCTTCGTAGCGGTACGCTTCCATACAGAACTGCTATTCGCGTGTCACACGCACGACTTCCTCCAGACTAGTGACGCCCTGGGTAGCGAGGCGCATGCCATCGTCACGTAACGAGCGCATTCCAGCCGAAACCATATACTCTCGCAGGTCTTGTTCGGAAGCGCGGTCATGGATTTGCCGGCGCAGGTCGTTGTCAACCGCGAGCAATTCATAAATCCCGGTACGTCCCTGATAGCCGGATTGATTGCAGGCAGCACAGCCCTGTGCCTTGTATAGAATTATGGAAGCCGGAGCAGAGCCCAGGAAAGGAAATTTTCCCATGTCCTCGTCCCAGGGCTGGCGGCATTCCAGGCAGAGCCGTCGCACCAGACGCTGCGCGCCTACACCGATCAGACTCGATGCCAGCAGAAACGGCTCGACTCCCATGTCGACAAGCCGGGTGACGGCGCTTATCGCATCATTGGTATGCAGGGTTGCAAATACGAGATGCCCCGTAAGGCTGGCCTGTACCGCGATCTGTGCGGTTTCGAGATCGCGAATCTCTCCGATCATTATGACATCCGGGTCCTGACGCAGGATTGTCCGCAAGGCTCGCGCAAACGTCATTTCGATTCGCGCGTTAACCTGAGTCTGGCTGATGCCGTCCAGATCGTACTCGATGGGGTCCTCAACCGTCATGATGTTGAGCGATGCGGAATCCAGCCTCGACAGGGCGGCATAAAGCGTAGTTGTTTTGCCGGACCCAGTGGGACCGGTTACGAGGATAATGCCATGTGGCTCGCGAATAAGCCTGTCCATGCGAGTCAACGTGATCTCATCCATGCCAAGCCGAGGGAGATCCAGCCGCCCCGCCTGCTTGTCCAGCAGACGCAGTACGGCGCGTTCGCCGTGCGCAGTGGGAATGGTGGATACGCGTACGTCGACTGGCCTGCCCGCCATCCTAAGTGTAATCCGGCCATCCTGCGGGAGGCGTTTTTCCGCAATATCTAGCTGCGCCATAATCTTGATGCGTGAGATGAGGGCGGCATGTAATGCGCGCGCAGGTTCGATCAAATCGCGCAATGTGCCATCCACTCGCAACCGCACGACCGAGCGTGTTTCATACGGTTCAATGTGGATATCGGAAGCCGTATTGCGTAACGCCTGTGTAAAGAGCGCGTTGATCAGCCGGATGACTGGAGCATCATCTTGGCTCTCGAGCAGGTCCTCGACCTTCGGTAGCTCCTGCAATAACCTCGAGAGGTCTATATCCTGTGCGAGATCGTCCGCGAGCGCGGCGGCGCCTTCATTTGCGCCGTTATACAGTACCGAAACAACCTCATTGAACTCATCGGTATCGAGGCGGCGTGCCCGCAGGGGTACACCCAGAACGCGACGCAACTCTGCCAGTGCTCCGGCCTGGACTCCGTCGCGGACTACCACCTCTGCGTGATCGCTCGTGACGCTTGTCACGGCTGCTCCATTTGTCTTGACAAAGACATAAGGAATCTTGTCAGACGACATTATCGTGGCCCGATCTCAGGGTGTATTGTCCATCACTTCCCCTGTATCCCAGTTGCTTGGAACATTAGAGATATCCAGACCATCGGGAGTGACGCTGTCATCAAGGATGACAGGTGGCGGTTGCCGAGGCGGCAAAGTAGGCGGTTCCATGTCCGGAAGCACAAGATTAAACGGGGGCTTGGCTTTTTTCTGTTCGCTCAGCACCCGATCGTACTGTGCTTCAGAAAGCGGATCGGCAGCTTCGCTGGCACGTATCAGTGTCGGTCGCAGGAATACCATTAGATTGGTTTTGTTGCGCGACCGCTTGTTGTAACTGAACAATTGTCCGAACAGCGGGATGGCTCCAATCAGTGGAATTCTTTCAACTGAGTCATTTACCGTATCTTGCATCAGACCGCCGAGCACGAGGATCTGCCCATCGTCCACAAGCACTGTCGATTCGATTGATCGCTTGTTGGTAATCAACCCGTTGGTTGCGTTAACCGTGCCGGGAACGACGCTCGAGACTTCCTGAAAAATCTGCACACGGACAGTGTTGCCTTCTGAGATAAGCGGCCTGATCTTTAATGATAATCCTACATCATGGCGTGAAACAGTCTGAAACGGAGAGGTCACCGCGCCGCCGACTGGGGGAATGAATTGGCCAGTGGGAATCGGAACGTTCTGCCCAATAACAATTCTGGCCTCTTCGTTATTCAGTGTCAGCAGTGTGGGGGTAGAAAGAATGTTGGCATTGGCATCCGTTTCCAGCGCCCGGATAAGAGTATGAAGATTGAGAACAGGGCCGATGCCGGGAATAGCCGTAACGAGGCCATTCATGATGCCGATAGTCAGACCTGACGCTGCATTCGCTATCGGATTCTGGGCGGTAGAGATGATACTCCCGCCACCGGCAGTGCGCGCATTGAAATTGGTGCCACCAAAAACCTGGGTGCCGCCTTGCATGGCATCGCTCAGATTCTGCCACTGAATACCGAATTCCGCGGCTCTATCGGCAGTAATCTCGGCAATCAGCGCTTCAATATAAACTTGCACGCGGCGCACGTCGAGCTTCTCTATTACCGCGCGCAAATTATTATAAATAGCATCTGGGGCAGTAATAATGATCGAGTTGGTGGCTGCATCCGCCTGAATGATGCCGGGTGCGGCGGAAGTCGCGGCAGTCTGTGTTTGCATCGGGGCTGGCGTGACGGCGGAAGCAGCAGGAACAGCTCCCGCAGCAAGGCTGGAGCCAGGCATGGAGGCGCCGAGGGAGGCAACCATCGTGCTACCGGTAGATGCACCAAGGGAAGAAGTTCCAAAAGCTGTGCCGGTTGGCTGACTCAGCCCTGAAGATGACGAAACCGGGGAGGCCATGTTGTGATAGATCGCCCTGAGGGTTTCGGCAAGCTTGACTGCATCGGCATTCTTGAGGAAAACGACGTGCATGTTGCCGGCAGCGCTGGTCGGGGAATCAAGCACTGTTACCAATTGGCGCAGACGGGTGAGCGCTGCCCGGTCTCCGGAACGTGCAAGGAGGGTATTCGAGCGAGCATCCGCTACGACCGTGAAACGCTGTTGGGTTTGGCCCATGGCGCCCTCGCCCTGGGACTGCGCCGAGTCCGCAAACAGACGGTTCACGGTTTGCGCGACGTCGATCGCCGAAGCATGTTGAAGCGGTATTGACACGGGATCCGTTCCACTTGGTTGATCCATCGAATCAATTATTTTTACCAAACGATGGAGATTGCTCGCGTAGTCGGTAATGACCAGCGTGTTGCTGTTGGGGTTTGCAGTGATACTGTTATTTGGCGCGATCAGCGGGCGCAGAATCGGTATCATCTGCACCGCCGACTCGTACTGCAGCGTAAATACCTGGGTCTGGATACGGTCACCTGCGAGTTGCCGCTTGTCAGTGGGGCCAAGTGTCGGGCTCCGGTATAGCTTGGCATCGCTTTCCGGAACGATCTTGATGATTCCATAATCATCAACGGCGGCATATCCATGCAATCGCAATGCCGACAGGAATACGTCGTAGACCGCCGATCTAGGCACCGCCTTCGCTGAGACGATGTTGATCGTACCCTTGATGCGCGGATCAAGCATGAAATTTTTCCGGGTGATTTCGCTGACCGCCTTCACCACGCCTTCAATATCAGCATTGACGAAGTTGAGTGTAACGAGATCCGGGCTGGCAGGGGGCTTGGCTTTACTGGCGCGCAGGGAATCCGCTTCCGGTAGAGCTCTCGGTGTAGCGCCAATTTCCTCGACTGTAACGGTGGCAGGGGGGGTTGCAGGCCAAGTCTGGGTGGGCAAACCCGCCATTGCCATCCATAGAAAAAATGCACATAGCGAGCGATGCCGCATGATTTTACCTCTGTAGCCCATGAGATAACGGCATCATTCAGTTATAACTGGCGCGTGGAGTTCGACAGGCAAGTCTGTCTGTGCTGGGGTAGTAGAGTCTGGAGGGGGGTTCTGGCGCTGCAATGCAAGTGTTTCTCGCATTCCATCACGTTCGAGCACAATATATTCGGGATGAACCTCAGCCAACTGGAGGCCAGGAGCGATGTTTTCACCTTCGAGTACCGCAAGCGTCTCTTTTCCATCCACTTGCAGAATTGCATATCCTCGCCTGCCCTCGGAAGCGGCGACAACTCCGAACAGCCTGATCTCAGGTCCGGCAGGAACAGCAATAGATGGCTGTTCTCGTTGCGCAATACCGAACAGATCACTAACAGTCGATACCTCCTCGGTCGCATCCACGTTCGCACGCACATTCGCATGCGGGCCTAGCTCGAGGCTGGGTTGGGGGTGGGGGATGAACCAAAGGCGTGCCCAGTACAACAGTACCCCTCCAAGCAGGGCGATTGCTGCGAGGGTGATTAAATATACAAGGGCTGTTTGCGCACGATTCGACCAATCGGTCGAGATTTCCGGCATATTTGAATGCTTAAAATTATCAATACAACTGAAGCAAGGACCGAGAGATTTGACTTGAAGAAAAATTTTTATATTTCCTGGGGAAAGGATAAATCATGGCAGGGTTATACGAGGCCTAATAAGAAGCACTTTTATCGGTCTGATTTGAGTTGGATTACTGCGGGACGCAATTGTACCCTCAATACTCGACCGCACCGGCGCCATCCGACTGAAGTACAAACTGCAAGTTAGAATTCAGAATGGTGGACAGTGCTTCCTTTCTCCTATGTCATCCTGGACCTCGAGAAACCACAGGCTGCACCCCGCTGCATGATTGCATTATCGAGATTGCTCTCATCCGCTTAGGGATGATCTAGGCTCAGGATTTATTAATTGAGATAGAAGATGACTAGCGGCGATACAGATGGCGGAGAAGAAGGTGTGGGCGCAACGG
>DATEEZ010000097.1:0-3776 GCA_035280905.1 Nitrosospira sp.
GTCATGCTGGTATTGGCCCACGCCAATCGACTTCGGATCAACCTTGACCAGTTCCGCCAACGGGTCCTGCAGGCGACGCGCAATGGAAACCGCCCCTCTCAGAGACACATCCATATTGGGGAATTCTTTTGAGGCCAGATCGGAGGCGGAATAAACCGAGGCCCCAGCTTCCGAAACTACGATGGAGGTGAGCTTGAGATCAGGACGACGCTTGATCAGGTCTTTTGCCAGCTTGTCGGTCTCGCGCGAGGCGGTGCCATTGCCAATAGCTATCAGCGACACCCGATATTTTTCCGCAAGCATACCCAGAACATGGAGCGAGCCATCCCAATCATTCCTTGGCTGATGTGGATAAATAGTGGTCGTTTCCATGACCCTGCTGGTTGCATCCACTACTGCAACCTTTACACCGGTGCGCAGCCCCGGGTCGAGACCTATTGTCACACAAGGCCCGGCGGGAGCCGCCATGAGCAGGGCTTTCAGGTTGCGCGCAAAGACCTGGATTGCTTCAGTCTCGGCACGTGTGCGCAACCCACCCATAAGATCGATTTCCAGATGCGGAAAGCTCTTCACGCGCCAGGTCCAGCGCACCGTATCCATCAGCCATGCATCGGCCGGACGACCTTTGTCCGCAATGCCGAACCGCACAGCAATCCGCGCTTCGCAGGCGTTGTGGGGAGCGTCCCATTTCGGCTTTTCCGCCTCGGAATCCAGGCGCAGGGCAACGCGTAAAACTTCCTCACGGCGACCCCGAAAAAGCGCCAGCGCCCGGTGCGAAGGAATCGAACTGAGCGGCTCGGAATAGTCGAAATAGTCGGAATACTTGCCGCCCTCCTCTTCCTTGCCACCATCCTTGCCATTCGCGACTTTCGACTCCACTACCCCGTGTTCCAGCAGATACTCGCGCAGCCATTGAAGCAATTCGGCGTCTTCCGCGAAACGTTCCATCAGGATCTGGCGCGCCCCCTCGAGCGCGGCTTTCACATCCGGCACCCCGGGGTTATCCCCCTGCTCGGTGATAAAGGCGGGCTTCAGATACTTGACGGCCTCTTCCTCGGGTTGCAGCATCGGGTCGGCAAGCAGCGCATCGGCCAGTGGCTCGAGCCCGGCTTCCAGCGCGATCTGTGCCTTGGTGCGTCGCTTTTTCTTGAAGGGGAGATACAGGTCTTCCAGCCGCGTCTTGTCCTCGGCCTGCATGATGGAAGCCAGCAACGCGGGTGTCATTTTGCCCTGCTCTTCTATCGATGCGATGATTGTGGCGCGCCTGTCTTCCAGTTCGCGCAAATAGCGCAGCCGTTCTTCGAGCAGGCGCAATTGTATATCGTCCAGCCCGCCTGTCACCTCCTTGCGGTAACGCGCGATGAAGGGCACCGTTGCGCCTTCGTCCAGCAAGGTAATGGCAGCGGTGACCTGTACAGGCTTCGCGCCCAGTTCAAGAGAAAGACGTTGTTCAATGGATGGCAGCATGATTGACTGATACTTTATAAGTTGCAATGGAAAAAAGGAGAAGCGGTAAAACGGGGAGCGTATTGCCAGTTCAGTTCGTATCCTGGCTGCGCGGCGGTTTTTCCCCGGTATCGGTGCGCTTGCGGTACATCCCGGACTGCATGAGCAGGATCGTCGTCACGGGTGAAGTGGATACCATGAACAGTGTGATCAGCACCTCTTGAAACACGAGTCGCTCCGCGTGTATCGAAGCAATCAGCATTGAGGCCAGCAGCACAAAGCCAAGACCGAGCGTGTTTCCCAATGTAACGCCATGCATGCGCGCAAACAGATGAGGCAGCCTGAGCAAGCCGAGGGATCCGATCAGCGTCAGCAAACTGCCTGAGATCAGGAGCAGCGAGCCGAGCAGGTCGGGCCAGAAGGGAATCGAATCCGTCGTCATGGCTCGATCACCTCTCCACGCAGCAGGAATTTAGCCATGGCTGCGGAACCGACAAACCCGAATAATGCAATCAACAGAGCAATGTCGAAATAAAACCGCGA
This sequence comes from Nitrosospira sp., assembly GCA_035280905.1. Lineage (GTDB taxonomy): Bacteria > Pseudomonadota > Gammaproteobacteria > Burkholderiales > Nitrosomonadaceae > Nitrosospira. Next base: position 1,990 of record DATEEZ010000097.1, read on the forward strand.
CCCGAACTGGATGCCCAGCACCAGCGTCATTATCATGCCGTTTACATACAAGGTATCCAACGCCAGTACGCGATCTTCCGCGGCAGGTCCGCGCAGAAGGCGGATTGTCGCAAAAATCATGGCAAGTGCAACAGCAATCAGAGCGAAGGATATCGCCCACGGCAGCATTCCATTCATTCGAATATCTCCATCAGTCGCCGCTCGTAACGCTGCTTGATGGTGCGAACCCACGCCTCCTCATCCTGCAGATACAGAACGTGAATCGTGAGCGTGCTTCCATCCGGCGAAAGACCAGCCCAGACGGTACCAGGCGTCGCCGTGATTATACAGGCGAGCGCGGCAAGGCCATACGGGTCACGCAGGTCCAGCGGAATTTTCATGAAACCTGAATTAAAACGTCTCTCCGCCGGTCCGAGAATGATCCCCGCCACGGCGATGTTGGAGCGGATAATATCGATCAGCACCACAAAAAGTAGTCCGACAGCAGTGAGCAGATGGTGCGGGTGCGCGCGAAGCGGCCGTATTGCCGCAGTCGAGGCGGTAATAATCACCGTGAGGATCAGACCCAGCAAAAGGTGGCCCGGCGCCAGGGAATCATTCAGCAAAAGCCACAAGGCAAACAGAATGACCGTAAATAATGTCAGCGACGGCCACCGTTTCATTGCCGAATACCCTCCACTGGAATTGAGGGCGCGGGCGAAGGTACGGGGGGTCGACCGCCCGACAATACCGCATCGATATATACCTGGGGTGAAGATAGCGAATTACCTGCAAGACTCAAGTAATCCATCGCTGGCCCCGTCTCTATCGCAAGTGCAACGCTGAGCAGCAGCAGCACCGCAACCGGAGCCGCTTCCCCAAGGCGCAACCTTGGGATCATGATCTCATCCGAAGTCCAGAACAAAAGTATTCCCATCCGGCAAAGAGCAATGATTGCAATCAGACTCGAACCGAGTACACTCACCCATAGTACCCATACCGTGACGGGTACTGTCCCTGGCGCAGTATCCGTCAGCGCGGCGGAGAGGATCAGGAATTTGGCGATAAAGCCTGATAGCGGCGGCAACCCCGCCACGAGCAGCGCGCACGCAAAAAAACCCATGCCTAGAAATGCCATCGCCGCAGGGATGACAATACCTACCACTTCATCTGTAAAATCGGCATCGACCGGCTCCTGGCCGGCGGGGTCCATCATCTCCAGCGACACCTCCTCCCCGGTTTGCCGCGTGCGTTCGATCATCTCACAAAGCATGAAGAAAGCACCTGTCGCCAAAACTGAACTTGTCAAGTAATACAAGGCCGCGCCTTTCATTGCCATCCCGCCAAACCCGAGTGCCGCAAGCAAGGTCCCTGCGGAGGCAATGACACAATAGGCTACCAGCCGCTGCGGATGGTTTGCGGTGAGTATGCCCGCTGTTCCCAGCACGAGCGTGACAATGCCGATGCCAAACAGCCAGCCGTCATTGAATGGCGCGGGGACACTCGCGCCCGAAGCGCCCGACAACAACGACCCCAGCCGCAGCAGCGCGTAAATCCCAACTTTGGTCATAATCGAAAAAACTGCGGCCACTGGGGGTGCGGCGGTGCCATAAGCAGACGGCAACCAGAAATTCAGTGGCCATGCTCCTGCCTTGAGCAGAAATGCGCCGCCTAGAATGGCGACGCCGGTTTCGAACAGTATGCGTTCGTCCTCGGTGAGCGACGAAGCGCGCGCGGCCACGTCCGCCATATTGAGCGTTCCTGTTACCCCGTAGATCAGCGAAACACCAATCAGAAAAACAAACGAA
>DATEEZ010000098.1:0-13114 GCA_035280905.1 Nitrosospira sp.
GTGCCTTCGATATCGAGCATGACGGGACCGAGCGACATTTATTTTTCCAATATGACAAAAGCGCAAGCGAGGTTCAGTTCGTCGCTGATTGAGAGATGGTGGCGGGTAATGCCTTCGTTCTGGGCCAGGATATTCAATTCAGGGTGGAACTTGAAATAGGGTTTTCCCAAGGTGTCATGGGTTACTCCGATATGGCTCAGGCTTACCGGATGACGGATACCCGTGCCAAAGGCTTTGGCAAGCGCTTCTTTGGCGGCAAAACGCTTCGCCAGGAACATTGCCGGCTGCATGCTTCTTGAGTATTCCGGCCATTCTTCCTCTGTCAGCAGGCGCCGGGCGAAACGCTCTCCGTATTTTTCCAGCAGTCGCGCAATACGCGAGGTTTCCACCAGATCGGTTCCGATTCCATAGATCATTTGCATGCTTTCAGCATCAGATTTTTCATTTCCCGTACTGCCTGTTCGAAGCCAACAAACAATGCGCGAGCCACGATCGCGTGCCCGATGTTAAGCTCTGACACGCCCGGAATTGCCGCGATTGCCTGAACATTCTGGTAATGCAGGCCGTGCCCCGCGTTGATCTTGAGCCCTTGTTCGAGTCCCCTGTTTGCTGCTGATCGCACCCGCTCCAGCTCACCTTGCTGTTCATCTGCTGTTTGCGCATCGGCATAATGTCCGGTGTGAATTTCGATGACTGGCGCCCCGGCCTCAACGGACGCATCGATCTGCATCGGTTCGGCATCGACGAATAGTGAAACCCGGATGTCGGCTTCCGCCAGACTGCGGCATGCGCGTTGCACTTGCTCGAAATGCCGTACCACATCGAGTCCACCTTCAGTCGTCAATTCCTCGCGCCGTTCCGGCACAAGGCAGATATCGTGGGGTTTGATGCGCAGCGCAAATTCGATCATTTCATCCGTGACCGCGCTCTCCAGATTCATGCGGGTCTTGAGCACGCCGCGCAGGATTTCCACGTCTCTATCCTGTATGTGGCGCCGATCTTCGCGCAAGTGCAAGGTGATGGCATCTGCTCCGGCCGATTCAGCAACGAGTGCCGCCTCTATCGGATTGGGATATGTTGTGCGTCGCGCCTGGCGCAAGGTGGCGACGTGATCGATATTAACGCCGAGTTTGATCATAATAGTGGCGAGAGTTTTCCTGATTCGGCTTTTTTCAATGATTGCCTGAATGATATTGCCCCCCGCACCTGGAAGAAGGCAAGAGGGATCGGGCAAAAAATGACTATATTATAATAGCGCGTGCGGCGAAGACAGTATGTACATAAAAGTGGACCGCCAGTTACTCGCTTTTGGGTGTGTTACTCTTTAGACGCATTACTCCTGACTGCTTCGCTTTTGGTGAAGAGGGTTGCTATAAATTCCGCATCTGAAAACCGCTGTGGGGAAGAGGGTGTTCTGGAGAAAATGTCGGATCCACGCGTTTTCTTCGCGGCGGAGCGGACGCTTCTGGCATGGGTGCGCACGGGGCTAACGATCATTGCGCTTGGTTTTGTCGTCGCCCGCTTCGGTCTGTTTCTGAATCTTCTCGCAGTTTCCGATGAAATTTCCAGGAGTGGGAATTCTGCTAGCGCTCATGGAATCTCGGGTGTGCTCGGCATTATTCTTGTGCTCGCAGGCACCGCGACCATTCTCGGCGCCTTACTCAATCACAGACATTATCTAAGCTCGTTACCGCTCGAAGATCTTCCCAAGCTGTCCATACCCTGGCTCTCATCGTTCCTGTCTTTATCGGTCGCTACCGTAGGAGTTCTGCTGGCGGTATACCTCCTGTTTACCTGAGCCATATAGGGAATTGGTCATGTCAGGAAGGAGAGGCAGAACCCGCGATGGAATTTTTAAGTTGATTGATCCTTCAAGTAGGAGGTGGAAGTAATGATATGCCCGATAACAAGAATAGTGGTTGCTACGGACATTTCCGATTAGATCAAAGTTGCTGCATATCCTTCAGCAGTTGACGTGTATGCAGCGGTTTCTCGCTCAAATAGTGATTGAGCAGGTGGCGCATCAGGGTCCTGCTCTGCAGACGGGTCAAGGGAGCTGAATAGTCTCCCTGACTCATATCCAGTAGCGTTTTTCCACTTACCTGGAGGTTAAAAAGGCAGTCGCCGGTGCTCAATGCAACCGGCCCCCGCTCGATTTCGTAGCAGTAGGTCTGATCTAGTTTAATCGGTTTTCCCGATGAAACATCGTGATCGAGCGTCAAGGCATAACCCAGTTCCTGCAAGAGGCGCTGCTCGAAGCGACGCAGTATGGGAATGTAATCGCTCTCCGTGCTCAGGTCGGACAGGGCCTCTCGATAGTAGGTAAATAACCGTTCGTGCGGGTCATTGCGGTGCAATAACCGTATCAAAAGTTCATTGAGATAAAATCCGCAAATCAGGGCGGTTCCCTGTAAGGGTAACTGTCCACCCTGCCATTCCGCCTTATGCAAGGTGCGCAATTCGGACTTTCCTCCCCAGCTCAACAGGAGAGGCTGGAATGCGCGCAGCAATCCTCGCAGTGCAGATGTGGGACGCTTGGCGCCCTTCGCAACCACGGCAATACGCCCGAAATTTTGCGTGAAAACTTCCACGATAAGGCTGGTTTCGAGATAAGGATAGGTATGCAACACAAAAGCGGGTTGTGCTTCCTGGCGCTGTTTATCTATGCTCATGTTTAGGGAACCGCTGAACAAATCCTCCGCAGAGCGCGTTGCTGTCAAATCGGGATGATCACGAGGCGCGCGACGAAAGTCGTAGCTTGCGCATTTACGTGTATAGCGATGCCAAGAAGCGCAACGAAGTGGCGCCCCAAAGCGCATCCCGCTTCGAGGTCGCACCTTCCGTCGTAAGACACTGCGCCTCTCCGCTGTCGCACCATTCGCGTCGTCACCTTTTGCGCATCTCATCCCGCAAAGCCACCGCCGCGCCTGCGAGCGATTTGTTCAGCGGTTCCTTCCTTAGGGAGCATCTCGCCAGCTACCTTCGCTCGTGGGAACATCCGCCGGGCTTGTACGCAGGGTTTTGAAGCGGCGAGAATAAATGTGAAACTTATGGCGCACCGGCGGGTTACTCATACCCGAGCGTCTTCAGTAGGCGTGCGTCTTCGGCCCAGCCGCTTTTGACCTTTACCCAGACCTTGAGATAAACCTTGCCGCCGAAACTTTCCTCCATGTCCCTGCGCGCCTGGGTAGCGATCAGCTTCAGTTTTTCTCCGTCCTTACCGATGACGATGGCTTTCTGGCTGGATTTGTCTACCACAATGGAAGCATGAATCCGCCGCAGTTCGCCTTCCATTACAAACTGGTCAATGATGACACTTGTGGAATAAGGAATTTCTTCTCCCAGCAGCCGGAACAATTTTTCGCGAACCAGTTCCGCGGCTATGAAGCGTTCATCCCGATCGGTTACTTCATCTTCCTGGAATAATGGCGGATTTTGCGGCAGGTGCGCCCGTACCGCGGCTATCAATTCAGGCAGTTGTCCTCCATTCTCGGCACTTATTGGCACCATGGCTGCGAAATCAAATTCCTTTGACATTTTTTCGAGGAAGGGAAGTAGCTCGGATTTATCAGGCAGGCGGTCTATTTTGTTGAGGGCAAGAACCACCGGCTTGTTCTTTGGCAGAAGCTTTACCACCAGCTTATCGCGATCGTCGAAGCGCATTGCTTCAATCACTAGTATCACGACATCCACATCACGCAGCGTCTGGGTAACCAGTCGGTTCATTCCGCTGTTCAAACGGCTTGTATGCTGTGTCTGGAAGCCGGGGGTGTCGACAAAAACAAACTGGGAGTGTGCGTCAGTGAAAATCCCGTGTATGCGATGGCGCGTCGTCTGGGATTTTTTTGACGTGATACTAATCTTTTGCCCGACCAATCCGTTCAGCAGAGTGGATTTGCCTACGTTGGGACGGCCAACGATGGCAACATAACCACTGCGATAGACTGCGTCCGCAAGGGGAGTTTCAGTATTCATCGAAAAAGGTTTCTACAATATACAATTCGGGAAATTCCTCGCATCCTTGCCCGCTGGATATTTGGCCACGATAAGGATTGACGGGTTGGGAGGGGCGAAAGTCACACATGATGCGGCTGGAGCTGCTCATAAGCTCGTCTGGCCGCCTGCTGTTCAGCGCTGCGGTGGCTCGCACCTTCGCCTACAGTGCGGATTTCAGGTCGGGAAATCACGCATTCCACCTGGAACTGCTGCTGATGGGCCTCTCCGCGGGTAGCGACAACGGTATAACGGGGCAGGGTCAACTTGCGGCTCTGGAGATATTCCTGCAAGAGGGTTTTGGGATCCTTGCCGAGGGTACGGGGGTCCAGTTCCCCCAAAGAGGGGGTAAAAAGAACTTGGACCGTCTTCCCCGCCTGCTCATAACCTCCGTCGAGATATATAGCGCCAATCACGGCCTCCAGCGCATCCGCAAGAATCGAGGGTCGCTGGCCTCCTCCGCTTTTCAGCTCACCTTCGCCAAATCGGATAAGCTTTCCCAGTTCAAGCGTCTGCGCCAGTTCAGCGAGTACTTTCTGGTTAACGAGGTTGGCGCGTATTCGCGACAGGCTGCCTTCGCTGAGATCAGGGAAATGATGGAATATCAACCCGGCGACGGCGCAGTTGAGGACGGCGTCACCAAGAAATTCAAGGCGCTCGTTGTGAGGTATGCTGTGGCTGCGGTGCGTCAGTGCCTGCCGCAGCAGTGCCGATTGGTTGAAGGTGTAACCGAGTTTCAGGCAAAGCGCCGCAATGTCCATATTCCGGTAAGCTGCCCTCATTTTGCGCGCCCTCCCGACCAAACCCGTAACGAGCTTATCTCCTGCACATGCGCAACGTCCTGGCTGTTGCTCTGAATTACTTGATCGACAATCCGATGCGTTTCAGGTCGCTGAAATTCCACCAGATCATGAAAGCCTTGCCGACAATATTTCCATCGGGTACGAATCCCCAATAGCGGCTGTCACTGCTGCTGTCTCGGTTGTCTCCCATTGCAAAGTAGTTGCCGGGAGGGACCTTGCAGGTAAATCCACGATCGTTATAGCTGCAATTCTCATTATGGGGGAAGGGGAGCACGCCCCCTAGCTGAATGCTTTGCTCCTGCGGATTGATAAGGACATTATAGCGATGATTTCCGAGCGACTCCGTGTAGCTGCGGCTGTAAATCAATTTCAGGCCCGATTCCACATATGTATATTCCCCGTTTGGCTCCATCCTCACCGGTACGTTGTTGACACTCAACTGCTTGTCACGGTAGCTAACAACATCACCGGGTACACCTACGATGCGCTTGATGTAATCCATCGATGGGTCCACCGGGTAGCGGAAAACCATGACTTCCCCACGCTGAGGCGTGTTTATATCCATGAGCTTGATGTTGGCGACTGGTAACCGGATACCGTATGTATATTTATTGACGAGAATGAAGTCTCCTACCAGCAGAGTCGGAATCATCGAGCCTGACGGGATCTTGAAAGGCTCAACCAGGAAAGAGCGCAGGCAGAACACCACAAGAATCACCGGGAAAAAGCTTTTCGGATACTCCACCCACCAAGGCCCCTGGTCTCCCTGCGCACGGCGCCGTTGCAGCACGGTACGATCGAGCAGGGCGATACTGCCGGTGATTAACAGCAATATCAGCATAATGAGCGGAAAGTTCATTCTTGTTCCTTATTTTCTTCAGGTAGACAGCCCACTGCTTGTCCTGGAAGCAGGATTTTCCCGGTCAGCATATGCCGCTTGTTGAAAGCGATCCCCATTGTATTGTTTGAGCTACTTTTCTCCGACTTGCAAAATCGCAAGAAAGGCTTCCTGCGGAATCTCGACGTTGCCGACTTGCTTCATGCGCTTTTTACCGGCTTTCTGTTTTTCCAGAAGCTTGCGCTTACGGGTGATATCGCCGCCATAACACTTGGCCAGCACATTCTTGCGCAGCGCCTTGATACTTTCCCTAGCGATAATGTGCGAGCCTATGGCGGCTTGAACAGCGATATCGAACATTTGCCGTGGAATCAGTTCACGCATCTTCTGGGCGAGTTCCCGTCCGCGGTACTGGCTGCTCGCCCGGTGAACAATCAGCGACAAAGCATCGACGCGCTCGCCGTTGATGAGGATATCCAGCTTGACGAGATCGGATGGCCTGAATTCCTTGAATTCGTAATCAAGCGAAGCGTAGCCGCGACTGGTTGATTTTAACCTGTCGAAGAAGTCCATTACGACTTCACTGAGCGGGATTTCATAGGTCAGCATGACCTGCCTGCCCATATATTGCATATTTTTCTGAATCCCCCGCTTGCTGATACAAAGCGTGATGACCGATCCGACATATTCCTGCGGGACGAGGATGGTTGCCGTAATGATCGGCTCCCGGATCTGCTCTATTTTTGAGAGGTCAGGCAGCCTGGATGGGTTTTCGATTTCAATGACCGATCCATCACGCATCACAACCTGATACACCACTGTTGGTGCAGTGGTGATGAGATTCATGTCGTATTCCCGCTCCAGTCTTTCCTGTACGATGTCGAGATGAAGGAGCCCGAGAAAGCCGCAGCGGAAACCGAACCCTAACGCCTGCGACGTTTCCGGCTCGTATTGCAATGAGGAATCATTGAGTTTCAACTTCTCCAAGGCGTCACGCAGCGCATCGTACTGGTTGGATTCCACGGGATAGAGTCCGGCGAACACCTGCGGTTTTATCTCCTTGAAGCCGAGGAGCGGTTGGGGAGCAGGACGATCGGCGAGTGTTACCGTATCGCCGACCTTGGCGGATTTCAGCTCCTTGATTCCGGAAATAATAAAACCTACTTCACCGGCGCTGAGGGATTCCCGGTTTTTTGATTTGGGCGTAAATACGCCCACCTGTTCACACAGATGGACAGTTTTACTGGCCATCAGCAATATTCTGTCCTTAGGTCTCAACACCCCATCTATTACCCGAACCAGCATTACCACGCCTACGTAGTTGTCGAACCAGGAATCGATGATAAGGGCTTTCAGGGGGGCTTGCGGGTCCCCTTTTGGCGGGGGAATACGCGAAATGACCGCCTCCAGGATATCCTCCACACCGAAACCGGTTTTTGCGCTTGCCCGCAGGGCATCTTGGGCTTCTATGCCGATGATATCTTCAATTTCCTTGATGACGCGTTCCGGTTCGGCGGCGGGCAGATCGATCTTGTTCAGTACCGGTATGACTTCCACGCCCTGTTCGATTGCAGTGTAGCAATTTGCAACGGTTTGGGCTTCCACGCCCTGGGAAGCGTCGACTACCAGGAGCGCTCCCTCGCAGGCCGCGAGCGAACGCGATACTTCATAGGAGAAGTCGACGTGGCCTGGCGTATCGATCAGGTTCAGGAGATAGTTGTCGCCGTTACGGGACTTGTATTCAAGAGCCGCCGTCTGCGCCTTGATGGTGATTCCGCGCTCGCGCTCTAGCTCCATCGAGTCGAGCACCTGTTCTTCCATTTCGCGGTCGGACAGCCCCCCGCACAAATGGATGATACGGTCCGCCAGCGTGGATTTGCCGTGGTCGATATGGGCGATGATGGAAAAGTTGCGGATGTGCTGCATCAGGGATCAGGATGGCCAAGGAAGAGGGTGATAACAGGACGACGCCAGAATTCACCGGCAATCAAAAAAGGGCACACGGTGTGCCCTCTTATGGCGTGGCCCCCTGGTCGCACGTATATCCGGTCCCTGCAAATTCTTGTTCAAGACGGACATTTTAGCGAATTTTGACGAAATAAGCACCTGCCCCATCGACTCCTTCGCGCGGACGATAAGGGGGAAGCAGGGGATCACGGCTTATGCAAAAGAACCGTTGCTATTTTTCGATCCCCTGAAATATTCGGGCAAACGCGTTCAGGTTAAGGTGATAGTGGCAAATTTCCTTGTCTTCGGCCATCAACACTGGAACGCGTTGCCCATAGCGTGACTGCAGATCGGTGTCGCTATCCACATCTATGACTTCGAGCCGAAAAGGATAGCTTGCCCTTAGTTTCTGCAGGGCCGCAATCATGTCCTGGCAGAGGTGGCAGTGCTCCCGGCCGTAGACTGTCAGCAAGACAGGGAGATCAGGATCGGGAGCGGACATTTATTTGTTTTCACCATTCATCTTCATGGTGATGAAGGTGGCGGTATCACCGCGCTTGACCAGCAGGGCGATATTGCGTCCTTTCTCGACTTTGCTGAGCAACTGGTTGAATTGCTCAACAGTTTTGACGTCCTGATTATTGATGCTGAGAATTACATCGCCCGGCCGGACGCCTGCGCGGCTTGCAATGCCGGCCACCATGTCCTCGACCAGAAGTCCGCTTTCCGTTTCCAGCTGCTTCTTCTGATCCGGAGTCAGCTCGATCAGGCTCAATCCGATGCGGTTCGCGGTATCCGGCGTCTTGCCCCGCTTACCAGAACGCGCCACTGGTTTTTCATCTTCTGGAAGCTCATCCACCGTTATCGTGAGTTCCTTTGTCGTCCCATTCCGCCACACCTGCATCTGCGCTTTCGTGCCTGGCTTGGTCGAGCCAACCATGCGCGGCAGGTCGCTCGAGGAGTTCACGGTTTTGCCGTCGAACTTGAGAATGACATCACGCGCTACAATGCCTGCTTTCTCCGCCGGGCCGCCCTTCTGGACAGAAGCCACGAGCGCGCCGGCTGGCTTGGGTAAACCGAACGACTCCGCAAGCTCCTTGGTCACTTCCTGGATCAGCACGCCAATCCTGCCCCGGCTCACCTTGCCGCTGGCGATCAACTGATTTGATATATCCTTGGCAACATCAATAGGAATGGCGAATGACAAACCCATGAACCCGCCAGTCCGGCTGTAAATCTGGGAATTGACGCCTACCACCTCACCGTTCATATTGAACAGCGGTCCACCCGAATTCCCGGGGTTGATCGCAACATCCGTCTGAATGAAGGGCACGAAATTTTCCTGCGCAAGGGAGCGTCCTTTGGCGCTGACAATCCCGGCAGTTACACTGTTTTCAAAGCCGAAGGGTGATCCGATCGCTACCACCCATTCCCCCACCTTCATTTTGTTGGGATCACCCTGGGTCACTTTCGGCAGACCGGTAGCGTCGATCTTGAGGAGAGCGATGTCGGTCTTGCGATCCGCACCGATCAGCTTTGCCCGGAACTCTCGCTTGTCTGTAAGCTTCACATTGATTTCATCGGCTCCATCCACCAGGTGAGTATTTGTCAGAATGTAGCCGTCCGAGCTGATGATAAAGCCGGAACCCACGGATTTGGATTCGAAATCCCGTGGAATTCCCCCATAAGGCTGCATGTGTCTCCGGAAAAATTCGAAAAACGGGTCATCCTCAGGAATGTTCGGCATCCCGGGGAAAGCGCGTCCTGTGGCCGCGCTGCCTGACTGAACGGTGCTGATATTAACGACCGAAGGTCCTTCTCTTTCGACCAACCCGGTAAAATCCGGCAATTCACGTGCGGGCAACTCCGCAAACGCGCTCGTGGATAATCCAAGCAGCACCACCAGTAAAAATTTAGCAATCATGCTTTTTCTTCCATGGAGTAAAAACGAATGAACTTTGCGTTCATCTGCCCAAAGTAACGGGGCAGTAGTATCGAGACTACATTCAGTCCGAGCCGCAGATCGCAATCGGACTGTCCTGATAACCTAGCGGCTGGTAACAGAATTACCAATTTGCATTACAGTTGCTGGCGGCACTTCGCCTATGGCAGTCACGGTGTTGTCGCCAAGAGTACGTGTATAAATATTGATCGCGCCGCGGCTGTGGTAGAGACCCTCGGTCGGAGAAGAAGCCCCTCCGGAAATGGGCTCGATAAATACCGACACGGCGGCAAGACCATCCGAGAGGGCAATATGCGCAACGGGACGTGATTTACCGGAGAGATTACGTTTCATTTCTACGATCTTTTTGAATCCTGGAGGCGGGTCTTTGACCTGCCAGCCAAGCTTCCCGCTACCCTGTGTTGAGGAGACAAGATTTGTCATGCGCCATTCGGCAGCTTTGTCCGAATATTTGGATTTCAACAGATCTTTGTCTATTTCGCCGCCAATTTTCAAGTCGGTGAACACAAACTGTTCCACTACCCGACCCTTATCCATTACTGCGGCTTTCAGCAGCAGGCCGGTATTAGAATCTACCCATAATTTCTGGCCATACCGCTTGTCATCCCTGGGTTCCAGTTCGATGACCTGGCTGACATAATCGCTGACTCGCTCCTGCTTGCCCTTTTTGACAATATAGTTGTCGTCAAGATTCGTCAATGGCTGAGGCAGCAGCGCTGGAAAAACTTTTCTTAACCAGCGTTTTTCCGTTACCACGGTCTTGCTTTCCGGCAGGTAACATCTCATCTCGTCGTTGTTGCGAATGATCTCGCGCGGAGGACCATCAAGCACCACGCTTTTTTCCTGCTCACCTTCCTCGTTCACCAGATGGATGATGCGGGATGTTTCTATTTGATCCTCGGACGAATAGACGAATGTCCCGACATAATTGTAATGGCGCGGCGCGGCTGCAATCTTTTGCAGCCAGCTAAGGGCCTCGGGGGATGAGGGGGATGAACCGGGGGAGTTTTGCGCGAATACGGATTGAACGATGGCTGTCAGCAACAGGGCAGACAGTGAAACCTGTGTCATCTGCGGACGTTATCGTGCGCTTCCGCCGCTGCACGCATGAAGGGAACTGCTCCGTGCATTGTAGTGCTAGGCGAGAATTGCCGATGCGCCAGGAGATAGTCGTTGATTTGCGCAGGCGCGGATGCTGCGATGGAAGCTTTGGCGGGAATTGCAGGATAAGTAGCAACGGGCGCTACAGTGGCTGCAGAAGTCGAGGGCGACGTCTTGTTATCGGCCAGGTTGTGCCTCAAAGGATTTGCCTCCTGCGTCGTTTGCAGGATTATCCATCCGCCCACCACCGCCGCCGCAATGGAAGCAGCTGCTGCATAAGCGGGTGGCCTGCGCTTCGCTGCCGGACGGGGCAATGGTGCGCTTGATACTGTGGATACCGCAGGTTCCGCTGCCAGTCTTGCATTAACCCGTCGCGTAATATCCAACGGTTTGATCTCCGATTGCCCCAACGCATCGCTGATCAGGTGGTAAGCAATCCAGTGCTCCCGTAACTCCTCTGTGTTCTTGAATTGCTCGATCACTGCCGACGCGTCGTCTGCGTCCAGTTCGCCATCCATCAATGCCGATATTTTCTCTTGCATATTACCACCTCTTGTCTTTACCAGTCCCCAGCAGGGGACGCAGTTTTTCCGCTATTGCTTCCCGTGCACGAAATATTCGCGAACGGACCGTACCGATGGGACAATTCATGATCGCTGCGATTTCCTCATAGCTCAGTCCCTCAATTTCTCTCAACGTAATTGCCGTACGCAGTTCTTCAGGCAATTCTTCCAGTGTTTGGTTCACCGTTTGAGCGATCTGTTTGCTTGTCAGTTCACTCTCAGGTGTATTCATCTCGCGCAGTTGGCTGGCTTCTTCAAAGCCTTCGGCCTCTTCGCTGTCAAATCCTGTAGTGGTGGTAGGCGCCCGCCGTCCTTGAGCCACCAGAAAATTCTTGGCAGTATTGATGCCGATCCTGTACAACCAGGTATAAAACGCACTGTCTCCGCGGAAGGACGGCAGCGCGCGGTAAGCCTTGATAAAGGCCTCCTGAGTCACATCCTCTACTTCTGACGCATCGCGGATGAATTGCGAAAGCAGCCGTGCAAGCTTGCGCTGGTACTTGACCACCAGAAGATCGAAGGCCTGCTTGTCGCCGTGTTGCGCGCGTTCCACCAGTTGCTGATCGATTTCCCGGTCACCCATGCCGCCTAATTCCTGAATTGACGAATCTCTTACCTGTAACTGCCGCATTATAAGGCAGGTCAGCCAAGTATACCCGTTCAGGGGTCCATCGGGAATTACGCGCAGGCTCATCGTCCGCGGTCTGTGTGAACAGACAACGCGTAGTATAAATTAGTTCAGTTGAAAACGTGGTTATTCCAGCAGATAGAGTTCATGTCAGAATTAAATATGGCTATAAGAGGAAAATTCTGCAACAACCCCGGTTGCAACGATTTTGCGCGAAGGATCGGGCTGCCTCAGGGCGCACACATTCCCTCCTCCCTGAGGTTCCCGAAGCCTTTAGAGAGCCTTACAGGGCTCAGTTAAAAAGGAGGAGAAGATTGATCCGCTAAGCTGTAATCCGGCTGCTGCGAGAGGTGTTTGCGATTAATCTCCAAATTATGCTTTTACGCTGCCATCTCGCGGCAGTGCTCCGCGCATTGGCGGCAGGCTTGCACACACTCTTCCATCCCATCCAGTTGTTCACAGCTTTGGCCACAAGCCTCACAAATTTCGGCACAGGTGCCACAGACCTCGGGACTGAATCTGGAGTCGCTGAGCAGGAAATTAAGCGCTGTCTGGCAGATTTCAGCACAATTCATCATCAGCCGGAGGTGATCGGCCTCGACATGTTTGCCGCCTGATTCCAGACAGTGGTTCATCGCCATTTGCAAACAGGTGCGATGACAATGATCGCATGCATCGATGCAGGCTTGCAGATTCTGATCGGTTCCAGTGTATAAAAACATAGTCGTCTCCTTTCCCCTATTTCTTGGGATCGATGGAACTTCGCAAATCAGCCAAGGCATAATGTGCGCCAGCCATCGCTCACATTCTGTACGCTAGCAGACATAAAATTCGGGCGGAAAAGGAGGCTGGCGAGGGTCGAACAGGAACAGGAATAGGGATAGATTGTTGCTATCATTGTTCATGATTACCCTGAACGCATCTTTCATCCAGATCCACATTAAGGGCTGATGGGAAGTCATTACGGTTATGAACACGATTTTTTCCAACATGCCATCTCATATCGGGCACTCCGGACACCGCAACCATTCTCCAGCACACAATCATGGACGTGCGTTCGTTATTGCCATTGCCTTGAACGGCGGCTTTGTCGTAATTGAATTCGGTTACGGCTTTGCCGCCGACTCGACGGCACTCATGGCGGACGCAGGACATAACTTATCGGATGTGCTCGGGCTTGCGCTGGCCTGGGGCGCAGCGATTTTGAGTCGCAAGGCCCCGAGCGAACGTTATACCTATGGTTTACGCAGCACTTCTATACTTGCTGCGCTGGCGAAT
>DATEEZ010000099.1:0-14496 GCA_035280905.1 Nitrosospira sp.
CTGCCAAGCGTCCCGATTTCGAGCCGCACCCCGGAAATACCGAGCCGTTTCCACAAGTCGGCGCACATGATGATAAGCTCGGCGTCGATATCCGGCCCGGTATACCCCAAGGCCTCGGCGCCAACCTGATGGAATTGCCGATAACGTCCTTTTTGCGGACGCTCGTGGCGAAACATCGGACCCGAGTAATATAGCCGTTGTGGGCCGGAGTAGAGCAGGTTATGTTCCAGAACTGCACGCACGCAGGACGCGGTTCCCTCTGGCCGCAGTGTCAGGCTCTCGCCGTTGAGATGATCCACAAAGGTGTACATCTCTTTCTCGACAATGTCTGTAACCGCTCCGATGGAACGCACAAACAGGTCGGTCTGCTCGACTATCGGCATGCGAATATTGCGATAGCCATAAGCGACCATCCAGTCGCGAACAACCTGCTCGAAGAACTCCCACCGGTAGATCTGATCAGGCAGGATGTCGTTCATCCCGCGTACAGCCTGAATTCCCCTAGTGGGCATCGACTGCTTTCTTCGGGTATTTCATCTGCACATATTCATCGACTATCTGGCGAAACTCCCCTGCGATATTGTCGCCTTTCAGTGTTACAGACTTCTGGCCGTCCACAAATACCGGCGCCACGGGCCGCTCCCCCGAGCCTGGCAGACTGATGCCGATATTGGCATGCTTGCTCTCGCCAGGGCCATTGACCACGCAGCCCATCACAGCAAGGGTCATATTTTCCACACCTTCGTATTCCTCGCGCCATACCAGCATCTGGTCGCGCACATAGCCCTGGATGCTTTCCGCCAGTTCCTGAAAATAGGTGCTGGTGGTACGGCCGCAGCCGGGACAGGCGGCAACCAGAGGCACAAAAGCACGCAAACCGGTGGTTTGCAGTATCTCCTGAGCCACGATCACTTCGCGCGAGCGGTCTCCCCCTGGTTCGGGCGTCAACGATATGCGTATCGTATCGCCGATACCCTCGAGAAGCAGTATCGACAGCGCCGCCGTGGAAGCAACGATCCCCTTCGAACCCATGCCCGCCTCGGTGAGCCCAAGGTGCAGCGCATAGTCGCAACGGGATGCAAGGGCGCGATAAACGGTAATGAGGTCTCTCACCCCGCTCATCTTGCATGACAATATGATTCTGTCACGACCCAGCCCGATCTCCTCCGCGCGCTCAGCGCTTTGGAGCGCAGAGGTAATCAAGGCTTCGTACATTACCGCGGAGGCATCCTTCGGGTCCCCGGAGCGGGCATTCTCGTCCATCATGCGCGCCAGCAGTTCGGGATCGAGGCTTCCCCAGTTGACCCCGATGCGCACCGGTTTTTCATACTTGCAGGCCGCTTCGATCAGAATGGAAAACTGTTCGTCGCGTTTCTTTCCATGCCCGACATTACCGGGATTGATACGGTATTTCGCCAGCGCCTGTGCGCAGCCGGGATACTCTGTCACCAGTTTATGGCCGTTGAAGTGAAAATCCCCTATCAGGGGAACGTGGCAGCCCATGTCGTCGAGTCGCGCCCTGATGCCCGGCACCGCCTTGGCGGCTTCGGCCGTATTGACGGTAATGCGCACGAGTTCAGACCCGGCACGCGCAAGCTGGGCCACTTGCACGGTGGTGGCGATCTCATCTTCCGTATCGGTATTGGTCATGGATTGCACTACGATGGGCGCGCCTCCGCCGATCCGGATCGAACCTACTTGAACGCCCACGCTGTTCCGGCGTGGGGGAAAAGCACTTTGAACCATAGACATAATGAATATGAGATGCCGTGTTGAAATTGAAATTTATTCGAGCACGAGATGTGCGATTCCACCGGGGAGTTTGGCGAAAGTCGAGAGATCGACCGGGCTGTTATTATAGACAAGCTTGACTTGGCCCGGGTTTCCGATCATGAGGGAATAGGGCGGCTTACCACGCAGCACCTGCTCGCTGCCAGGAGGATTGACTCTTGAGAGAAGCAATTTACCGTTGCCATCCTTGACTTGCACCCATGACTCCCCGGCAAACGTCAGATGAATTCCAGCTGCTGCAGGACCCGGCTTCGGAGCAACTGCGACCTGAGATGGCTTCGGAGCAGCTGTGTCATGAGGAGGCTTCGGAGCAACTGCGGCCTGAGGTGGCTTCGGAGCAGCTGTGTCATGAGGAGGCTTCGGAGCAACTTCGACATTGGCAGGCTCCCCCCCTGGAACTGCCGATGCCGCGGGAGTAGTTTGCGGCGCCGGTGGGGGCGCAAGAGGCAGAGTGAGACGCTCCCCCGCCGAGGCTTCGGTGCCGCTCCCGGCGGTCTCGTCTTTATGAGCGGACGCCGCAGCGTCCTGCTCTCTGTCCGTATCCGCAGAGGGTGCCGTCCCCTGGAGAGCCGCAATACTCGACTCTGACTGGGAAGCCATATCGGGAGCAAACGCGGAAGTTGCGGGAGCCTGGGATTCCGGCACTTCTGCGGTGGGCGCCTGTGGTGCAAACGGGAATGAAACAGTCGACTGCTCGGTGTCTTTCTCCGATTCCATTGCCATGTCGGGCTGCTCTGCAACTGGAGCCTCCTCATCGCTATAGATCGCGTAACCCAGCAGGGTGATCGCCAGGATAACTCCTCCACCGATAAACACGTTGCGTTTTAGATACTCCCCCCCGGAGGGGAAAGGAATCTCCTCGCTTGGAGGCCGCCCCACGTGCGCAGTCGGAGGAGGAACCGACTGTTCAAGCAACTTCAATAACGGCGCCTCATCCAGTTGCAGCAATTTGGCATAATTGCGCACGAATCCGCGCAGGAAAGGGCCGCCGGCAAGCTTATCGTATTCATCCTCTTCGAGCGCCGTCACCTGCCGCGGCGCAAAGCGCAGCTGCTGCGCAACGTCCTCAATATCCAGGCCGCGTTCCAGCCGAGCGGCGCGCAGCACCTGGCCGACCCGCTCTCCGGCCTGTTTTGGTTCCTCGTGCTGCTCGATGTCGCTACTTTCAGGAGCTTCCATTCCCTCACCCCATCCTCATGTTACCCGCCGCTTCATATCCGCAAATCGCTTTTACGCCTTCACGTCTCCAGCTGCAGCTGCCGACCGGAAAAATATGCCCGAACCTGCCTCATCCAGCTGCTTCCGCAATGCTGTGGTGAGTGCGCCGTGTCTTGTCGAGGACTTTTCCCGCGAGCTGGCCGCAGGCCGCGGCAATATCATCCCCCCGCGTCTTGCGTACCGTAGTCACCAGTCCTGCCTCCATCAACACATCGCGAAAGCGGGATACGGCATTTGCGGAAGAACGCGTGAAACCTGAATCAGGAAAAGGATTGAACGGAATCAGGTTGAACTTGCAGGGAATGTCCCTTACCAGTTGCACCAATTCACGCGCCTGTGCCACGCTGTCGTTGACGCCATCCAGCATGACATATTCAAAAGTGATGAAATCTCGTGGCGCGGATTGAAGATAGCGCTCGCAGGCGGCCAGCAGTTCCCTGATCGGATATTTCCGGTTGATCGGCACCAATTGATCGCGCAACGCATCGTTGGGAGCGTGCAGGGATACTGCCAGCGCTACCGGGCAACGCTCGCGGAGACGGTCCATGGCCGGAATTATTCCCGAGGTGCTCACGGTCACCCGGCGCCGTGATAAGCCATAGGCGTTGTCGTCCAGCATCAGGTCGAGCGACGTCACTACGTTCTCGAAATTTGTCAGCGGCTCCCCCATCCCCATCATGACTATATTGGTGACGGGACGCTCGCGTCCGGCCTCGCTCGTAAATGTTTCCGTCAGCGCTTTATTCGCCCACCACAATTGACCGATGATTTCCGCCACTGTCAGATTCCGGTTGAACCCCTGCCTCCCGGTGGAACAAAATGCGCACGCGAGCGCACACCCTACCTGACTGGAAATACAAAGCGTCCCCCGGCTCGTTTCCGGTATATAAACTGTCTCGATCCCATTGCCCGCACCGACCGACAGCAGCCATTTGCGAGTGCCATCGGGAGCGGTATGATCGCTGATAACTTTCGGGGGTTCTATCACCGCGGCAGCAGACAGCTTTTCCCGCAATCCTTTCGCGAGGTCGCTCATGGCATCGAAATCGGCTTCACCGGCCCGATGTATCCAGCGCAGCAGTTGGCGGGCACGAAACGGCTTCTCACCGATTTCCGCACAGAAGCCGGTAAGCCCTTTCGCATCAAAATCCAGAAGATTGATGCTCATACCTGAGCCGTGATCCCCTTATCGCGAATAAATGTTGAGTTCCGGAAAAAAATATGCGATCTCAACCGCCGCTGTTTCGAGCGCATCCGAGCCATGTACAGCGTTCGCATCGATACTCTCCGCAAAATCTGCCCGGATCGTCCCCTTTTCGGCCTTCCTCGGATCGGTCGCCCCCATCAGATCCCGGTTTTTTCTGATGGCTTCCTCACCTTCCAGTACCTGCACCATGACGGGACCGGAAATCATGAATTTCACCAGATCATTGAAGAACGGCCGTTCCCGGTGAACCGCGTAAAAACCCTCAGCATCAGCCTGGGATAGACGCAGCATCCGTGATGCGACTATTTTCAGTCCGTTCCGTTCAAAGCGGGAGTAAATTTCTCCTATTATATTTTTTGCCACTGCATCCGGCTTGATGATAGACAGGGTTCGCTCGACAGCCATCAAATACTCCAAGTAATTATGTAAATCTTTATTATTCTAACAAGAACCAGCTTTAAAGTCCTTAAATTGGACCGATATGCTGGCGGCGGAGGATGCAATCCTGGTTCATTGGAGATGCCAAGGTAAAACGAAAAAAGCCTGCCAAAGAGGAAATCGCCCACTCTCTCAATGGAATTTCACCGCCTGTGGACGGGTAGGCCATGTGCCCCGGCTGACCGCTTTGGCCCCCTCGAACACGACATAGCTCTGGCGCCCATAGTGCGGCAGTGGTCGGGTCAACGCAGTCAGTGATTCGATGTCGCGTGCGGAAACGACTGCAAGCGTGGTACCGTCGGAAAGGCGCGTTGTCCACGCCTGGGCCGAGCCTTTACCCTTCATATCCTCCGGCCTGCGCAACTCGTGTCGCGCAAGCCACCCATCCACCTGGTCCTGAAGCCCTATCACCAGTATCGGCGCAGCCGGCATATTGTCCGTACCCGGTATCAGTTTTGGCGCGCGATGTTGAAGCTTGGTCGCCAGGACCGCCGCGGCATCGCGGGCAGGCCCGCTTTCCGGCAGTAAAACGGTTACTGTTGTCTTGTTCACCATCACCTGACGCAGGATCGGGGTCGCCTCCTGTGGCATCAAATGCCGGAATAAGCGAAGATCGGGATCGAGTATCACTTCCAGCGGGCGGGCGCGAGTCTCGATGGAAAACACCTGACGCGTGTTCTCGAGATCGACGGTGCGAATTTCCTCGCCTTGCTCGGTATGGATGGCCACCGGTACGCGCAGCCGATACGCGGGCTCCGGTTGTTCGAGCGTGACGGAAACATGATGGCTTCCCCCCTCTGCCTTCACCACCGCTTCCGTCAATCGCACGACCGGCGCACCGGGACGAGTGAGCCATTGATCGAAGAATGCGTGCAGATTCCGGCCGGAAGCAGCCTCAAAGGCGCGCTGCAGATCTTCCCACGAGGCAACGCGAAAGCGCTGCTCGCGCCAGAATGTCTGAAGTGCCCGATCGAAAGTATCTCGCCCGAGCAGGTCGCGCAGCATCAAAAACACCATGGCGGCCTTGTTATAACCGACAATTTGCGAAGCTCCGTGCGTGCGGGAGGTAAAGCTCGTCAGGGGCGCATACTGGCTGGGCGATAGCGCGGCAAAATCACGCAACCAACCCTGCCGCATTTCCCGCGCCGCCGCATCGCTTTCCCGCTCTTTATATGCATAATCGGCCATAAAGGTGGTCAATCCCTCCGACCAGTTGCCTTTTGCGTAATCGGGATACACGCCGTTTCCCCACCAGTTGTGCAATACCTCATGGCCTAGCGAAGTTGCGCGAATGAAAGGCAGCCGCAGCACCTCCAAACCGAGGTAGGTGAGCGTAGGCATGCCAAAACCCGTGGGTGTCGGGCTTGAGACGATGCTGAACTCCGTGAATGGATAGGCGCCGATCCAGGATTCATAAAGATCGATATACCCCTTGACCGAATCGAGGTAGTCTCCTGCAAGATCCGTGACTTCCCGGTGGAAATAGGTTCTCAACACGATGGGCTTACCCCCCGCGCTGCGGATCGTCCGGGTCTCGCGAATGTAGGGACCCGCCATGAGATCGATTCCGCCGGTCGGAGCAGGAAATTCAAAACGTGCGCGATATCCCTGCGGCGATTCCGATTCCTCCATGAGGCGTCCCGCGACTACGCCCCGCTGGCCGGTCGGGAGTTCCATGCTCAGATCGTAGCTGGCGAGTTCGCCTGCAAGATACGGGTACCAGCCGCTCGAATCGGGCAGAAACGTGCCCGATTCGCCACTAACAGGCTCGTTCTGGCCCAGTGTCTGGCGGTGATCAAGTGAGGTATCCAGCGGGGACAGCGCCCCCCGCCACTCTATTTCTATGCGGCGGGGAAGCTTCTCTTCCCCCGAAATACGCCAGGCCCGCATCGCCCCCACGGTCGCAGACGGCCCGATCTGTTCGTCATCCACCCGTGCCTTCAGCACTTCGAAACGCCGGCCTATCACGAGTGTCAGCTCCTCTCGGGTATTCGCGGTGATCACGCTGCGTCCCCTGAGAGTACGCTCCAGCGGATCGATGTGAACGTGGACGTCATAATGGATCGGAGAATCGACGCGAGAAGCCTCCTGAGCGGAACCTGATTCCGCCGCCCGTGCAGCAGGGAAAAACAAAATTGCTGATATGCCAATAATCAGGAGCGAGACATACGAAACAGTCCTGACAGCCTCTCCGGAATCTGGAATGCAACTGCTTCGCATCCATCCCATCATCCGCCTCGTCGCAGATATTATTATTTGCGTCATGTTCATCGTTTGGACGGTGGAGAAAACTTTGCAATGGCCTCCATCGTATCACTGCCGCGTTTGATTTTCAGTGGTAGCCAGGTGCCCGGCGCCTGTCGCTTGACGATTTCCACGATATCATTCAGTTGCTTGATGGGCATGCCCGCAGTCTCGATGATCAAATCACTTTCGCGTATACCCGCTTTCTCGGCGATGCTGCCCTTCTCCACTTGCAGCACGCGCGCTCCACCATCCTGCGCCATCTCGAAGCGGATCCCCAGGCGCTCCCGCGGGCGCTCGTCCGCTGCCAGCGGCGGCAACGCCGTTCCGAATATGGCATCTGCTATGTCCGCTGTAAGCAGATCGCATGAAGTGCCATTGTTCCAGGGAAGAAGCATTCCCACATCCGTCACCCCCAGATGCTTCAACTGATGGGGAACACCGTAGCCATATTTAATATGCCCGGAGCCCATGATCCCGACAACGAGGGGACGCTGGGGCCGATCCAATGCGGAGTGGATGCCTTGCGCCATCGCTCGATCCCACAGTTGCTGGCCTTCCACGAAGCGGCGAAAATCCGGATCGTCACGGCCCGCACTGGCGCCCCCCTTTTTCTTGCCTGCGCGATCGTGCTCGCCGTAAATCGGGAGCAGATAGTCGAGGTATGCATTGCTCGGTTCAGCGGGCGCCGTTACACCTTCTCGTTCATTCTCCGGCACTCCCGCGAATCCCTTTGTCGCAACCGATCGCCTCAGGCGCGTATCGATGTTCAATGCCACCATCGGCACGTGATTCATGCGCGCAAAGTGGAACAGGGGCATATACATGGCTGCATCGGTGCTCCAGACCGTATCCCACTCGGAAGCAGCGAGAAACTGGGCCTCGGTCAGTTCGCCTGCAACCCACTGGTCGAGCGCCTTTTGCACCCTGCGTGGAAACATCTCGAAGCCGATCACCATATCCGGTCTCTGCGCATGCAACGCGGCCAGCGTCTGCAACTGCCAGCGGTGGTGCTCGGGATTGTCGTGCGCTTCTCCCAGCAACACCACTTCCCGCCGCGCGGCACGGCCAATAACATCGGTATTGGATATTTTCCCTGTGCCGGGAACAGTCCATACTGCCACAGGCGCGCACTCACTACCTTTTGTCTCCTTGTTTGCCTCCTTGTTCGTCTCCTTGTTGGCCCCCCTATCCTCCTCCTTGTACTTTTCCGCGGCGGACTTGGTCTGCGCGAAGGCAGTATCCGGGAAAACTCCCATGAATAACGTGGAAACGAGAAATACGAAAATAGGCGCAACCGGTACAGCCTTAAAAATTTTCAACAGATACTCCTTATTAGATATCGATCCCGCAGCCCCCACGTGGTGCCGCCGTGGCTGCGCTGCAGGCACTGCCCATCCGGGCAAAGGAACCCCGGATTAAGAAACGGGAATCCTATCGGGTTAATCCACCCATTTGCGCGCGTTGCGGAACATTCTCATCCACGGCGCATCCTCGCGCCAGTCGGGATGCCATGACTGCTGCACTGCCCGAAACCCGCGCTCCGGATGCGGCATGAGAACACTGAACCTTCCATCGGCGGTTGTCATGCCGGCGATACCTTGCGGAGAGCCGTTGGGATTCAAGGGATAGAGCTCGGTCGGCTTACCCCGATGATCCACATAACGCAATGCGACCAGGGATGAAACTGCTGAGACAGCACCCTCATCCGCGAATTCTGCATAGCCTTCCCCATGTGCAACAGCGATGGGCATACGGCTGCCCGCCATTCCATCGAAAAACAGTGATGGACTGCGCTGCGCTTCGACCATGACAAACCGTGCCTCGAATTGCTCTGATCTGTTTCTCACAAATCTGGGCCAATGCGCGGCGCCGGGAATAATCTGGCGCAGGTTGCTCATCATTTGGCAGCCATTGCATACACCAAGGGCAAAGGTATCAGCACGCGCAAAAAAAGCCTCGAATTCATCGCGGGCGCGCGCATTGAACAGGATCGAATTGGCCCAGCCTTCCCCTGCTCCGAGCACATCCCCATAAGAAAACCCTCCGCACGCGGTGAAGCCTTTGTAATCCCTGAGGGTGACACGACCGTCGATGATATCGCTCATATGTACGTCAACGACGGCAAATCCTGCGCGATCAAAAGCGGCTGCCATTTCCACGTGACCGTTCACACCCTGTTCGCGCAGCACTGCTATTTTTGGTTTCGCCCCTGCCTGAACGTAAGGTACACAGATATCTTCATCCACATCGAAGGTGAGTTCCGCATGCAGGCCGGGATCATGCAGATCGAGAATGCGGTCATACTCCTGCTGCGCGCATTCCGGATTGTCGCGGAGCTTCTGCATCTGATAGGTGGTCTCCGACCAGGCGCGATGCAGGTCAACGCGCTTCTCCGCGAATACTGGCTTATTATTGCGCAGAAACCGGATCTCATCCCCGTCATTGACACTGCCGATGACAAAACTCGCCTCACCCAGGCCCGCATCCGCCAAAACACTCAGCACTTGCCAGCGCTGATCGGTTCTTATCTGAATGACAGCACCGAGTTCTTCATTGAACAGGACCGACATGAGGCCTTGCGTGAATCTTCCACCCAGCGCTTCAGGCTGCATCTCGCTGCCATCGATATCGGTAGCAATCGAATCAAAGCACAACTGGTCGAGATTGACGGTCATCCCGGCATGCCCGGCAAAGGACATTTCGCACAGCGCGGCAAACATCCCTCCGTCAGAGCGATCATGGTAGGCAATGATCCTGCCCTCATGGTTTAGGCGCTGTATGGCAGCAAAGAAACCTTTGAGCCGCTCCGAACCCTCAACGCCTGCTACATCGGGTGCAGCATCCCCTACCTGCTTGTAAACCTGGGCAAGGGCAGAACCGCCCAGACGATTGCGTCCCTCTCCCAAATCGATCAGGATGAGCTCGGTCTCGCCACAATCTGTACGCAATTGAGGCGTCAGCGTCTTGCGAACATCCGTTACTCTCGCAAACGCCGAGACAATCAAGGACAAAGGTGCAATCACTTCTTTTCGCACTGATTGGCCAAGTCCGACCTCGCTTTCCCAGACAGTCTTCATCGACATCGAATCCTTCCCCACAGGGATGCTGATTCCCAGTCGGGGGCAGAATTCCATTCCGACGGCTTGCACTGCATCATACAGAGCAGCATCCTCGCCAGGATGCCCTGCTGCCGCCATCCAGTTGGCAGAAAGCTTGATTTCTCCAAGGTGCTCGATCTGCGCGGCGGCAATGTTGGTAATGGCTTCGCCCACCGCCATGCGTGCCGAGGCGGCAGAGTCGATCAATGCCAAGGGCGTGCGTTCGCCCACTGCGAAAGCTTCACCCAAATAGGTGTTGTACCCCATCAGGGTAACTGCCACATCCGCTACCGGCACCTGCCATGGTCCCACCATCTGATCGCGCGCAGTCATGCCGCCGACGGTGCGGTCTCCGATACTGATCAGAAAAGTCTTGTCCGCCACCGCGGGCAGTCGAAGCACGCGGTATGCCGCTTCCCGAAGATTCAATCCCGCGGCGTCGAATGACGGCAGCGCTTTCCTGATATGCGTAACATTGCGCGTCATCTTCGGCGGCTTGCCCAGCAGGACCGAAAGATCCATGTCGACAGGCTGATTGCCGAATAACGGATCGGCAACAACAAGTTGTTCTTCCACGGTCGCCGTGCCGACTACGGCGAAGGGGCAACGCTCACGCTCGCAAATGGCGCGGAACAACTCCAGCGAATCCGGCCTGATTGCAAGAACATAACGCTCCTGAGCCTCATTGCTCCAGATCTGCATAGGCGACATGCCCGGCTCTTCGGACGGAATCGCGCGCAAATCGACACGCCCACCACGGCCGGAACTATGCAACAGTTCAGGCAGAGCGTTCGATAGGCCACCCGCGCCCACGTCGTGAATCGACAGGATCGGGTTGGGTTCGCCGCGCCTTTCCATCTGCCAGCAACAATCGATGACCTCCTGCGCGCGTCGCTCCATTTCAGGGTTGCCGCGTTGGACGGAGTCGAAATCGAGCGCCTCAGCGTTTATTCCCGTATCCATGCTGGATGCGGCGCCTCCCCCAAGCCCGATCAGCATTCCCGGGCCGCCCAGCTGAATTAGCAGGGCCCCCGATGCAAATTCCTGCTTGAATGCATGCCTGCCGCTGATGTGACCTATCCCGCCCGCCAGCATGATGGGCTTGTGGTAGCCGCGCATTTCGCCTGCCACACGTTCTTCAAAGGTGCGGAAATAGCCGGCCAGGTTGGGACGTCCGAATTCGTTGTTGAATGCTGCGCCGCCGATCGGTCCTTCCAGCATGATCTGCAGCGCGGATGCGATTCGCCCCGGTTTGCCGTAGGCATGTTCCTCCGGGATAGGTCCATGCAACTCCCACGGTTGAATAAAACCCGGGATATTCAGATTGGAAACGGAGAAACCGCAAAGGCCCGCTCTCGGTTTGGCGCCCCGGCCAGTAGCTCCCTCATCCCGAATTTCACCTCCCACGCCGGTCGCTGCGCCCGGATAGGGTGAGATTGCAGTCGGATGATTATGGGTCTCCACTTTCATCAGGATATGGGTCTGCTCTTGCGCGTAATCGTACTGGTTGTCTTTACCGGGATAGAAGCGGGCAATTTCAGCGCCATCGATAATGGCGGAATTATCAGCGTAAGCAACCACTGTTCCGGCCGGATGCTGGCGGTGGGTATTACGTATCATCGAAAACAAGGAGGCTTCCCGCGGCACACCATCAATGACCCAATCCGCGTTGAAAATCTTGTGGCGGCAATGCTCCGAATTTGCCTGAGCAAACATCATCAGTTCGACATCCGTCGGATTACGCCCGACGCGCAGGAAGTAGTCCGCAAAATAGTCGATTTCCTCCGGCGACAGCGCAAGTCCCATTTCGCTGTTTGCTTTCAGCAACGCGTCCCGCCCCCCCTCCAGCACCTCCACTACATTGAATGGCAGGGGTTCGAAATGCCTGAACAACCGCTCGGCGTCCTCGAATGAATTGAATACTGCCTCAGTCATCCGGTCGTGTATCAGCGCAAGCAATGACAGCCTGCCGGGACCGGAAACTCTTTCCCTGGTTTCGACGTAATAAACCACTCCTCGTTCCAGTCGCGCCACGGCATCCAGTCCGCAGTTGTGGGCGATATCAGTCGCCTTTGTGGACCATGGGGAGATGGTGCCCGGTCGGGGCACAATCAGAAACAATTCGCCTTGCGATGACGACAGGCGGTTCGACCCGATACCTGTACCGCTCAATGAAATATCTTCGGGTACTGCCTCGAGCAGCTTGGCCAGAATGGAGATTTCGTTTTCCCGCAACGCGCGCGCGACTGAGCAAAAATACCAATATTCGGCACAAATATGGGAAACTTGGGGAACTGAAACCTTAAGAGCGGCGGCCAGTTTTTTCTGCCGGAAAGAAGAAAGCGCACTGCCGCCACGAAGTCTGAGCATCCGGAAAATAAAAGATGATGATGGGAAAGAACGTGATTTTACACGAGAAGCCCGGCTGTCCCCAGCCCGGCAAGACGGTATAGGCGGATTGCATGAGCACGCTCAAGCACAATCTATCCACCGCTATTTACTCCACGGCAGAGATCAGAGAAATCGAGCATTTGGCGGCTGCCTTGCCCGATCGGCCTCAATTGATGGAAGCAGCCGGTCTCGCCGCCGCTGAAACTGCCCGTGACCAACTGCTCTCCACCCATCAAGCCCGCGTGCTGGTACTGGCCGGCCCCGGGAACAACGGGGGCGACGCCTTTGTCACAGCGCGCCACCTGCGGGAGTGGCGGTTCAAGGTGACGCTGGTGTTTACCGGCGAGCAGGCAAATTTATCCGAAGATGCACGGCGGGCGCTGGATACCTGGGCCGCCGACGCTGAGATCCTTCCTGAAATTCCGAAAAACGAAACGTGGGATGCCGTGATCGACGGCCTGTTCGGCATCGGGCTGGATCAGCAAGGCGGCCGGGAACTGGGCGGCAAATATTTGGCCATGGTGAATGCCATTAACGCCATGAAGCTGCCGGTGCTGTCGATCGATATTCCCAGCGGTCTGGGCAGCGACACCGGCACCGTCTGCGGCGCGGCTGTCATCGCGACCATGACGGTGACGTTCATAGGCCTGAAACCCGGCCTCTTCACGAATGACGGTCCCGATTACTGCGGGGAAGTTTTTTTGCATGACCTCGATCTCGACGTCTCATCCCTGAAGAAACCCAATTCATGGCTGATAGACCAGGTTCACATCCGGCGGCTCCTGCCACCTCCCCGGCGCGCCAACAGTCACAAGGGCATGTTCGGTAGTATTGGAGTAATTGGCGGGTCAGCCGGCATGATTGGAGCAGCGCTTCTGGCTGGTACCGCAGCGCTGAAACTGGGCGCTGGACGCGTTTACCTGGGATTGATAGCGCCTGATGCGCCAGTGGTCGATATCTTCCAGCCGGAACTGATGCTGCGCCCTATCCAGGATCTGTTCAAGCTGGAGCAGCTAAACTGTCTGGTTGTCGGCCCGGGTCTGGGAACGGAAACCGCTGCCTGCTTCTGGCTCAAGTGTGCGCTGGAATCTACCCTGCCACTGGTTCTCGATGCAGATGCCTTGAATCTTGTTGCCTCGCATTCCGAAATAGCGGAATTGCTGCGGGAACGGTTGCGCGAACGCAATGCGCCTTCCATTCTCACCCCTCATCCCGCCGAGGCCGCCCGCTTGTTGCAAAGCAGCACGGCTTTCGTACAACAGGACCGTATGGCAGCCGCTGCGGAGCTGGCGCAGCGCTTTAACTGCTTCATCGTGTTGAAAGGCGCAGGCAGCGTGTGCGCGATGCCGGATGGCAGACGCTTCATCAACACAAGTGGAAACCCGGGCTTGAGCAGCGCAGGAACGGGGGACATCCTCTCCGGGATGATTGGCGCCTTTCTGGCACAGCGATTGAGCCCTGAAAACGCGCTGCTCACTGCCGTATATCTGCACGGTGCGGCTGCCGACGTATTACAGAAGCAGTACGGCGGCTGCATTGGAATGACTGCGTCCGAGATTCCAAACGCCGCCCGTAACCTGTTGAACCAGTGGATTGCCGTTACTTCTGTCTCCACGCCTCATCAGGAAGAAGGCTGAGGGCACTAGAAGATCACCAAAAGCTCCCGAAGGGCCACGATTCAAGGTACTTTCCCGCCCGCATTGCGAAAGCCCTTTGCATCAATCCCCCAGCAGGCTCCCAGTCCCGGAGAGTGCCCTTGGCGATTACGGCATTTCGCTCATGGTCCAATAGGTATCTATGGAACGTATGACTTCAACGAATTGCCCGTAGCCGACCGGCTTCGGCACATAACCTGCGGCTCCGAAGTTGAAGCTGTTCAACTTGTCCTGCTGGTCATCGGATGTCGTCAGCATCACCACAGGAATACGTCTGACCCTCTTGTCCTTTTTTACTGCTTCCAGGAACTCGATGCCGTTCATGACGGGCATGTTCAGGTCAAGCAAGATGATACAGGGTTTATCGTTTGTTTCATCCTTGAGGTAATTCAACCCATCCTCACCGTTTTCCCGGTGCACGACCTGATTCATAACATGAATTTCCTTGAGT
>DATEEZ010000100.1:0-11699 GCA_035280905.1 Nitrosospira sp.
GGGCTGGCACGGGAATTGTCACCCGGCAATTGCGTAATGCGCTCCCAAAGAACGCGCTGCTCACCGCGATCGACATCAGCGATTCCATGATGGATGTCGCGCGGTTGAAGTTTCTTCCCCACGAGCAGGTTACATTTCAGATCGCCGATGCCACGGCGCTGCCTTTCGACAACGAGGCGTTCGATACCGCGGTCTGCATGTTCGGCGTGATGTTCTTCGATAAGGAGGCGGGGTTTCGCGAGGTGCACCGCACGTTGAGGCATGGAGGGCGATACCTGTTCAGCGTCTGGGATTCGCGGCGCTACAATCCCTTTGCCAGCTTGACTTTCGAGGTGCTGAAGCAGTTCTTTCCATCGAACCCGCCCAGATTCCTTGAGGATCCCGTTTCCTCCTTCGAAATCGACCCTATCAAAGAAACGCTTATTCGCTCCGGCTTTGAACGGATTGTCATCTCAGTACAGCCACGGGAATACGATATTCTAGATGTATCGGCCTTTGCGCGGGGGTTGGTGTTCAGTCCCGTCATCGAGGAAATCAGAGAGCGCGGCGGGGTCGAGCCGGAGGAGATAGTCGAAGCGTTGGCGGAAGCGCTGACAAGAGAGTATGGCTCAAACCCCACACGCTATCCGATGCAGGCCATACTGTTCGAAGCGGAAAAGCCTTGAGAGTGCAATCCGAAGGGCGATAGCTGGCATCTCCCGAAATACCTCATCTCAGTTCCGCCACCATCACCACTGATTATGTCGATAGCGCCACTTCCCATTGTGCCTGCCGCACTTAATGATGTCGATGCTATTCAACCTCATTTCATAAAGAGAACCTCATGAGCAAACGCGCGACTGTTGTCGTCGATCTTCAGAACGAATACCTTCCCACCGGCAAACTGGCGCTGTCCGGGATCGAACAAGCACTGGCAAATGCTGCCCGCGTCATTGCCGCTACTCGCTCTAATGGCGATCCGGTCATCCATGTCAGGCATGAATTCATGGACCCAGATGCCCCCTTCTTCATTCCAGGAACCGACGGTGTCCGGATCCATTCTTCCGTTGCCCCGCAGGAGGGCGAGCCTGTCATCGTGAAGAACTACCCAAATTCGTTCCTCAAATCTGAATTGAAGCAGGTGCTCGACGAAAAAGGCATCGAGGAATTGGTCATCGTCGGTGCGATGAGCCATATGTGCATCGACGCAACCACTCGCGCCGCTTCGGACTTCGGTTACAAGACAACTGTCGTTCACGATGCATGTGCCACGCGGGATCTCGAGTTCCGTGGGCAGATGGTGCCGGCAGCGCAGGTCCATGCCACTCTCATGTCTGCACTGGCGTTCGCCTACGCCACGATCGTGACGACGGACGAGTATCTGGCCAAATAACCTTTTCACGACAAGGACGCTTGTCTTCATGCCCCTCGGACACCCACGATTACCAGCTCTACCTGCTGGGAATCAATGACATCGAGCACTCAAAAACCAAGGCAATCATCCGCAGACGAAGGCGCCTATGACCTCGACGTATGGTCGATGCCTTTGACTTTTTTACCGCCCAAGCTTTAGCGGTGTTCCTTGCGTTTGCCAGAGTTTCTGCTAATTGTTAAATGGTAACTCATTTCAAGCATCAGCTTCCGCATGGGTTTCTAAAACCGTTAAACATCCCGAGCAAAAGGAGGCACAATAAATGACACAAATCTATCATCGTAGCCGTTCGCTTTTCCTCTTGGGTGCACTAGCACTACTGGCGGCCGCCTGCGCTACACATGAACGCGTTGAGCGGCACGGCCCGGAAGCTTTTCAAAAACACCAATTGGCTCTTACACATGACGCCCTTCGATCGTTGAAGGAATTGTATATAAAAAATGGGGTCGCCCCAACCAATCGCTTGGCGCTAAAAATTGATCCTGGCGGAGCGTCTTGCAAGGCAAATTGTGGCGGCGGGACATCTCAGATCTGCGATACGACTGAATGCGGAGCGGTTGACGGCGCGGGTTGTTGGGAACAGGGTGCAAGAGGCCAGCCGATATTCAAGCTGTGCGTAACTGTCGAACCACGACCACAGTAAGTGGGGTGACTGAAGCCAAGCGGCATAAATTGCTGGCTCGATTATGGATTTGGAGTACCGCTATTCGTGCGTGTCAAACGCGAGCCGTGCAATTACGTCATCTCGAACCGAGCCAATCTGTTCGAATTATCGGGACCTGTCGGACTACGCTTTGCTAATCCGACCTGCAACTGTCGAATCAGTAAAATGGATGAGACTGTCCGGGGGAAGTTATTTCACCTTCATTCCGGGACTTGCGCCTTCGTCGGGAGAGAGCAGGTAAGGACCTTCACCGTCTCCTGCGGCCAGCACCATTCCCTCGGATATACCGAACTTCATCTTGCGGGGCGCGAGGTTGGCAACCATGACCGTGAGGCGTCCCTTGAGCTGCGCGGGATCATAGGCGGATTTAATGCCCGCAAATACCGTTCGCTGCTCCGAGGCGATGTCCAGGGTGAGCTTGAGCAGCTTGTCGGCGCCCGGCACATGTTCTGCATCAAGGATTTTAGCGACCCTGAGATCGATTTTGCCGAAATCCTCGATGGAGATGGTCGAGGTGGCGGTCTGGTTTGCTTCTCCTGCTTTTGCAGGCGCAGGGGTGGCGGAAGAATTTTTTTCCATGGTTTCTACGGCCGGGGCAGCCTGCTGTGACTTTGCAGGCGCCATGCTTTCCTTGTTGGCATTGATAAGCATCTCGATCTGTTTCGAATCAATCCGGGTCATCAGGTGCTTGTAATCGTTGATCTGATGTCCCTCCGGCAATAACCTGTGCTGCGAATTCGCATCCTTCCATGTAAGAGGAGCCAGTCCCAGGAACTGCTCCGCTTCCATCGCAAGCTTAGGCAGCACGGGTTTCAGATACACCGTCAGCATCCGGAACATGTTCAACGCGACGCTGCATACTTCATGCAGCTCCCTGTCGTTCCTGCTGTCCTTCGCCAACATCCAGGGCTTCATCCGATCCACATATTGGTTGGCCACATCTGCGGCCGACATGATTTCCTTGATCGCTTTGCTGAACTCCCTGCGCTCATAGAAATTTGCAATGGACATATGACGGCCGAGAAAAGTGTCTCCCTCCCCCAGTTCGCAAAAAAGAAACTGGTTGAACCATTTTCGGCTTGCTTCCGAAATGTTGTGCGTAAGCTTGCCGCCAAATTTTTTTACGATGAACCCTGCGCATCTGCTGGCGATGTTGACGTATTTCCCCACCAGATCACTGTTGACGCGCGCGACAAAATCCTCGAAGTTGAGATCGATATCCTCCATGCTGTCGTTGAGCTTGGCAGCGTAGTAATAACGCAACCATTCCGGATTCAGCCCTTGCTTCAGGTAGCTCTCCGCAGTGATGAAAGTCCCCCGGGATTTGGACATTTTCTGGCCATTGACGGTGAGAAACCCATGAGCATAAATCTGCGTAGGGGTGCGATAGCCGGAAAACTCGAGCATCGCCGGCCAGAACAGGGCGTGAAAGTAAAGAATATCCTTCCCTATGAAATGCACCATTTCCGTATTGCCGCCAGGACGCAGGAATTCGTCGATCTCGGTCTGGGTTCGCTGGTTCTGCTTGAAGTAATTCTTGAAACTACCGAAATAACCGACCGGCGCATCCAGCCACACATAGAAAAATTTCTTTCCGCCGCTGCGCGGAATGGGGAAGCCGAAATAAGGCGCATCACGCGAAATATCCCAATCTACGAGGCCTGCTGAAAGCCACTCGTTCATTTTATTGGCTGCTTCAGGTTGAAGTCGCGGTCTCGTTTCCAAAGCGACGCCGGACTGAGCCGGGACTGATTCAAATATCCAGTTTTTGAGGAAAGTCTCGCAGCGTATATCCGAAAGCTTGAAAAAGTAGTGACTCGAAGCGCGACGCTCCGGTTTGGCTCCGGAGACCGCAGAGTAGGGATTGATCAGATCAATCGGCGAATAGGTCGCGCCGCACGCCTCACAGGAATCTCCATACTGGTCGCCAGTATGACATCTGGGGCATTCTCCCTTGATGTACCGATCCGGCAAAAACATCTGCTTGACGGGATCATAAAACTGCTCTACTGAGCGTTTGGCAATCAGATCCCTTGCCCTGAGTTGGCGGTAGATATCTTCGCAAAACGCCTGATTCTCGGGCGAATCGGTAGTGTAATAGTGGTTAAAACCAATATGGAAACCATCGAAATCCGCCTTATGCTCATGCCATACGCGGTCTATCAGTTGCTGTGGAGTGATGGCTTCCTGTTCTGCGCGAAGCATGATCGGGGTACCATGCGCGTCGTCCGCGCAAACATAGTGTACCTCGTGCTCTTGCATTTTCTGGAAACGAACCCAGATGTCAGTCTGTATATACTCCACCAGATGGCCGAGATGGATGCTGCCGTTGGCATAGGGCAGGGCCGAAGTGACAAGGATTTTCCGTTTGTTCATCAAGCGATTAAGAAAGGAATTCGGAATGATGCAAAATGACAATTGTAACAAACTGTGGGACTTCGGTCTTTGGGCTGGCGAAAAGGATTTTTTTCAGTCCCCTGATTCATTTCTTTTTACCGTGCACCTGTGGCCCTTGACGGATTTATCCTGATGGCGCTGATGTCTTCGACAAGTCTGCCCTGAGTTTGTCGGAGGCTCAGGACCAACGGGATCAAGAGCGCAGGGCGTACAGGGACGAAGGTCTCGGGGAAGAGAGACGAAGGCTCTGGGTGAACCAGAAGGATGAGACGAGTTAGGTGAACGAGGCAAAGGATTGTTTTGTATGGGCAGCACTACTTGCGTCTCGAAGTACCGCGCACCTCGTTCTCATCCTCGAAGGGTTCGCGAAACCCTGATATTTGTTAATATTGAGTCATCAGTGGCCCCAGATTAAAGGAGTTCAAAAGTGGCTATCACAGAACAGCAAATATTGGCCGCACTCGGGGAGATCACCGATCTCACCACGGGCAAGGATTATGTAACCACCAACGAAGCGCGCAATGTCGTGATCGAGGGCGATAACGTGTCGCTGGATATTGTGCTCGGTTACCCGGCAAAAAGTGTGATGGCGGATATTCGCGATCAGGTGATTGAGAAGCTCAGAGCTATTCCCGGGGTTGGCAACGTAAATGCCAATGTCTCAAGCAGAATCGTTTCCCACGCAGTGCAACGTGGTGTAAAACTCATTCCGGGGGTCAAGAATATCATCGCAGTGGCCTCCGGCAAGGGTGGGGTGGGCAAGTCTGCCACGGCAGTAAACCTTGCACTGGCGTTGGCCGCCGAAGGCGCTTCCGTTGGTATTCTGGATGCCGATATCTATGGTCCTTCCCAGCCGCAAATGCTCGGCATTACCGGCAAGCCCGATTCTCCCGATGGCAAGACCATCGAACCAATGAGAGCGCATGGGATTCAGGCCATGTCCATCGGGTTTCTGATCGACGTGGAAACACCGATGGTGTGGCGCGGGCCTATGGTTACCCAGGCGTTGCAGCAGTTGTTGACCGATACCCGCTGGGAAGAGGTGGATTATCTCATTGTGGACATGCCGCCAGGAACGGGCGATATCCAGTTGACACTGGCGCAGAAGGTGCCGGTGACGGGAGCCGTCATTGTTACGACGCCTCAGGACATTGCGTTGCTTGATGCGCGCAAGGGCTTGAGGATGTTCCAGAAGGTAGGGATTCCCATAATCGGCATCATCGAAAATATGAGCACGCACATTTGTTCAAACTGCGGGCACGAGGAGCATATTTTTGGCGCAGGTGGCGCGGAAAAAATGTGCAGGGATTACGATGTGGAATTGTTGGGGGCGCTGCCCCTTGATATAAAAATTCGCGAACATACCGATTCCGGTAGTCCGACAGTTGTTGCAGAGCCTGACGGGCGAATAGCGGAAATTTACCGCAGCATTGCGCGCCGCCTCGCCGTGAAGATCGACGAGTTGTCACTGGACCATTCCGCGCTGTTCGCCAAGATTGTGGTTGAGGATACCTGATCCCGGAAATGGAAGGTATTCGTATCTGGAAGGGGAGGGGGGCTGTTTTGCCTGCTCTCCTGGTTTCCCCGCCTGTACATTCTATTCACCTCGCATTCTTTCTTTCAACATGACAATCAAGTCAGACAAGTGGATTCGCCGGATGGCGATGGAGCACGGCATGATCGAGCCGTTCGAGCCGAACCAGGTCAAGCATGCTCCGGATGGACACAAGATCGTTTCATACGGCACTTCGAGTTATGGGTATGACATTCGCTGCTCGGATGAATTCAAGCTGTTCACCAACATCAACTCCGCCATCGTAGATCCTAAAAATTTCGATTCCAACTCCTTTGTCGACGTGAAAAGCAACGTCTGTCTTATTCCGCCTAATTCCTTTGCGCTTGCGCGGACCGTTGAATACTTTCGCATCCCGCGAAATGTGCTGACCATTTGCCTCGGAAAATCCACTTATGCCCGCTGCGGCATTATCGTCAACGTTACCCCCTTCGAGCCGGAGTGGGAAGGCTTCGTTACGCTGGAGTTTTCCAATACCACGCCCCTTCCCGCGAAGATTTACGCGAATGAGGGTGTGGCCCAGGTAATCTTTTTCGAATCTGACGAAGTCTGTGACACCTCTTACAAGGACAGGGGGGGGAAATACCAGGGGCAGCATGGGGTGACACTGCCAAAAATCTGAATACCATCCGGCCTTCCCTTCAAGCCTGTCCTGAGTGGGTCGAAGGGGCTAGGGTATCGAAAGAACTTCTTCAAGGTATCGAGTTACTTTCCGCAAGCTGGAGGACCTAGATTAGGCGCTTATCTTTTTCTCCTATCTCACCCTTGGACAAGCTCAGGGCGAACGATGGACTCCTTATCCTTTGCGAGTCAGCAGAAAGAAATTGCTCACATACCGTGAGCCTTCGGGCAGCGGGACAACGTCCGCGCTTCACTTCACCTATCCACTTTACCCCGTATTTCCCTTACTCAAAAGTACTAAATATTGGTGAGCATCGCCAAGTTCCGGGAGCGGAACTTTGAGCTGAGCAATGAGTCTTTTCCTCATTCAAAAAAACGCTTGATTCCAGCGGAATCAAGTCTATAATCCGCATTTTTTTTACGTCATTAAATGGAACGACAGGAGGTCATCATGACAAGCAAAGCAAACTACTTCATCCCGGCTGATCTGGTAAATATCCATACTCCCGTAACGTAGCGCCTCCAAAAGGAAGGACGATCATGCAAATGCGCAATACCGCTCTACGGCAAACCGTAGAAGCAGAAGAAATATTCGACACCCATCCCGAAGTCAGCCTGGATTTTGAACATGTTCAGGCAGCCCTCAAACAGGGCTACAGCAAGCCATTTCTGCTGGTTGACAGTAATATCGTCCGCAACAAGGCCCGAAGATTTAAAGCTGCCATGCCGCGTGTGCAGCCGCACTATGCGGTCAAGGCCAATCCTGATCCGCGCGTATTGAAAACGCTGATCGAGGAAGGCGTTGGATTTGAAATTGCCTCGATTTCAGAGCTTGACCTCCTGCTCAGCCTGGATGTGCCTGCTGCGGATATTTATTACAGCAATCCGATGAAGTCGCGGGCGTACCTGGAATATGCCGCAGCCAAAGGTGTGGAGTGGTATGTACTGGATAGTGTCGAGGAGTTGCGCAAGATCGTCAGCGTGAAGCCGGATGCGAAACTGTATTTGCGGATAGATACGCCCAACATCGGGAGCGACTGGCCGCTCGCCGGCAAGTTCGGCACGCATTCGGCCGAGATCAAGGAAATCATTAACGAAGCGGCGAACCTCGAGGCTGATCTTGCCGGAGTGACCTTTCACGTGGGTTCGCAATGCCGCAATCCGCAGAACTGGCGGGTCGGCATCGAGCGGGCAATCAAGGTATTCGCAGACATGCGCCAGGCGGGATTGATGCCACGTTTGCTCAATATCGGCGGCGGCTACCCGGTCCGGCATGTCAAGCCCATTCCATCGATAGAAGTTATTGGTGAAGTCGTGAACGAAGCGATTGCGAAACTGCCGGAGAACATTCGCGTCATGGCTGAGCCGGGACGCTACCTCGTGTCGGATGCGGCCTATTTTGTCTGCCGCGTGGTAGGGACGGCGACCCGCAACGGCAAGCGCTGGATGTATTGGGACGCCGGCGTCTTCGGCGGCGTGATCGAGGTCACAGAGGGCTTGCGGTATGAAATCCTCTCGGATCGCACGGGACCGAGCATTCCCTGGTCTGTTGCGGGACCGACTTGCGATTCGGTCGATATCCTGATGCGGGATGAAATGCTGCCGGAGGATATCCAGGAAGGCGATTTCATCTATATCCCCAATGCCGGCGCTTATACGACAGCCTACGCGAGCAGCTTCAACGGCTTCCCTTTGCCAGAGGTTATCGTCCGGTAACTCAATAAAGTCAGAATTCCAGTCTGGTTTCCGGACAGGCTGGTTTCGGAACGATCATCAGATAAGGGCAACTGGACAATAATAATAAAAAAGGCGGGCCACAGTTATGTGGCCCGCCACTTTTTTCCAAGATTACCTGATCAGGGAATCAGAGTTCGAGATTCAGAGTCCGGGATTCTGAGTCAGCCATTCAGAGTCGTTGGTCGCCTTGATCCTGTTGATTGGTCTTGCGGTCGAGTGTGACAAAATGGTACTCCAACCCATCGGCCTCCACGTGCTTCTCGCGGGAGACCTCCCACCAATCGTTCCTGTCAAATTCCGGAAAGTACGCGTCGCCCTCGAAATCCCCTCGGATTTCAGTTAGGTATAGGCGGTCGCATAGCGGCAGCATCTGCTGGAATATATCTGCACCACCGATGACGAAACATTCGTCCACTGCGGCGAACTGCTCGCCTTCTTCGCTTTTGGCCTGACTGCAGAGGCTTAACGCTTCTCCTATGGATCTGACAACCAGTGCGCCCGGTACTTCATAAGCCGGTTGCCTGGTGATAATGATGCTGGTGCGACCGGGAAGAAGCCTGCCAATGGATTCATACGTCTTGCGTCCCATGATGATGGGATGCCCCATCGTAAGCTCCTTGAAGTGCTTGAGGTCATGCGGCAATCGCCAAGGGATCGCGTTGTTATGGCCAATTACGCGATTTTGCGCCATGGCCGCCAGAACG
The DNA here is from genome assembly GCA_035280905.1 of Nitrosospira sp. Lineage (GTDB taxonomy): Bacteria > Pseudomonadota > Gammaproteobacteria > Burkholderiales > Nitrosomonadaceae > Nitrosospira. The sequence goes on from DATEEZ010000100.1 coordinate 9,108, forward strand.
GAGAGTCGCGGTGTCATACTGCAATGGGTGCCTTGATTGACGGATGAGGATCGTACCCTTCCAGGGTGAAATCCTCATACCGGAAGTCGAAAACATTCTTGATTGCCGGGTTCAATTTCATCATAGGCAGTTTTTTCGGCGACCGCCCTAGTTGCTCGCGTGCCTGTTCGAGGTGGTTGAAATAAAGATGCGCGTCGCCAAAGGTATGGATGAATTCACCCGCCCGTAACCTACAGCTTTGCGCCAGCATGAGCGTAAGCAGAGCGTAGGAGGCAATGTTGAACGGAACACCCAGGAAGATGTCAGCGCTGCGCTGGTAAAGCTGGCAGGAAAGCTTGTCATCCGCGACATAGAACTGAAACAACGCGTGGCACGGCGCCAGCTTCATTTCCTGCAATTCACCCACATTCCAGGATGACACAAGCATGCGGCGGGAATCGGGCGTTTTCCTGATCTGCTCGACCACCTGCTTGATCTGGTCGATATGGCCTCCCTTCCCGTCGGGCCATGAGCGCCACTGGCGGCCGTATATCGGCCCCAAATCACCATTCTCATCCGCCCATTCATCCCAGATAGAGACACCGTTTTCGTTGAGATACTTTATATTGGTATCACCTTTCAGAAACCAGAGCAGTTCGTAAATGATGGATTTCAGATGCAGCTTCTTTGTCGTCAGCAGGGGAAAACCTTCAGACAGGTCGAAACGCATCTGGTAGCCGAAAACGGAAAGCGTACCCGTGCCGGTGCGATCGGATTTTTTTTGCCCGTGCTCCAGGACATGCCGCATGAGATCGAGGTATTGCCGCATCGAAGTCGGTATTGTCGGGCTACGGAATTTAGTAAAAGGAAACGCCCCGAGTATAATGGGACGAGGTTTCATTCTAACAGAATAAGGGTGCCTCCATGCTTGCAGCGTTCACACAGAAAAATGCTCCCCTCGCATCCCTTGACGACGCAGGCAAGGCCACTCATATCCTGGTGGTATTGCCAGCCCGGAACGAACCATCGGATGAGCCCGATTTTTTCGGAAAAGATTTGCTGAACGCCTTGTTGTCGCGCCGCAAAATGAAGGTGGAAGAAATCAAAGAGACGCCGGTTTCAGCCAATCTCGCGAATGGCGCGTTATGCGCCTGGGTGGGGGTTGATCCGGCCAAATCGGCGTTCGAACAGCAAGTATCGATGCGCAAAGCCTTGCATTTGTTGCTGGAGGAAAATCCTTCCGAGATAAACATTGCCGTTTATGGCGACTCCAGCGAACGGCGAAAGGCGGCGCAACTGGCACTTTACGCGGCATGGATCAACGGTTCGTTGCTGCCGTCGCGCAAAACCAGCAAGAAGGAAAAGAATAGAGGCGGGCTCGAACGAATCGTGCTGCACGGGCACAAGGAAGAGGACAGCTTTGCCTCGCTGCGAGCTACGGCGGAAGGAAACCTGCTTACACGGGAGCTTACCGTGCTGCCCCCCAATGAGTTGACGCCACGGCTCTACCGCAAGCGCATCGGGGAGATGGCGGAAAGGGAGGGCTGGGAATATCAGGATTTCGATGTCAAGGCGCTGCGCGAGATGGGCGCAGGGGCTTTTGTCGCGGTTGCCCAGGGGAGCGATCCCGAAGACGCCGCTATCGTGCATGTGCGGCGGCGAGTGAAAAAAGCGGACAAAACGGTTGCCCTGGTCGGCAAGGGTATCTGCTTCGATACTGGCGGTCATAACCTGAAGCCGGCACGTTACATGTATGGCATGCACGAGGATATGAACGGCTCTGCTGTAGCTCTGGGAATGTTATTGGCTGCCACTCGTGCCAACCTCCCCGTAAACATCGATTGCTGGCTTGCCATCGCACAGAACCATATCAGTCCACATGCCTACAAGCAGAATGACGTCATCAGGACACTCAACGGGACCACGATAGAGATTGTCCATACGGACGCCGAAGGACGGATGGTGTTGGCGGATACCCTGACCATGGCGGCCAGACAGAAGCCCGATATGATGATGGATTTCGCAACGCTGACAGGAAGCATGCATGTGGCGCTGGGATCGCGTTACAGCGGCATTTTCAGCAATCGCGAAGAGCTGATGCAGAAGGCGTTGACCGCAGGGAGGATAACAGGCGAACGGGTCTGGGGATTTCCCCTCGATGCCGACTATGATGCCGAGCTGGAAAGCAAGATTGCCGATGTCAAGCAATGTACTCTGGAGGGCGAGGCGGACCACATTCTTGCTGCCAGATTTCTTAACCGCTTCGTGGATGACGTTCCCTGGCTGCACATGGACCTTTCCGCGAGCAATCACAAGGAAGGGCTGGGTGCGGTCGGAAGCCCGGTGACCGGGTTTGGTGTGGCATGGGGGATGGAGATGCTGAGGACCATGTTTTCAGGCTCCCTTTAGCAGGTGGATAGGGATAGATGTCATATCTTGTTCCCGCTTATCGAGAATGTTCGGATACATGCTCCTTTCCGATCGAACGGGTTCTGCAGGCTATCATGTGACCAGCATAACAAACGGTTCTTTCATTTGCTGTTAAGCTTCATGATTCGAAGCTGAAACTTGTGTATCGCAAGCATTTCCTGCGAAGAGGAGGATCAAAACATG
>DATEEZ010000101.1:0-2943 GCA_035280905.1 Nitrosospira sp.
GATATTGCTCGACGCCCTGCCTGTCGGTTTGCTGAAATCGGCTCAGCTTCATCTTGAGGTCATTCGTGGCATAGGCTGTAAAACGCTGGCCGATTTGCGACGATTGCGTCGCGGCGAGGTAGCGCGTCGATTTGGCCCAAATCTGCCGGCAGAACTCGATCGCGCCTACGGCGAATCGCCTGATCCACAAAAGTGGTTTGAGACGCCGGAAGACTTCCAGCAAAAAATGAAAATGATGGGACTGGTTGAAAATGTCGAATTGCTGCTGGTTCCTGCGCAACGGATGGTCGAGCAGATGTGCGGCTGGCTGGCTTCGCGTCATGCGGCCGTATCCGCCTTTTCATTCGTGCTGCATCACGAATATTCCCTGCGGCAACCCCATAAATTCACACCCATAAACATACGCCTTTCCGAGCAAAGCAGCGATCCCGCTCATTTAATGCTGTTGCTGCGCGAGCACCTGGAACGTACAAAGATAGTGGCGCCGGTGTCTGAATTGGAGCTGACGGCAGATGAAATAGCGGCGGGAGCAGACAGCAATCTGGAATTGTTCCCAACCGTGCAATCCGAGGCCACTTCACTCAATCGCTTCATCGAGAAACTTTCTTCCCGCCTGGGACCGGAAGCCATCACCGGTTTAAAGGTTGTCTCCGATCATCGCCCCGAATGCAGCCAAAGGTTTGAACTTTCAGGAATGAGCGGCTTGAATCGCTTTTCAAAGCGGAAAGCAAACCCGCAAACCATTTCATCGGAATCGCCCCGTCCAGCCTGGCTGATGGAAACCCCGCTGGAACTGAAGGTGCAACACAAGCAGCCGATGTATGGTTCACCGCTGAAACTGATTGCAGGGCCCGAACGAATCGAAGCCGGCTGGTGGGATGATGCCTCCATCGTGCGGGATTATTTCATTGCGGAGAACGACCAGGGCCAATTGTTATGGATTTACCGCGAACACAACCCGGCGGAAAAAGATAAGGGGAACAAAGGCAGAAACTGGTATTTGCAAGGGCTGTTTGGATAGCTCCATGCATTCTTCTCTTCCGGATTACGCTGAACTTCATTGCTGTTCCAGCTTCAGCTTCCTCAAAGGCGCTTCCATGCCGGAAGAGCTGGTTGAACGTTCCGTGGCCCTGGGTTACAGCGCCCTCGCCATTACAGATGAATGTTCCATGGCAGGAGTGGTAAGAGCGCATGCGGAAGCCAAAAAAACAGGACTGCATCTTCTGCTCGGCAGCGAATTCGTGCTGGAGGATGGGCTGCGGCTGGTGTGTCTCGCCATGAACCGGGAAGGTTACGGCAATCTGTGTGAACTGATCACGCTGGCAAGGCAACGTAGTGCGAAAGGGGCTTATCACATTACGCGTGCGGACTTTGAAAGTTGCCCGGAGGCTCCTCATCTTGCCTGCTTGTCCGATTGCCTCGTCCTGCTGATTCCTCGCAGGGATCGAGCGGACGATTCCTTGATAGCGGACATGCGCTGGGCACAGTCACTGTTTCCCGGCCGCTGCTGGACGGCTGTCGAACGGCTGCTTCATGCCGGGGAAGAGGTGCTGTCCAAGAGAATACGGCAAGCAGCGGAGCTCACGAGCATGCCGCTGGTCGCGGCAGGCGATGTGCATATGCACGATCGTGCCCATAAGCCGTTGCAGGATACGATGACCGCAATTCGGCTGGGCCAACCGCTGTCGGAATGCGGTTATGCGTTGCAGCCTAATGCAGAACAGCATCTGCGCACCCGATTGGAGCTGGCGCAACTCTATCCGCCGGAACTCCTCCAGGAAACCCTTTCGGTTGCAGCGCTTTGTACCTTTTCACTGGATGAGCTGCGCTATGAATATCCCGATGAATTAACGGGAACTGATGAGACTTATACCGAATATCTGCGCCGCAGGGTCGAAGAGGGCATGAGGTGGCGTTTTCCCAAAGGCGCCTCTACCAAAGTCAGGAAACAGATCGAGCACGAATTGAAGCTGATCGCAGAACTCAAGTATGAACCTTATTTCCTGACCGTATTCGATATCGTAAGCTTCGCCCGATCACAAGGGATTTTGTGCCAGGGGCGCGGGTCGGCGGCAAATTCGGCAGTCTGCTATTGCCTGGGTATTACAGAGATCGATCCGGAGCGGAGCAACCTGCTGTTCGAGCGCTTTATTTCCAGGGAACGCAATGAACCTCCCGACATCGATGTCGATTTCGAGCACCAACGTCGCGAGGAAGTCATTCAGTATATCTATCGGAGATATGGCAATGACCGGGCTGCCATTGCCGCAACAGTCATCACCTATCGTACCCGCTCGGCAGTTCAGGATGTGGGTAAAGCGCTTGGGCTGGATATGGAGCGCATCAGACGTCTATCCGCCTCCTTTGCCTGGCGGGATAAAAGCTCGGATATCAATAAGCGCCTGAGCGAGAACGGCTTCGATCCCGGTAGCCCGGTAATCCGCAAGATGATTTTGTTGACCACTCTCCTGTATGGCTACCCGCGCCATTTATCCCAGCATGTGGGCGGGTTTGTGCTGACGCGCGACAAACTCTGTCGCATTGTTCCCATCGAAAATGCCGCCATGCCGGACCGGCGCATCATCCAATGGGATAAGGACGACCTGGCGGAGGTGGGATTGATGAAAGTCGACGTGCTCGCCTTGGGGATGCTGTCGGCTATCCGCCGCACCCTCGACCTGATCTCCACCCGGCGCGGCATTCCATTTCAGATGCAGGATATCCCGCCAAAAGATAAAGAAACATTCGACATGATCTGCAAGGCGGACACGATCGGCGTCTTCCAGATCGAATCCCGTGCGCAGATGTCCATGCTGCCGCGTTTAAAGCCACGGACTTTCTACGATCTGGTAGTAGAAGTCGCCATCGTTCGTCCCGGTCCGATTCAGGGCGACATGGTGCATCCTTATCTGCGTCGTAAGCAGGGATTGGAAAAGGCAGATT
>DATEEZ010000102.1:0-10894 GCA_035280905.1 Nitrosospira sp.
TGGGAGAATTTCCTGCCCTACTTTGCTCAACAGGGCTATCCGTCGTATGCCATCAGCCTACGCGGACATGGGGCGAGTGAAGGGCGAGATAAGATTCGTTGGCATAGCGCGACTCATGGCTATGTCGCCGATGTCACCCAAGTTGCCCAGACGCTAACCAAGTCGCCGATTCTGGTGGGCCATTCCATGGGCGGGTATGTGGTGCAGAAATACTTGGAAACGCATACGGCCGCCGCAGGTGTTTTATTGGCTTCCGTACCCGTATCGGGTGTCCTTGGTTTTGGGGTTCGCTTTGGTCTGCGGCATCCCTGGCCGTTCCTGAAGGCGCAGTTGTTGTTGAATCCTTGGCACCTAGTGGAGACACCCGCGTTGATGCACGATACCTTTTTCTCACCGCAGGTATCGGCAGCAGAAATCGCACGGCATTTTGCGCGGTTGCAACCTGAGTCGTTCCGGATGGTGTTGGAGACCATATTGCTTAACCTGCCGCGACCTGACAAGGTCAAAACCCCGTTGTTGGTGCTGGCAGCCGCGAAAGACCGCGTATTTTCGGAGGCCGAAGAACAGGCTACGGCCCGCGCCTACGGAACTGAAGCCGAGATATTTCCGGACATGGCACATGACATGATGTTAGAACCGGACTGGCAACGGGTGGCTGATCGAATTCTCGGTTGGCTACAAGAACACGGTTTGTAAGGGTGGTGCGCGCCATCCAACTCTCGTTCGAACACCACCGCTGCGCTACGCTTGCAACGGATTACTCGTGGTACTGAAGCAGACCATAGGCCAGTGTTGCTTTGTCGAACGTCAATAACTGTGTAATGTATTCCGCGTCTCGATGCAGAGCGTTTCTCGGGGAGGGACACAAATAGGAAACAAGCTCTTTGCGATGGGCCCGGGCAAGGGGGAGGATTTAGAATATCTGATAATGGTGAGCGTTATGGCTTATAACTTCTGCCCGTTCTAACGCTGAGCTGGGGATTATCCGGATTCCTGTCCAGAATGATAATATTATTCCAGAAGAAATAAGTGATGTCGGTCTCTTATGGGCGCCTTAGTTTTTTATACCGTTATCTATTTCCTTGGCTATTATGCGGCCCATATGTTGAATGAGCTGTCGGGCCGGAAGCTGATCGGAAACCGCCGCATGGTGGGCCTGGTTCTCGCTCTCCTGGTTGGAACAGCGCATGGCTACAAGATCATCAGCAGTCCGCCGCCTCATCATGGAGACGGAGCGGGTTTCGCGCTCGGCCTGTACGTACTCCTGCCTCTGGCCATTATCACGATAGCCGTCCTCTATCTCAACTGGCAGGATCGCCAGGATAACGAACGCTGATTTTATTCAGGCGTTGCAGGGTTACCTTATTTTAGCGTTGAATTCGCTTTGGCTCTTCTTGCCCCACTAAAGGCAAGCTTTTCACTGCTGCTCCTTCAAATCTGCTGATTACATCTGTAACGAAATGCTCGGAAAAACCTGCCATAAACGACCAGAATAACAGCTTCGCATATTCTTTGTGTCCTTCTCCATGTTGCTCGAAGATCGATACGAAGCTCTCCGAAGACGAATTGCTGTCGGGCAAGAAAACAGGAAACAGATCGCCAGATAGCAAGCCAGAAAGAAAAAGTATAAAAAGCAGAAAGGCTAATATACCTCCAACCAGAGGAGAAAGACCGGTGTAAACCCAGGAATCCGCTATTAACTCCAGGTCGCGTAAGGTTAAATCTTTCAGACGACGCTGAAGCCCGACAAAACCACCAATCACGCCAGTGGCGAATACGAGGAGCGGCACTATATACATGGACCCCCTCAATAGAGCAGCAGCTGTCAAGGAGAGGCCATAAAGAATAACCAGTGCGATGAAAAGACGCCGCGTGACAGAGATCAGCAGTTGAGCAGGAACATCACTTGACCTAAACGGCTTCCGTGGTGAGTTATCTGGCTCATCCATATAGTTCGAGTAGCCTGCTCCTTGAATCCATCCTTAACTTGATCAAGGAAATAAGTTTGGAAGATTATAGATACCTGATATCGTGCAGATTATCTATCAAGACCTCTATAATTTTGGCAGTGAGTGACGTGGGACATCTATGACGAGGGTGGAGAGGCATATCATTTGCAACGGGTATCACTTTGCCTGAACGGATATGCTTTACGCGGTTTTTTTCTGGATGAACTCGATCTTGTAGCCGTCAGGGTCTTCCACGAACGCGATCACGGTGGCGCCATGCTTCATCGGGCCTGCCTCGCGTGTAACCTTGCCGCCCCGCTTCTTCACTTCCTCGCACGCCTGGTAGGCGTTATCGACTTCAATCGCAATATGCCCGTAACCGGTGCCCAGGTCATATTTGCTCGTGTCCCAGTTGTGGGTAAGCTCCAATACCGTTCCCTCAGCCTCATCCTGATAGCCGACAAATGCGAGGGTAAACCTGCCCTCGGGATAATCTTTCCGGCGCAGTACTTTCATTCCCAGCACGTCGGTATAAAAGGCAATCGACTTTTCCAGATCGCCCACGCGCAGCATGGTATGAAGTATGCGCATTCAGATTTCCACCATTTCAAAATCTTCCTTGCGCGCAGAACATTCGGGACAGGTCCAGTTCATCGGAACATCTTCCCACCTTGTTCCGGGCGGAATACCTTCCTGTGGAGACCCTTCGGCCTCGTCATATACGTAACCGCAAATCAGGCACATATAGCAACGATAGACACGCACTTCCGTCGTTTCGGTGGTAGTCATGATGAGTAGGAGTATTTGGGTTAAAATGTCATTTTACGGTATTAGTTCATGTCTCAGCCACCCCCCATCGTACTTTCTTTTGCTGCCAGCGACTCTACCGGGGGCGCCGGTATTCAGGCTGATATTCTCACTCTAGCCAGCATGGGATGTCATCCTCTTTCGGTCGTCACCGCCGTTACGGTGCAGGATACGGCCGGGGTAGATGATGTAATGGCACTAGACCCGGAATGGGTGGCGGATCAGGCACGCGCGGTTCTGGAGGACATGCCCGTGCATGTGTTTAAAATGGGTTTGCTGGGCAGTGTGGAAATTATTACAGCAATTGCCGAAGTGGTCTCGGATTATCCAAACATTCCAGTCGTCCTGGACCCTGTGCTTGCCTCGGGCCGTGGAGATGAGCTCGCAAATGAGGAAATGGTCGCTGCCATGAGGGAATTGCTGCTGCCGCAGGCAACCATCATCACCCCCAACAGCCTCGAAGCGCGGCGACTCGCACAGGATTATGAAGATGACTACGATATGCCGGATTTGCATCAGTGCGCAGCCCGGCTGTTGCGTCTGGGATGTGAATATGTATTTGTTACCGGAACCCATGAAAATACTTCGCAGGTGGTGAACACTTTGTATGGAACTACCGGGATCGTGCGCACGGATACGTGGGATCGCCTGCCTGGCTCGTACCATGGATCAGGCTGCACGCTCGCCTCGGCTATCGCCGCCACGCTTGCGAACGGACTGCCTATTGCAGAGGGTGTATATGAAGCGCAGGAATACACCTGGCAATCACTGAAAGCCGGATTCAGGCCTGGAATGGGGCAACATCTGCCGGACAGGCTATTCTGGGCACGTGATGAGAACAGTGTCGAGGACCGAAATCGGGCCACGTAGCGCCACCCCCCGGCGGGAAATATCCGGCCTGTATGCGATCACGCCGGATGCAGGAGATACGGCCGGTCTGGTCGGGATGACACGGGACGCGCTTGCCGGAGGAACGCGACTTGTTCAATACCGCAGCAAAGCGGCGGATGAAGGTTTACGCCTGGAACAGGCACGCGCTCTCGCTCATCTCTGCCGCGAGTTTGATGTTCCCCTCATCATCAATGATCATATCGATCTTGCCCTTCAGGTCGGGGCGGATGGTGTGCATTTAGGACGGGAAGACGCCCCCATCTCTCGAGCCCGGCTTGAACTGGGTCATGAAAAAATCATTGGGATTTCCTGCTACAACACACTCGAGTCTGCCATGGAAGCCGAGCGCAATGGAGCCAACTACGTTGCTTTCGGGGCTTTTTTTGCTTCCCTCACAAAGCCTGATGCCGTGGTTGCCTCCGTTGACCTGCTGCAGCAGGGAAATCTTGAGCTCAGGATTCCCATTGTCGCAATAGGTGGCATCAATAGCGATAATGCCGCACAGTTGATCAGTGCGGGAGCGGATGCCTTGGCGGTCAGCAACGCCCTGTTTGGCGCGCATGATATCCGGTCCGAGGCCTGCAAGTTTTCCAGGTTATTCAAGCCTCAGCCGTTTCATCCCTCATTGTCAAGGATCAGCCAATAATGTCACGTAACCAGCAATTGTTCGAGCAGTCTCAAAAATTCATTCCCGGAGGCGTCAACTCGCCGGTTCGCGCCTTCAAGTCGGTGGGTGGTACGCCGGTATTTTTCAGGAAAGGTGAGAGGGCCTATGTATGGGACGCGGATGACAAATCCTACATAGACTACGTCGGCTCCTGGGGACCTTTGATTCTGGGGCATGCCCACCCTCAAGTGATTGAGGCGGTATGTGCCGCAGCAAAAAACGGCTTGACTTTTGGGGCGCCCACCGAGGCGGAACTGGAGATCGCGGAACTGCTGTGTAAACTGGTGCCGTCCATTGAGCAGGTAAGGCTGGTAAGCTCCGGAACCGAAGCCACGATGAGCGCTATCCGCCTTGCGCGCGGTTACACCGGGCGGAACCGCATCATCAAATTTGAGGGCTGCTATCATGGCCATGACGATGCCCTCCTGGTAAAGGCTGGGTCAGGCGCCCTGACTTTCGGCCATCCAAGCTCTGCCGGCGTTCCGGCAGAAACCGCTTCCAGCACCGTTGTGCTCGATTACAACGACCTCGCCGGTGTCGAAGAGGCTTTCGATCAGTTCGGCAAAGAAATCGCGGCCGTCATCGTCGAGCCCGTGGCAGGCAATATGAACCTCATCACGCCCCACCCTGGTTTCCTGCCGGGTTTGCGCGAATTATGCACGCGCCACGGCAGTGTGCTGATCTTCGACGAAGTGATGACAGGCTTTCGCGTCGGACTGGAATGCGCCCAGGGACTTTACGGAATAAAACCCGATCTCACCACACTGGGTAAAGTGATCGGCGGCGGTATGCCAATGGCTGCGTTTGGAGGCCGGCGAGAAATAATGCAATGCCTTGCGCCAGTGGGGGCCGTCTACCAGGCGGGCACGCTTTCGGGAAATCCCGTTGCGGTTGCTGCCGGTCTCGCCACATTGAAGTTGGTGCAGGTACCGGAGTTCTACGACAAACTCGCCGCCCGTACCCGCGAGCTTACCGAAGGCCTTGCCGCGGCCGCAACAAAACACCGCGTGGTTTTCTGTGCGCAGGCCGTAGGGGGCATGTTCGGGCTTTATTTCCGGGAGAGCGCGCCGAAAAGTTACGCGGAGGTAATGAGCTGTGATCGCGATGCTTTCAATGGCTTTTTCCACGCCATGCTGGAGGAAGGCATCTATTTCGCCCCGTCCGCGTTTGAAGCCGGTTTTGTTTCGGCGGCACACGGTGACGCCGAAATCAACAGGACACTGGCGGCAGCTGAAAAAATCTTCGCACGGGAATAAAAACAGCGGGCAGTTGCCGCTGTTAGCGAGGCAGTATCTTCCTCTGAAGATACTGCCCTGAGGACACCGGACGGGTTTAGGCTTGACTGCTGGAGTTTGACCGCATTCTACCCGGCTCCCTCCCCGTGGTCTTGCCGGACTAAAGATCCCGCGGACTGACTGTGTCCTGCTGCCCACATCCGGCGCCTCATAGTCATCCCGATTTTATCAGCAGCATCCGCTGAGAGCTTCGGGATTTCTTAATTCTTTATATTACTTGCGTAGACCCGAAATAAATTCGGATACCGCCTGCATTTCTTTTTCGCTCATCCGTGTTGCGATCACGTGCATAACCTTGTTCGCATCGTTTGCCCGCTGCTCGGTCCGGAATGCGCGCAACTGGGCAGCAGAATACTCCGCATGCTGCCCCGCGAGCCGGGGATAAATGGGAGGAATACCCGCGCCGTTGGGGGAATGGCAACTGGAGCAGGCGGGAATACTGGTTTCAAGATTTCCGCCCCGATATATTTTTTCCCCCTCCTCGGCGAGTTCCTTATTGTTAGCCACCCCGGGCTTGGGCTTCTGCTGGGCATAATAAGCTGCGAGATTCTTTACATCCTCGTCGGAAAGCGGTGCGACCATGGCTGACATCACCGCGCTTTCGCGCTCCGCCGGCTTGCCGTCCTGCGACTTGAAATTATTGAGCTGCTTGATGATATACTCGGCATGCTGTCCAGCTAGATTCGGATTTGCAGGAATCATACTGTTGCCATCCGCGCCATGGCAGGCGGCACAAACCTGGGTGGCGATTTGCTGACCTTTAGCCGCATCTCCTGCCGTCTTGCCAGCTTGGGGAGGCGTTTCCGCAAAAACATGGCTGGATAGGGCCAATGCAGCCGATGCGGTAATCATCGAAATTAGCTTGATGCCTTGCATTCCTGAGACTCCGAAGAAAGTAAGTGGTATTTTGATTTGACTGCGCATTTTAAGGCAAAGGCCGTATAACAACAATATAACAACAATAACCTTATCCGTAATGAGAGCATTATTTTTTCTATTGTTGTTTATAAACCTCGCTTTCGCGCTTTATATCCAGCTTGAACCGGACGAAAGCAGCAGGACTCCAGCAGAGCTTCAAGCGAAAAACGGGCCTTCACCAAAGGCCGCCGCGCCGTCCCCCCCGTCCATTTGCCTGGAATGGGAAGCCTTCGCCCAACCGGATATTGCCAATGTCGAAGCAGCCATTTCCCGGCATAACCTCGAAGGTAAATTGAAATCCCGCACCACGGGCATGGCGCCATATTATTGGGTGCACATTCCCCCACTCACAAGCAAACAACATGCGGAGCGGAAGATCGGAGAGCTTAAGCGGCGCGATATTACCACTTACAGGATCGTGGAGGGCGACAGCAAGTGGAACAATGCAATTTCGCTGGGTTTTTTTGAAAAAATCGAGGATGCCCGAGCCTTTTTGGCAGAATTGAGGAATAAACGGGTCATATCCGCCCTTATTGGCGCAAGGAATGTCGAGCAGATCAAGTTCGTCGCGGAGGATTCCTCGCCGGATTTGGAAGTGGAACTGGAAAAGCTAAAGGCGGAATTCCCGGGTAGCCGTATCACAAAAACCGCATGCGAGCCAAGTGCAGAAACGCCTGGCAAGGCGAACACGGCGGCGCAATAAAGAACATGGAAAACTCTTGAACGTAGAATGTCCTTTCTCACCCTGCCTGCTTCTCCCTCCTGCCATGCTCATGGATGGGGGTGATTTTTAGGGAAAGTATTCTTCCGCTGCGATTTTTCGGACCGTAATGCGGTCAGCAAGTCTTGCAATAAGATATTCCCATCCCCATCATATAAGCTTTTCGTTCACATTTATCGGCTCATGGCTTTGGAATCTGTATGACGGTGCATCTCAAAACCCCTGACGAAATAGAGAAAATGCGGGTAGCAGGCAGACTTGCGTCGGAAGTGCTTGATTACATCACGCCGTTTGTCAAGCCTGGAGTGACGACCGATGAGCTTGACAAGCTGTGCCACGATTACATGGTGAATGTGCAGGACACAATTCCTGCGCCTCTCAATTATGCCCCTCCCGGCTATTCGCCTTACCCGAAATCCATTTGCACTTCGGTCAACCATCAGGTTTGTCATGGCGTCCCGGGGCATAAAAGGCTCAAATCCGGGGATATCGTCAACATCGATGTAACCGTTATCAAAAACGGGTATCACGGCGATACCAGCCGAATGTATCTCATCGGCGAACCTGGCATCCAGGCGAAGCGCCTGTGCAAGGTGACCTATGAAGCGATGTGGCTGGGTATTGAAGTAATCAAACCCGGAAAACGTTTGGGGGATATCGGTCACGCCATTCAGCAGTATGCGGAAGACCATGGATACAGTGTGGTAAGAGAATTCTGTGGTCATGGAATCGGGGCAAAATTCCATGAAGAACCTCAGATTCTTCATTACGGCCGCGCCGGCACGGGGCTCGAACTCAAAGCCGGAATGATCTTCACCGTCGAACCGATGATCAACGCTGGCAAGCCGCAGATTCGCCAGTTGGCCGATGGTTGGACTGTTGTCACAAAGGATCACAGTCTGTCGGCGCAATGGGAACACACAGTGCTCGTCACGGAAACAGGATACGAGGTGTTGACGCAGTCGAGCGGCACGCCACCGAAGCCGACCCTTCGTTCCTGACAATGAAGGGGCTGAATGCAAAGCCTTTCAGCCACGAAGCGGTCAGGCAGAACCTGCTGAGTGGCCGCGAGTCACTGCGACGCCGCTATCGCGAGAACAGAAACGGGGCAGCCCTGCTGCGGGATCATAGCCGTCTGGTAGATGACGTTCTCCGCCAGATATGGCATGAGGTGAACATGCCCGGCTCTATCGCCCTGCTTGCTGTGGGTGGGTATGGCCGAAGACAGCTTTTTCCCTATTCCGATATCGATCTGGTGGTATTGCTTCCGGACAAGGAGAGCGCTGCCGAGGCGATGGACAGCGCCCTCAAGACGCGACTGGAGCACTGGGTAGGATTGCTGTGGGATATCGGTCTGGATATCGGCCACAGCGTGCGAACTGTCGTAGAATGTGCCGAAGAGGCAGCCAATGACATTACGGTACAGACCAGCCTGCTTGAAGCCCGCCCTCTTGCTGGCAACCGGCATCTGTTTGATCGGTTCCTGCAGGTAATGGAGGCCATGCTTGCACCCCGGAAATTTTTCGTTGACAAGCAGCTCGAACAACAGCAGCGTCATAAGCGGTACCAGGATGCCCCCTATAAGCTCGAGCCGAACATAAAGGAAGGTCCCGGCGGCCTGCGCGATCTGCAAAACGTGCTGTGGATCAGCCGTGCCGCAGGATTCGGAAAGACCTGGTCGGAGCTGGCGAAAAAAGGCTTCATAATCCGCCGCGAGGCCAGACTCATCCAGCGCCAGCAGGCTGTGCTGCAAGACCTCCGCATCCGGCTGCACTACCTCAGTGGCAGGCGCGAAGACCGCCTGTTATTCGATTACCAGAATCCCCTGGCCGAAGAATTTGGCATCGCTGGGAAGGCGCCGCGCCGTCCCGGTGAAATGCTGATGCAACGATACTACCGTGCTGCCAGATCGGTGACACAGGTCAACACCATTTTGCTGCTTACCCTGCATGCAGAAATTTTCCCGGACGGGGAGGTGGTGACGACGATCATCAATGAGCGGTTTCAGAAGCGCGGCAACCTGCTCGAGATACGAGATGAGGATATTTTTGAGCGAAATCCGGGCGCGATACTGGAAAGCGCTCTGCTACTGCAACAAAACCCCGACCTGAAAGGCCGAAGCCCCGCCACCCTGCGAGCGATGTGGCGTTCAGCACCGCTCATTTCGGCTGCCTTTCGCCGCAACCCCCGTCATTGTGCGATGTTCATGGAAATACTGCGTCAACCTCGGGGGCTGACACGCGAGCTCCGGTTGATGAACCGCTACGGCATTCTGGGGCGCTACATTCCTGCTTTTGGCCGAATTGTCGGCCAGATGCAACATGATCTCTTCCATGTATATACGGTGGATGAGCATATCCTGATGGTCGTGCGAAATCTGCGTCGCTTCATGGCGCCCGAATTCGCCTATGAATACCCGCTCTGCAGCAGACTCATCAACGAATTCGAACGGCCTGAAGTACTCTATCTTGCCGGACTGTTCCACGACATTGCCAAAGGTAGACAAGGGGATCATTCCTTGCTCGGCATGGTCGATGCGAGGCGCTTCTGTGAACGGCACGGGTTGCCTGGAGAAGATACCGAACTGGTCGTCTGGCTGGTGGAAAATCATTTGCGCATGTCTGCCACGGCACAAAAAAAAGATATAGCGGATGCGGATGTCATTGCAGATTTCGCAGCAAGTATGGGGGATGAGCGACATCTCATCGCGCTTTACCTGCTCACGGTTGCAGATATTCGCGGCACCAGTCCCAAAGTATGGAACGCATGGAAAAGCAAGCTGCTTGAGGATCTGTTCCACCGTACCCGGCAGTACCTTTGCGGCGACGCGGCACGTACCGACATCTCGCTGGAAAACCGCAAAAACAAGGTGCTGCAACTGCTACATCCGGATAATGCAGTGATGCGCGCGTATGAGCGGTTCTGGTCGGGGCTCGATTCCAGCTATCTGATGATGCACGATCCCCGGGAAATTGCCTGGCACACCCAGCACCTGAGTCAGAGGATGATATCACCGACACCGATAATCAAAACACGGGCCGCCGAAACCGGGGCAGGGGTAGAGGTATTGGTTTATACGGCCGACCAGAAGGACCTGTTTGCCCGCATCTGCGCTTTTTTCGACGGTATTGACTACAATATTGTCCAGGCAAAAATCCACACGACCCGCGAGGGGTATGCGCTCGACAGTTTTCTGGTACTGGACCCCTTCAATGTGGCAAATCATGATCCGCGAGAGTTTCAGTTCATTGAGCAGGAGTTGGCGCAGCAATTGGAGCAGCAGCCTCCACTGATAGCGCCCGCGAAAGGGCGTCTGAGCCGCCACCTCAGGCATTTTCCGATCACCCCGCAAGTCGATATCGAGCCGGACGAAAGCGGCGCCTACCATGTTCTGTCCATTACGGCTGGCGACCAGCCCGGATTGCTCTCGCGCATTGCTCAAGTGCTCGTGCGGTTTGGCGTGAACGTGCACAGCGCGAGGATAAACACATTGGGCGAGCGTGCGGAGGATACCTTCCTGATTACAGGAAGCATTTTGAGCGACTCCAGGTCGGTGATCCAGCTCGAAGCGAACTTGATAAAGGTGCTGCACACATCGCCGCTACCTGAGGCTCCCGGAAAATCTTCTGCCGAAAACGGGATTACC
>DATEEZ010000103.1:0-10726 GCA_035280905.1 Nitrosospira sp.
CAGGTGGAGGATTACGCCAGGCGCAAGGTCTGGACACTGGAAGAAACGGAGACGTGGCTGGCGCCTGTTCTGGCGTATGAAAGATAGCTGTATGAAAGATACTTGATCGGAAAGATTGCTGACAGGTCCTGCGACATGCAGGAGATGCAAACAACTACGTGCGCGGGGCGAGAGAAAACAAGCTTGCTCTGCCGTTCCTGTCACTCCTTCACGCGGCTGATCTTTGCCACTTCGGGAATACGCCTCAGGCTGCGGATCACCTGTGCCAGATGATGGCGATTACGCACCTGTAAGACGAAATTCATGGTGGTATATGCGTCATCGCCCTCCATGGCGACATTATCGATATTGGAATCCGCATCGGCGATGGACGTCGCCACCCTGGCCAGTACCCCCCGCTGATTGGCCACCATCAGCTTGATACCCACTTCGAACTGCCGGTCGATATCCTTACCCCAGGCCACATCCAGCCAATTGTCCGAACTGCCCTTGTTTTTGGTCACTGCCGGACAGTCATCGGTATGGATCACGAGTCCCTGATCTTTCTTGATAAACGCTATAACCGCGTCACCGGGAATGGGCCGGCAGCACTTGGCAAATTGTACGGCCATGCCCTCGGTGCCGAGTATCGTGATGACATCCGCAGTTCCGCTCGCGCCGGAAGTGGATTCGCCGGGTGAAGCCGCGAGCCGCCGTGCAATCACCGCCGGTAAATGCTTGCCCAAGCCCATATCTGCCAGCAAATCGGTTCTGGATTTGGTGCCGCTTTCACGCGTCAGTTTTTCCCATTGCGCCTCGCTGATCGTCGCTGGATCGACCTTGAGCGTAGCGAATGCCTGATTCAACAGGCGCTCACCGAGTTTCGCCGATTCATCGTATTGCATGGTCTTGAGAAAACGCCGGATATGGGAACGCGCCTTGCCGGTAACCACATAATTCAGCCAGGCCGGATTAGGCTTGGCGTGGGATGCGGTCACAATTTCCACCCGGTCTCCGCTTCGGAGCACCGTGCGCAACGGGGCATTCTCGCCGTTAATTCTCGCGGCCACGCAACAGTCACCGATATCCGTATGCACCGCGTAGGCGAAATCCACTGCGGTCGAGCCCTTGGGTAGCGCCAGTATCTTGCCTTGGGGCGTAAAGACATAGACCTCCCCCGGAAACAGGTCCACCTTGATGTGTTCCAGGAATTCCAGCGAGTCAGTCGAATCGCTCATGGTTTCGAGCAGGCTCTGCAACCACTGATGGGTTTTCATGTTTAAATCGTTCAGATCCGCGTCGGAACTCTTATAGAGCCAGTGCGAAGCAACGCCCGCCTCTGCAATCCGATGCATTTCCGGTGTCCGGATCTGGATTTCGATAGGCGTCCCGTAAGGTCCCCACAGGGTGCTGTGCAGGGACTGGTAGCCATTGGCCTTGGGGATAGCGATGTAGTCCTTGAATTTTCCGGGAATGGGGTTGTAGAGGCTGTGCAATGCGCCAAGTGCGATGTAGCACGAAGGCACATCCTTAACGATGACGCGAAAGCCGTAGATATCCAGGATTTCCGAAAACGAGAGATGCTTCTCCACCATCTTCTTGTAGATGCTGTAGAGCTGTTTCTCGCGACCGGTTACTTCCGCATCCAGCCCTGCGGTCTTCAGGCGCTGCTTCATGGTCTCCAGGATTTTCGACACCATTTCGCGGCGGTTTCCGCGAGCCGCCCTGGTGGCGTTGGTCAGGACCCGATAGCGCCTTGGATACAGGTAACGGAAGCTTAAATCCTGTAATTCATGATAGATATTGTTGAGCCCTAGCCGGTTAGCAATGGGCGCATAGATTTCCATGGTTTCGCGTGCGATGCGCCGCTTCTTTTCCGGCCGCATGGCCTCCAGCGTGCGCATATTGTGGAGCCGATCGGCCAACTTGATGAGTATGACGCGTACATCCCGCGCCATCGCCAGCAGCATTTTGCGAAAGTTCTCCGCCTGCGCATCCGCGTGGCTCTGGAATTCGATCTTGTCCAGCTTGGAAACGCCGTCCACCAGTTCTGCGACCGATTTGCCAAAGCGGTCACCGATCTCTGCCTTGGAAACATGTGTATCTTCCATCACATCGTGCAGCAGGGCAGCTGCCAGCGTCTGGCTGTCGAGGCGCAGTTTGCCCAGTATGCTGGCTACTGCCAGCGGATGGGAGATATAAGGTTCTCCGGATTGGCGGAATTGACCCGAGTGGGCGCTTTGACTGAAGAGATAGGCGTTCTGAAGCTCAGATACATCCTCACGCGTGAGATAGCTGGAGAGTTCGTGAAAAAGGAAACTCGCCTCGGGCAAAGTAGCAGAAGAACCGGACAAACCTCGCGCCTGCATCGTCATTTCCTTCGTTTTTTCCATCAACACACGCTTTCAGAATGGCGTCGGTTTCCTCACTGATTATTTATCGTCAACTCGCTTGTTACACAATAAAACCGTGCTTTTTATTGACCCGTTGCCACTCCGGAAGCTTAAAGGGGACCTGTGGTAAGGATATCGGTTCCAACCAGGCCTTGCGCAATTTCCCGCAGCGCAATCACGGTAGGCTTATCCCGCGATGGTTCCACCATGGGACTCCCCCCAACGGAAAGTTGTCGTGCCCGAATGGTTGCAACGAGGGTCATATCGAAGCGATTGGGAATTTTTTTCAGACAATCGTCAACAGTGATACGCGCCATGATTTCCTTTACCGGGATATAGGGAAATTACAGTATAGAGTGTCCGCTTGCGGAAAGGCAACCCTGAAGACATTTCAAGCGCTTCACTCTGCACTACACTTTTGCGACAAAGGAGCATGCCGTTGCTACCGGTGATGGTTTTATAACTTCAGTGGGATGATAAGGAGCAGGGGCAGATATGCGCTAAGCTTGTCCGGCTTATGAAATAGGGGTGTAGGTGAGTTGCATCAAGAGATCATGGTGGCGGATAAGCTGCTTTGCCGTTTTCAGGCGCTCTGCCTGTACGATACATCGTAAATCGTGCAGCGCCTTGTCCAGTTTGTCGTTGATGATAATGTAATCATACTCCCCCGCATGACTCAACTCCTCGCGCGCTGACGCCAGTCGGCGGCTGATCGCTTCGAGACTGTCCTGGGCTCGATTCCGCAAGCGCATCTCCAGCACTTCGAGTGATGGCGGCAGAACAAAAATACCCACCGCCAGGGGAAAAACCGTGCGCACCTGCCGTGCCCCTTGACTGTCTATTTCCAATACAATGTCGCGCCCCGACATCATCATTTCATTAATCCAGTTCTTCGAAGTGCCGTAGAAGTTTCCGTACACTTCTGCGCTTTCCAGGAACTCGTCCTGTTCCAGTTTCTGCTCAAATACTTCACGGGTCACAAAATGGTAATCGCGTCCGTCAATTTCTTCGGGACGGGGGGGGCGCGAGGTATATGAGATGGATAGGCTGAGGTCGATACCCGTTTGAAGCAAGGCCTTAACGAGGCTGGTCTTTCCGGCCCCCGACGGCGCGCTGATGATATATAGATTACCCGGCGTTGTAGTCATTGGTGCGCCCGCTGAAACCCCTCTTCATCAATACCGTATGTATTACGGTTTTTTAATTGTTTTTATGATTGAGCTCGCGCTCCTTCCGAAGGCTTCCCGCGGCCAAAGAGTCAAAGCCAGAGTGTAACAGCTTCCGGAACTCAACGATTTCAGGATTTCACCAGCCTCTACCCTTTCAACTAGCCCAAAGCCTGGGATCGCGTCCAGCGCACGATATCCTGAGTCATCATCGCCCCCGCCTGCCGCGCCAGCTCCCGGCCACCCTTGAACAGGATCAAGGTCGGAATGCTGCGAATGAGGTATTGCGCGCCGAGTGTTTGCTCCACATCGGTATTCACCTTCGCGAGGCGGATATGAGGTTCAAGCAGAGCCGCCGCTTCTTTGAAGGCCGGCGCCATCATCTTGCAGGGTCCACACCAGGGCGCCCAGAAATCGACCAGAATCGGGACGTCATTTCTATTAATGTAGCGCGTGAAGGTTGCACCGGTTAAATCCAACGGCTGCCCGGCAAATATCGGCTGGTGGCATTGTCCGCAATTGGGCTGTTCGCCGATGCGCGCAGTGGGGACGCGGTTAATCGAGTGGCAATGAGGGCAGACGAGATGTAAAGAATCGCTCATGGGTTACAAATGATACTTTATCGTGCGCGTTTCGGCTTCCGCCATTGGTCATTACTATGGGGCTATTAGAATGAAGAGACCGCAGTTGGCAAAAGGTTCCAGCTCGTGCAGGAGTCAGGTGCAGCGCTATCGATTCTTCTCCCATCCCTGCCAATTCTTCTCTCACTATTCGATATTCTGCACCTGCTCCCGCATTTGCTCGATCAGTACCTTGAGTTCCACCGAGATTTTCGATACTTCCGCGTCCACGGACTTCGCCCCGATGGTGTTAGCCTCCCGGTTGAGCTCCTGCATCAGGAAATCCAGCCGCTTGCCGATCGCTCCCCCTTTCTCCAGAACGCGCTCTACTTCGTCGAAGTGCGCCTGAAGGCGCGACAGTTCCTCATCCACATCGATCTTGCTGGCGAACAATGTCAGTTCCTGGCGGATACGCTCGTCATCACAATTTATCATGGCTTCACACAACCGGGCTTTGAGTTTTTCCTGAAATGTCGCCAGTAAAGCAGGAATGCGTGGACTGGCTTCAGATGCGAGCCGGCGCATATTGCCGAGGCGCGCCAGCAATATGGCTTTAAGTTTTGCACCTTCACGACCACGCGCAGCGGCGAGCTCGTCCACTGCGGTATGCAGCAAGTCCATGCATGGCCCGAAAAGGTTCTCGGCGGAGGAGGATTCCGTGCCCAATATTCCAGGCCAACGAAGGACGTCTGCCACCGCCAGGCCCCGAGCCTCCGGCAGCACCGCTCTCACGGTACGATCCAGTTCCAACAATTTTTGTAACAAATCGGCATTAATATGCTGCAAATCTTCCGCAGGTGTAATCCGGGAAAAACTGACGCGGCATTCGATTTTTCCACGCTTGAGGCGGGCGACCAGAAACTCGCGCATGGCGGCTTCCAGCTGCCGGAATTCGTCGGGAAGGCGAAACTGGATATCGAGATAACGACTGTTGACCGAGCGAAGCTCCAGATTCAACGACCCTTGTGGAAGTTCCTTCGCGACCACCGCATAGCCGGTCATGCTGTAGATCTTGGCTAACTCATCCACTCGAAGGTCCTTGATGCGTTAAAATTATGGAGTTGCGGCATTATCGCATATCGTTGTTGCATGCAAAGGAAACGAGTTGGCGTTTCCGTGCAATTGAAAAGCGACATGCGTCCGTTCGGCTTACATGCGTCCGTTCGGCTTATCCGGTGATGTATCACCGCTCAGTTAATAGTGAAGGATATAGTACAACTTATGCGTCCCAGTAAACGCCGCCCGGATCAACTTCGCCCCGTTGAGATTACCCGGCATTACACTCGACACGCGGAAGGTTCAGTGCTGATCGAATGTGGAGATACCCGGATAATCTGTACGGCGAGCGTGGATGAGAAAGTGCCTCTTTTTCTAAGGGGTAAGGGACAGGGTTGGCTCACAGCAGAATATGGGATGTTGCCGCGTTCTACCAATGAGCGTATGCAGCGGGAAGCCGCCAAAGGCAAGCAGTCCGGCAGGACGATGGAAATTCAGCGGCTGATCGGGCGCGCCTTGCGTTCGGTAATGGATTTGACAAAACTGGGCGAGCGCACCATTCAGGTGGATTGCGATGTGATCCAGGCTGATGGCGGCACTCGCACGTCGAGCATCACGGGCGCATTTGTAGCAGTGCATGATGCGGTAGAAACGCTGCTGCGCAAGCAGGCAATAGAAGCCACGCCGATCACCGGTCATGTTGCAGCGGTTTCAGTGGGCGTCTACGAGGGCGTGCCAGTGCTGGACCTCGACTATCTGGAAGATTCGCGCTGTGATACGGATATGAACATCGTCATGACGGATGACTTTGGCCTGGTGGAAATGCAGGGGACGGCCGAAGGCGTGCCTTTCAGCAGACCGGACCTCGACGCGATGCTGGATCTGGCGCAGCAGGGAATACGGGAACTGATCGCGCTTCAGAAAAACGCATTGAACAGATAAAACCTGATATGCAAAGACTGGTCATTGCCAGCAATAATGCCGGCAAGCTGAGAGAAATTCGCCACTTGCTGGAACCTCTGGGAATCGAGGTACTGCCTCAGTCGGCATTCGATTTTCCCGAAGCTGAGGAACCTTATTGCACGTTCGTCGAAAACGCACTCGCCAAGGCACGCCATGCTGGTAAAAACACAGGGTTACCTGCGCTCGCTGATGATTCCGGCATTTGCGTCAATATCCTTGGCGGCAAGCCCGGTATCTTATCTGCGCGTTATGCGGGAGAACCGAAATCGGATGAACGCAACAATCAGAAGCTGGTCGAGGTGCTGCGAAACCAGAGTGACCGCCGGGCATACTATTACTGCGTTATGGTGCTGCTGCGGCATCCCGAAGATCCGCAACCCATTATTGCCGACGGAAGCTGGCATGGAGAAATCCTGCTGAATCCCCGGGGTAGCGGCGGCTTCGGCTATGATCCCTATTTTTTTCTGGCAGACCTCGACAAAACGGCTGCGGAACTCCCGATGGAGCAAAAAAACCGGATCAGCCATCGGGGAAAAGCACTCGCGCAACTCGCCGAGAGAATCAGGCAGGAACAGCCTTGATTTGATCGCTTGCCGCTTGGATTCAAGCGTTAAAAAAACAGAAGAGAAGGCAATTTCAACCATTGCTGAAACAATGGCTCCTTTTGCTTGTCTCTTCGATTCATCATGACAGCAATTATTTCTCCCGCCGCGATTCTCGGTTCCCAGGCCCTCCAGCTGAAGTCTCTGCCCCCGCTGAGCCTTTATATCCACATTCCGTGGTGCATGAAAAAATGCCCTTATTGCGACTTCAACTCCTATGAAGTTCGCGACCGGAGCGGGGGCATGCCGGAGGCCGAGTATGTAGCTGCCCTCATTCGCGACCTGGAAGCTTCGCTACTAGAAATATGGGGGCGCAAGGTCATCAGTGTTTTTTTTGGCGGTGGAACGCCGAGTTTGTTCAGTCCCCGCTCCATAGATGGGATTCTCGCCGCGGTCAGGGCTTTGCTGCCGCTGGAACACCTGGCTGAAATAACGCTGGAGGCCAATCCCGGAACGTTCGAGGCACAGAAATTTGCGGATTTCCGGGCCGCCGGCATCAACCGCCTTTCCATCGGCATTCAGAGCTTCAACGCCAGGCACCTTACATCACTTGGCCGCATACACGACGATAGGGATGCCCGCCGCGCTGTCGAAATCGCGCAAAATAACTTCGATAACGTGAATCTCGACCTGATGTATGGACTGCCAAACCAGACGCTGGAAGAAGCCCGGGAAGATATCGAGACAGCCTTTGCTTATGGCGTACAGCATATTTCTGCTTATCATCTGGCGCTGGAACCCAATACATTGTTTCATCGTTATCCGCCCTCCTTGCCCAATGATGAGCTGACGGCAGACATGCAGGCAATGATCGAACAAACGCTCGCGCGGGAAGGCTATGCAAACTATGAAACATCGGCCTTTGCCAAGCCTGGACGCGAATCCCGCCATAACCTTAACTACTGGCTGTTCGGAGATTATCTGGGGATTGGCGCCGGGGCGCACAGTAAAATAAGTTTTCGGGACAGGATCGTGCGTCAAGTGCGTTACAGGCAGCCGAAGGAGTATCTGGCCAGATCTTCGCCCAAGATAACATCTGAACCCCCTATCATGGAGCAGCACGAAGTAGGGCGAAATGATCGGGCGTTTGAATTCATGATGAACGCACTACGCCTGACCGATGGGTTTGCACCCCAAATGTTCACTGAACGTACAGGGCTGGCTCTCACTCACATCCAGCGTCAGCTCGACGGGGCAGAACGGCGGCAGCTGATAACGCGGGATTTTCAGCGCATCGCGCCTACTCTGGCCGGCAGGCGATTTTTGAATGATTTGCTGCAGATTTTTCTTCCCGAGCAAAGGCGGGTATAGGCACTTCAGGCGGCCTGTTTTTTCCGAAATATCACATCCCAAACCTCGTGTCCGAGTCGCAAGCCCCGCTGCTCGAATTTGGTCATTGGACGATATTCCGGATGCGGCGCATAACTGACTGCGGTATTGGTCAAGTGCGGTTCCCCGCTCAATACGGTCAGTATTTGCTCCGCGTAATCCCCCCAGTCGGTCGCCACATGGATATAGCCGCCGGGTTTCAGGCGACTGCAAAGCAGGGCAATGAATTCGGCTTGTATCAGCCGACGCTTGTGATGACGCGCCTTCGGCCACGGGTCGGGAAAGAAAATGTGCACCCCCTCGAGGCACTCAGGAGGCAAGGCGTGTTGCAGGACCTCAACTACGTCGTACTGGATAACGCGTATATTCGTAAGCGCCAGTTCTTCCACTTGCTTGAGCAGGCTGCCCACGCCGGGTGTGTGGACTTCAACTGCCAGATAATCGTTCTGCGGATGCGCCTGCGCGATGAGCGCTGTGGTTTCGCCCATACCGAAGCCAATCTCCAGGAATTTAGGCGCACTTCTGCCGAAGACAGAGTCCAGGTCAAGCAGTTGCTCGGAAAAGGGAATGCCATATTTCGGCATCAATGTTTCATGGGCGCGTCGCTGCGCATTTGAAAGGCGTCCCTGGCGAAGAACGAAGCTGCGGATGGGACGATGGGGAGGATGTTCAACCATTTGAATATGCCTGGAAAGGACAGGTGAGGAATGGGAAAATCTTTTCCGGTCCTTATTTCCTTGGCATGTTACCGATAACCCCCTCTACCGGAGAACTGGGACTTGCACTGTACAGCTTCTTCGGCATCCGGCCAGCGAGATACGCTTCTCGGCCCGCTTCAACCGCTTTTTTCATCGCTGACGCCATCAGCACCGGATTTCGTGCGGCAGCAATGGCCGTGTTCATGAGCACGCCGTCACAACCCAATTCCATCGCAATCGCTGCGTCCGACGCCGTACCGACACCGGCATCCACAATGACCGGGACTTTGGCGTTTTCGATGATGATCTGCAGGTTCCACGGATTGAGGATTCCCATGCCGGAACCGATCAGAGATGCTAATGGCATGATCGCGATGCAGCCGATCTCTTCCAGTTGCCGCGCGGCAATAGGGTCATCCGAAGTATAGACCATGACCTGGAAACCCTCCCTGATCAAAATCTCGGCCGCCTTGAGGGTTTCAACCATGTTGGGATAGAGTGTTTTCGGATCACCCAGGACCTCCAGCTTCACAAGGGTATGACCGTCCAGCAATTCGCGCGCAAGGCGCAGGGTTCTTACTGCATCATCCACCGTGTAGCATCCGGCTGTATTGGGTAACAGCGTATATTGCGATGGCGGCAGCACATCCAGCAGGCTGGGCTCTTCCGGATTCTGGCCGAGGTTGGTTCTGCGGATAGCCACGGTAATGATTTCTGCCCCACTGGCGTCCACGGCGGCGCGGGTCTCGTCAAAATCCTTATACTTTCCGGTACCAACCAGGAGGCGTGAAGAATAAGCTTTACCTGCAATGACGAGCTTGTCCATGCGTTTATCCTCCACCCACGGCAACGACAATTTCAAGCTTGTCGCCGTTTGCAAGCATCGGCTGGTCGAATTGGCTGCGCGGTACGATTTCACCGTTGCGCTCGACCGCGATCCGCTTACCCTGCAACCCCATGTGCTCTAGTAATTGCCTGATGTTCAGCATTGCGTCATTCGTTGTCCCTGAATCGGTCCCCGGGTCTGGGGAAGGAACAAGCTGGGGTTGGCCATTGACTATAAGTTGTATCATTTTCCAAAGAGTCGCTCCGCAAAAACGCTGGCCCAAAAAGTTGGCTTTCCACAATATGCGAATTTTATAATTTGAATTATACGGCGCAGCTACTTCCTAGTCGACTCCGGTGAAACCCGATGTTCATCAGGATTGCAGGTAGAAATTCGGAAAGCAGGTCTCCGTCCTTGGATTAGCCCCGCTCGGCCCTTCACAGGCAAATTCCGGATACCCTTCGACCTTCGACAAGGCTCTGTCCCGAGTACTGTTCGCGCCTTCGACACGCTTGGACGCACGGGAAGAAGGAGTTGAGGGCGAGCGAGCGTGAAGGACCCGGGGCGACCGGCAAGAGAGGAGTCCAGCGAACGATAAGGAAAAGTCGGTGCACCCGGATGAAGAACCTGGTTCCGAATAAGGGGACCGCCACTGCCATTTATGGCTTAGTTTCCGTATAATCGGCAGCTATGCGGCGGGTGTAGCTCAATGGCAGAGCAGAAGCTTCCCAAGCTTACGACGAGGGTTCGATTCCCTTCACCCGCTCCATCTCTCCCCGCCTATGAACCGCTATCTCCGCTGTACTCAATGGGCTTCTTTCCTGTTTGCCAGCTTAACGATTCTGCTGCTAGGCAGCATCATTTATATTGCTGTCATTTTTGATCCCAATGCATACAAGCCGGAGATCATCCGGCTTTTGAAAGAGAAAAAGGAGCGGCGGCTCCGACTGGATGGTCCCATTACGCTAGCGTTCTTTCCCAGTCCTGGCGTGGAACTCACCGGGCTTTCCCTCAGTGAACATGACAGTAACGAGGAATTCGCGGCCATAGAAAAGCTTCACGTTTCTTTCGAAATCCTGCCATTGCTTCGAAAGGAGCTGGTGCTGGACGAAATTGATATAACCGGACTGAAAGCCAATCTAATCCGTTTTTCT
>DATEEZ010000104.1:0-5745 GCA_035280905.1 Nitrosospira sp.
GTACCCCTCCCCTCGTTCATGGAACGGGCGGTCTGCTCGATACTGTCGTTGATTGCACGCCGGAAAGCCTGGCTGACGGCACCGCTACCGGTTTCGTATTTCATGAACTGGTGCCCGAGGCCTTTCTTGCCGCGCTGCAAAGAACTGTTGCGGCGTACCGCGATAAACTGGTGTGGCGGCGTTTGATGCGAAACGGCATGGCGCAGGATTTCAGTTGGCGTGCCAGCGCAACGGACTACCGGAAAATCTACCTGTCGCTGCTCAACGGAAAACGATAGGCTCGAAGGCGAGCACAGTTTCTGCATGTCGACAGAGGCAGGGCGGAGGCAGGCAGAGGAACCTACAGCCACACCATCATGCCCATTTCGAATGGATGGGTCAACAAAGCATGATATGGATAGACCCGGATATAGTACTCCAGCTTGCCGCACAAGTCGGGCGTATGATCCAGCTCGAACAGGTGCTCGGCTGAATCTTCCTCGATACCCCTGAACTCGAAGCGGACATGCTTGAACGAGCATAGCGTGGTCTTTTTCAATCGACGGCAGATCAGCAGTTCGACCACCACATCCTCAGGATGTAACCCGTTCAGCCTCACTGCGACACGAAAATCCACCGCCTCGCCGAAACTGATCTCCCTGAAAGGCGTATCCAGACGTCGAATCGTAACGCCTGCCCACGCCTTTCTTACGAACGCTTTCCATGCGGCGACTTTTTTTGCATTGCTGAAGTCATCGGCTGCATAAAGTGCGCCCTGCTTTTTTGCCGGCAGGTAAAATTTCGTGGTGTATTCGTTCATCATACGGGTGGCATTGTAACGCGGCAGCAGCGACTTCATGGAGTTCTTGGCCATCTTTACCCAGCCCGAAGAGTAGCCCAGCTTATCGCGGTTATAGTAAAGGGGAACTACATGATCCTGCAGCGTTTCGTAAAAATCCTTGCTTTCCTCCTTGTCGCGACGCACCGGATCCATATTCTCGGGTCCCGGCTTGATAGCCCAGCCATTCTTTCCGTCATAGCCTTCTCCCCACCATCCATCGAGGACGCTCAGGTTGATTGTCCCGTTTATGCCTGCTTTCATCCCGGAGGTTCCGCTTGCCTCCAATGGATACACGGGACTGTTAATCCATACATCCACACCGGCCACGAGGCGGCGGGCAAGGCGGAGATCATAGTCTTCGACCAGGAGAATCTGGCCCTCGAATTCGGGCATTCGCGCAACTTCACTCACTCTCCGGATCAGATCCTGCCCAGGCACATCCGCAGGATGCGCCTTGCCGGAAAAGACGATCATCACCGGCCGCTCCTGCTCGAGCATGATTCTGCGCAGCCAATCGAGATCTTCGAATAGCAAGGTTGCACGCTTATAGGTGGCGAAGCGCCGACCGAAACCGAGCGTCAAAATGTTCGGATTTATGGGGTCGGAAAAGCGCAGAAGCCGGTCAAGATGTGCTTCCGAACCATGATTACGGCTATTTTGCGTGGCGAGGCGCGCGCGGATGCCATAGAACATTTGGGATTTCAGCGTTTGGCGAACACTCCAGAATAGATGATCGGGAATGGTGTCGATGCACGACCAGTATTCCGTATCGCACATGTTATTGCGCCACTCGTATCCCAGATAGCGGTCGAACAAGTCCGTCCATTCCTGTGCGAGGAACGTGGGAACATGCACTCCATTCGTGATGTATGACACCGGATTTTCTTCTGGTTCTATCTGCGGCCACACATCTTTGCAGATGCGCGCAGACACATTCCCGTGAATCTTGCTTACACCATTCTGATAGCGCGAGCACCGTATGGCGAGATCGGTCATGTTGAAATCGTAACTGCCAGGGACATGGCCAAGCGCGATAAAGTCCTCACGAGTGATTTTGAGATCCTGGTAGAACGGCTCGAAATAGGTGCTGATCATGTCATCACTGAAATGATCGTGCCCTGCCGGCACCGCCGTATGTGTCGTAAATACGGTACTTGCAGCCACAGCTTCGAGCGCTACGGGAAAATCCAGGCCTTGCTGCACATGGCCGCGAATGCGCTCCAGCATCATGAAAGCTGCGTGGCCTTCGTTGATGTGCCATATCGTCGGCTCGATGCCCATTTCCCGCAGTGCGCGTACCCCGCCAATGCCAAGCACGATCTCCTGCTCGATGCGCATCACCCTGTCTCCCCCATAGAGCTGATGAGTGATATCGCGATCGTCCACTGAATTTTCAGGCAGATCACTGTCCAGCAGATACAGGCTTACATGTCCTATTTTTGCCTGCCATACCTTTATCGCCACCCGGCGCTGCAGCAACTCCACACCTATCCGTACTTCGGATCCGTCCTTCCGCAAGACTGGGGCAACAGGCAAATCCGAAAAATCCGAATCAGTGTAAATGACACGCTGATTTCCCTGATTATCGATCGTCTGGAAAAAATACCCCTGGCGATAAAGCAAGCCGATGCCGATCAATGGCAGGCGCAAGTCGCTGGCTGCCTTGCAGTGATCGCCCGCCAGAATGCCAAGTCCTCCCGAATAAATCGGGAAACTTTCATGAAAACCGAATTCAAAACAGAAATAGGCGATCTTGTCGCTCGGGTTCAGGCTTGTGCTTGTATCAACGCCATTCCACAGTGTTTCCGAATGATAATAGTCATAAGCGGATACTATGCTGTTGTAATTAGCCAGGAAAACCTGATCTTCGGCTGCCTTGAGCAGCAAGGTTTCATCCACACGCTTGAGGAAAGCCTTCGGGTTATGTCCGACGGCGCCCCACAGGCTCGCATCAAGGCGTGAAAACAGCGAGCGCGTGGCGTGATCCCAGCTGTACCACAGATCATTGGCGAGATCTTCGAGACGAGCCAGACGGGCCGGTATTTTCGGAGTGACAGCAATGGTAAACAAGGTGCCTTTCGACATGCGCAATCTTCCTGAGTTACGGGTATGGAATAGATCTGGTTTAATCCCGCCTGTTTTGTATAAATAGATTCATGGCTCTACTGCCTGCATGAAATGTTCACGATAATACTTCAACTCCGCAATGGAGTCGTATATATCCGACAGCGCCTCATGCTTGCACTGTTTTGTCATGCCCGCCAGAATTTCTGGTTTCCAGCGCTTTGCCAGTTCCTTCAAGGTGCTTACATCCAGGTTGCGGTAATGAAAATAGGCCTCCAGCCGGGGCATCCAGCGTGCCAGAAAACGCCGGTCCTGGCAGATCGAATTGCCGCACATTGGCGAAATTCCGGCAGGAATATGTTCTTGGAGAAAAGCAATCATACGCACTTCCACTTCGGCTTCCGTCAGCCTGGATGCCCGCACCTTGTCCACCAGGCCCGATTTTGCATGGGTGGATTTGTTCCAGCTATCCATGCCATCGAGCACCGAGTCAGGTTGCGACAAAACCAGCACTGGAGCTTCCGCAAGAACATTCAACCGGGAATCCGTTACAACCAGAGCGATTTCGAGTACGCGGTCACTGTCCGGACTGAGCCCGCTCATTTCCATATCGATCCAGATGAGGCGGCCATTGTCTTGTGTCATAATTGAATCGCCCTGAATTTTCGACGTGTAATTGTGTCATATCACTATTGATCAGTCATCCCTCAACCGTAAATCCTAATTTGGGGCAGCATAACTTCCACTTCCACATGCCTATTTTCACTATCGTTTTTCTTATCGCCCTGGCCGTCACTTTTCTTACGAGAATGTGGCTGGCAAAACGGCACATCGACCACGTCATTTCACATCGCGATCAGGTCCCCCAGGATTTTTCGTCACAGATATCACTGGAAGCCCACCAGAAAGCAGCCGACTACACATGTGCGAAAACCCGTCTCGGATATGTCAGCATCGTGCTCGATGTTGCGCTCCTGCTCATACTCACCCTCGGAGGCGGGCTGAATGCCCTCAATACCGCTGTATCGAATTGGACGAGCGATCCATTGATGCACGGGGTGGCGCTTATCGTAAGTGTCATGTTCCTGGCAAGCGCAGTTGGTATACCGCTGGGTTACTACCGCACCTTCGTGATAGAAGAGCAGTTCGGGTTCAACAAAATGAATCCACGCATGTTCTTCCTTGATCTGGCAAAGCGGTTTGCCCTGGGAATTGTGCTGGGCATGCCGTTGTTGCTCGGGGTCCTGTGGTTGATGGAAAAAATGGGTGAATACTGGTGGTTTTACGTCTGGCTGGCATGGATGACGTTCAACCTGCTGGTGCTAGCGATTTTCCCTACCTGGATTGCTCCCATCTTCAACAAATTCACTCCACTGGACGATGTTTCTTTAAAGGCGCGGATTGAACAGTTGATGCGGAAATGCGGCTTCGAGTCGAGCGGGCTTTTCGTGATGGATGGTTCGCGCCGCAGCAATCACGGCAACGCCTATTTCACGGGGTTCGGCAAAACAAAGAGGATCGTTTTCTTCGATACTCTGCTGTCCCGGCTTGATGGACCGGAAATTGAAGCGGTGCTGGCGCACGAACTGGGGCATTTCAGACGTCGTCATGTCATTAAACGCATCGGCTGGACATTTGCAATGAGCTTGCTGTTTCTCTGGGCGCTCGGCTACCTGATGCAACAGGATTGGTTTTACCGGGGATTGGGCGTCTCGGTTGCGACAGTGCCATCGACGGCGATCGCACTGTTGCTGTTTTTCCTGGTAATGCCTGTGTTCACTTTCCTGTTTCAGCCACTGGGAAGCCTGTACTCCCGCAAGCACGAGTTTGAAGCCGATGAGTATGCCGCGCATAATGCTTCCGCGGCCGACCTCGTGCGCGCCCTCCTGAAGCTTTATCAGGACAATGCATCGACACTTACGCCGGACCCCCTGCACTCGGCATTTTATGATTCACACCCGCCCGCCGCGTTGAGGATAGCGCGGTTGAGAAGTCTGACGCATAATTAACTTTGTTCTATATTAACGAGCAGGAGCGCGAATGGATACCACTGGCAATGATCTTGCTACAAAACAATGCAAGCCTTGCGAAGGTGGGATGCCACCTTTGTCACAGGAAGAAATAACTCAACTGATGCGGCAGCTTGACGGCTGGGATTATCTTGGAAAAACGATTCGCAAGGAATTCAGTTTCAAGAACTACTATCAAACAATGGCGTTCGTTAATGCAGTAGCATGGATATCACACCGGGAGGACCATCACCCCGACATTACTGTAGGCTACAACAAATGCCAGGTGGAATACACGACCCATGCTATCGGTGGATTGTCAGAAAATGACTTTATTTGCGCCGCGAAAATTGACACTCTTTTTCAGATTTGAGATCGCCCCGCCGCCCACCAGTTACCTCACCTCCCATCCATGGAGAAATCGTAGCGGCCTTCGGCAGGCATTTCCTCGTTAAAACCGAAGACGACACGACGCTGACATGCGTGTTACGGGGAAAAAAGGGTGGCGCGGCATGTGGTGACGGGGTTGAAATCTGTCAAACGGCACCTGGACAGGGTGTTGTCGAAAGGGTTTTGCCGCGTAGCACGCTTTTATACCGCAGTGATATTTCCCGCGAGAAACTGATCGCAGCTAATGCGACCCAGGTAATCATTGTAGTTGCGGCAGTTCCAAGCTTCAGCGAAGAACTGATAAATCGTTGCCTGGTTGCCGCTGAGAGCCAGCATCTCAGCGTTCTGATCGTACTCAACAAGACAGACCTGGTAGAGCCAGGCAGAGCTGCCCTGGACAAGCTATCACTCTACCGCGAGCTCGGCTATAGCCTGCTCCCCATCAGCGCCAGGAACGACGTA
>DATEEZ010000105.1:0-20503 GCA_035280905.1 Nitrosospira sp.
ACCCAATTGCCTATCGTCGGATAGCCGACTTCGCGCAGCACGAATGCCAGGGGCTCCTTGGACAGGGATAAATCGCCTCCAGGTTGAGCTCCCACTGCGCCCACCGCAGCGTAGGCGACGACAAGATAAATGATCGTGCAAATCGTTAGTGAAGCTATTAATCCTATCGGCACATTACGGTTGGGGTTGCTTGTTTCTTCGGCTGCGGTCGAGACGGCATCGAATCCGACATAAGCAAAAAAAATGGACGCCGCGGCTCCCAGGATTCCTACCCCTGAAAGTGGCGTGCCCCATCCGTTGGGCAGCATGGGTTGGAAATTTACGGCATTTACTGCTGGCAGGGCGAGAACGATAAATGCAGTGAGTGCGATCATTTTTATGATAACCAGAATCGCGGTAAACCTGGCGCTTTTCGTAGTGCCGATGATCAGCAGCACGGTGACGAACAACGACACCAGAAATGCCAGCAGATTGAACCCGCCCGCCGACTTTGTGCCGTTCGGCCCAACAATTATATCCGCCGGTCCTGCCGTCAACGCCAGTGGCAGCCCGTAGCCTATTTCATGCAGGAACCCGTTGATATAACCAGACCAACCTACGGCTACTGCCGCTGCCGCGATGGCATACTCCAGAATGAGGGCCCAGCCTACCATCCACGCAGCAAGTTCTCCGAATACCGCATAGGAATAGGTATAGGCGGACCCTGCCACTGGAACGATGGCTGCAATTTCGGAATAGACGAGGGCGGCCAGCGCGCAGACGAATCCGGCTATGAGGAAGGAAAACATCATGCCCGGCCCCGCCTTGTTAGCTGCAACCGATGTCAATACAAAGATGCCGGTGCCGATGATTGCGCCGATACCCAGCATGGTCAGATCAAATGCGCCGAGCTGTCGTTTGAGCCCTCGGTTTTCAGCCGACTCCAGGATGTGACCCACAGATTTGATACGCTCAAACAGCACAATGTTTCTCCAGTAATAGACGCAAAGGATTTCAATTGGACTTTGACCGGTTTTCGCTCAAGCTCGGCGGTATACGGGCAAGAGCATTATTCTAAACCAGCAGGGCGCTACAAACCAAAATGCTGTGTGGAAAGGGGCCTGGATGAGGAGGAATTATCGCAGGAGTGCGTGGGGTAGCGGCAATTCGTCGGGGGTGGGTAGCGAAGTTCATCGCCTGATCAGCCTCCTGAGCACGTCCGCCAGGACAACAGGAAGTGTTTCAGCCTGCCGTAACACGGCATAGTGCCGCGCACCAAACACCCGCGCGAGATAGTGGGGTGCGTGACGGTCGACGGTAATGCAAAACGGGTGAATGGCCTGGAGGCGGGCTTCGGCCACGGCCTGACGCATGTCTTCCACGCCATATCGGCCCTCGTAGTGATCCACATCATTGGGTTTCCCATCCGACAGCAGGATAAGCAGGCGATACCGGGAGTTGATGGCGGCGAGCAGGCTGGTGATATGGCGAATCGCGGCGCCGGCGCGTGTGTAGAGCTGCGGTTCCAATGCTGCAATGCGGCGCTGGACAAGCGTCCGATCATTCTCTTCAAAGTTCTTCAAGGGCCACAACGAGACATTTTGCGCGCTTTCTCCGGAAAAGGCATAGATGCAGAAAGGGTCGTCCAGTTTGGTCAGTGCCAGATAAACGAGTAGCAGCGCCTCTTTTTCCACGTCGATGATGCGCAACTCCTGTGAAATCCACCCATCTGTCGAGCCGCTGATATCGATCAGCAACGCCACGGCAATGTCGCGCCGCACCGCTCTCGTGAATTGATACAAGCGGTCTTGCGGCGGCAAACCCGCTTGTCGTTCCGCAAAAGCATTCACATAGGCATTGATATCGAGATCATCTCCATCCGGCTGGCGGTGGTGGCGAACTCGCTTCGGTCGCAATCCTTCCAGTCGGCGCTGAACCTGGTTCAGCAGGGCAGGGCGCTGCGCCAGGACGGACTCGGCCCAGGCGACATCTCCGAGTAGCGGTGGTTGAAGTCGAACAATGGCGCTCTCTTTATGATAACGGGAAACGCGGAAATCCCATTCCGGGTAGGCAATGCCGTGGGTCCCTCCCTTGCCCCGGTGGACCTGTGTAGTCCGCTGATCAAGCGGATCATCCGCGAGCAGGAGTTCGCGTACGGCTTTCGAGGATGAGATGAGCTGTGCCTCGGGCAACTCCGACAGGGAATCCGCAAGGTCACCGGCATCCGCATCGTCGTCACGGTCAGCCGGCCGCTGCAGGCCCGCCGGGTCTTCGACGTGCTGCTGGGGATCATCCTTCTGCACCATCCACATCCCCTGCGCCTCATCATCCTCATCCTGTTTTCTTTCCCGTACTTCCGGACGGCGGGGAAGCTTTGCGCTCCGAGGCGGTTTTGCTAGTGGTTCCGGCAAATCCCGAACCGATTCATGATACCGGTCCGGCTGACTGTCCGTAGGGATCGGCAACATTTTACCCAGCCATAAATCCTTGACGCATCCGCGGTAACGCATCGATGTTGTTTCAGTTTGGATTGTGATTTTCTTGCCCATCTCGACCGCCCAGTCAAGCGAATCCTCGGGCTTCAGTGCAAGAGCAAGCGGAGGGGGAATGACATCCGGACAGGCTTTGAGTATGCGGCAATACAATTCTTCAACCACGCGTTCGGGTTCATTAAGAGGCGTAAGTTGTGGCCGCGCTTGCAACATGGCACGGCGCAAGGCGATGAGGTCGTGCCTCAGCCCAGCAAAATGCAGGGCAAGCACATGATCGACGACTACAGCTTCACTCAGGTGAAAGAGATCAAGTGCCAACGTATCGGCAGGCAGCGTTTGTATTTGCCGACGTTGTGCGCGTTGCGCCTGTTGCAGGGCGAGCAGACGGAAGAGGCGCAGCGTTGAAAGTCCGTTCTTTTCGCCCAAGTCAACCTGCATTGGCAGGAAAACCCTTGCACCGTCGTTCGCCGGCAACGGACAGGTCTCGATCAGATGTTGCGGGATGCGGCCAAACAGCCGGGATAGCGCGGACGGCGGTGGCGGAGGTTGGGCGACCCGCACCGGTACCTCGTGCCCGTGAACGGCGGTAAGGAAAAATTCCAGGCGCTGCCTGCAGACAGATAGCGTGCAGGAACTGTCCGATGCATTGTTATCATGATCCCATAGGCGGGATACGAAAGCAGTCGCGTGGCGGGCGGCATCGATGATAAGTTCTTCAGGTTCGGCCATGCGGAGATAGCGCTAAAGAGGGCAATATAAGGAAAAATGCGGGTCCGCTCGAGAAGGTGGGGCCTGTGCGATATTCAATCCACCAGCGTTGCATCGACCAGGTCACGCATTGCGGCCACGAGGGCAGGATCATCGGACAGTGGCGACACAAGCGCGACATGACAGGCCAATCGCGGCGCAATTCCGTTGGCGATGAGGCGAGCCGTCGCTACCAGCAAGCGCGTGCTGGGTACTTCAGCAAGACCCCGGTCTGCCAAGCCGCGAATGCGGCAGGCCAGTGCCACGAGATCATGAGCCATGCCGCGTTCTGCACTGCTTTCATGGAGAATGATTTCCACCTCACGCTCAGGGGGTGGAAAGTCGAAATCAAGCGCGACAAAGCGTTGGCGAGTGCTCGGCTTGAGGTCCTTGGTTACGTGCTGATAGCCGGGATTATACGAAATCACGAGCTGAAAACCGGGCGCCGCTTCGATCAGTTCCCCGGTTTTATCGATGGGAAGAACCCGGCGGTAGTCTGTCAAAGGGTGGATAACGACAACTGCGTCCTGCCGCGCTTCGACCACTTCGTCAAGATAGCAGATTGCGCCGGTGCGAACGGCACGCGTGAGCGGACCGTCCTGCCATACAGTGGCGTTGTCGCGTATCAGAAAGCGGCCCACGAGATCCGCCGCGGTCAGATCATCATGGCAGGATACGATGACGAGGGGCCGCTTCAAGCGCCACGCCATATGTTCGACAAAACGCGTTTTTCCACAGCCTGTCGGTCCTTTCAGCATCACGGCGAGGTTACGCAGGTGACATTGCGTGAAGATGCTTACCTCATCGCCCAGTGGAAGGTAATAAGGTTCTTCGCCACCCGGGGGGTGGAGGCTCTGGTGTGAATTCTCGGAATTCCTGAGCTCGGTTAAAAGATCTTCCATTATTCCCGTAGCTTATCCACGGCTGGCGTGACTGGCTGGAGCGAGATCCGGAGTGTTTGTGGCGGAATCTGTTGCCCCAACAGTTTTTGGCACCGTTCGGAAAAAATTCCAGATGAACAGCGCCGCTCCAATTGCAAACACCGACGCGGTTGCTATCAGCATCAGGAAGTGCACCTGGAGCTTCAACTGCGTATCAAGGTAGCCTAGACCCAAAATCCGCTCCAGATAGACTTGACCGATGCCAGCCGTGCCGAAGGAGAGCGTCATTCCGAACATTCCCATCACCTGCATCCAGAACGCCCAATAGCCAATACTGTTTCCTTCGATTTTACGATCACTGGTCAGGTGGGGCAGGGTATAGCTAATCATGGCCAGCACTGTCATGGCATAGGCACCGTAAAATGCCCCGTGCCCGTGCATAGCGGTAATCAGAGTGCCATGCGTCCATTTATTGACGCTCGGCCAAGTGTGCGCGAAGCCGAGCAGACCGGCGCCGAATACGGTAAACACCGCGCTGCCAATGGTCCAATGTACAGCCAGCGAATTGGGGTGGGAAAATCCCGCGCGCCGCATGGCAAAGTACGCATACATTGCCATTCCGAGTAAAGCCAGTGGTTCCAAGGCGCTGAAGAAACCGCCGATTGGCAGCCAGTAATGAGGCACGCCCACCCAGTAGTAGTGGTGAGCGGTGCCCAGGATACCGGCCATGAAAACCAGGCCAACGATCACGTACAGCCATTTTTCCATCACTTCCCGATCAGCGCCGGATAACCGGATTAGCAGATATGCGAGCAAACCGCCCTGTATCATCTCCCATACCCCTTCCACCCACAGGTGGATCGTCCACCAGCGGTAGAAGATGCTCACAGTATAATTTTCATATTCAATCAGGGCGGGCAGATACAGCACCGCCGCAAACGCGAGGCCGGCTACCAGCACACCCTCGGTAACGGTCCAGCGTCCCGCCCGCTTGATTGTCATCAGGATGTTATACAGGAACATCAGCATGACAACGACAATCACGATTTTCAGCGGGAGTGGCTGCTCCAGCATTTTATTGCCGGCAGTCCAGCCGAACATATAACCAACAATCGCCGTCACTCCCATCAGCGTCCAGGCAACAAGCTGGATATAGGCCAGTTTGATGCTGTAAATTTCGCTGCGAGATTCTTCCGGCACCACATAATAGGTTGCGCCCATAAATCCAGTTAGCACCCAGACAAGCAGGAGATTGGTATGGATGGCCTTGGTTTTGTCGAAAGGGAGAAAATCCAGAAGCGGGTCGGGCCCCAGGTACTTGCTCGCAGTGAGCAGCCCGAATACCAGTTGCAGGCCGAACAAGCACATGGCGACAGCGAAATACCAGTATGCGATCGACTGTGAGCGGTAGCGCATGGCGTCTCCTATTTCAAGGTTTCGAGGTAGGCAACGAGACTGTCGATCTGCCGAGGTTCGAGATCGGTAGCAAAGTTGTCGGGCATGAACGACTGGTTATTGGCGGAATACATGGCGCCGGGAACCAGGTAAGCACTTGGATGGGTAATGGATTCGCGGATGTAGTTGGCGGGTGTTTTCGCCTCTCCCTTGTATTCAGGCGAGGCAATGATCGCCGCGGCGCGGGTGGCAAGCCCCGCGAGAGTAGGCCCTGCCAGGTTTACCCCCGGTGCGATAGAATGGCAGGCATTGCAGGCGGGCGGCGAGGAGCGGAAGAGCGCTTCCCCCTGCGCGACCGGATCGGTGGAAACGGAAGCATGGGTTGGGGGCTGGCCGACATCGGTACCTGGAATCGTTGTGCCGGATACAATAATGGGGCGTGGTGGCCACCCCTGGTTATCGATATGGCCGACCCAGTCGAGAAACGCGATCACCTCGGAGATTTCCGACTCGCTCAGTTTGGGGTTCGGCATCAGGCGGCGGTGTTTTTCTTCGGAGTAGAACTGGGAAGGGTCCTTCAGGAATGCGGTTAGATAAGGCGTACCCCGCTGCTGCGTAATCTTGGTCAGATCGGGCGCGTAGTAGCCGCCCTCGCCCAGGAGGGTGTGGCAGTTGATGCAGTTGTTGTTATGCCAGACGTCTTTTCCCCTGATAATCTCGGGTGTGAGCTTGTCTTCATTGGTGAGCGCGGGAAAGCGCCGGTGACTGTCGAAGGTCAGCCCGATGAAGACGATGGCGGAAACAAGGGTGCAAATGATAAAAAAAAGCCGTCCCTGTCGTTTTGTCATTCCGATACCTCTTGAAATGTTAGAGACGAGTACTGCTACGGCAGAGTTTATACGCTGATGCCGTACCAGTTCTTGAGCGAGATCATGGCGGCGTAGGCTATCGCCAGCGCGATTAATACGATTACGACGATGCTGAGGATTTTGAAGGGGAGAAAATAGCGGGGTGTGTGAGTCGGCATGGCAGCTCCAGATTTTACTATCGGGGAAGTGGTGCGAGGAATCCGATTTCTGTCGAATTTGGCAACTCTAATTGATAGAGTAGTACAAACGAGAAAAAGTTTTATTGACGCCGGGCAAGTTTGTCATCTCTATTCCCGAATGGATGGATGCGGAGCAAGGGACGTAAGGGATTTAAGGGATTTGGCTCGAATGGGAGCATGGGTTGGTAATGAACGTTTGCCACCGCACCTATCTCCAACTGAAAAGAGAACATTGATATACGCGGCTTGCAATTATCATCGTCAAGTTTTACCTATGGAGGCAATATGAATACTGACTATAAGGGGTACACGATCGTTGCCGCATCCGAGTGGGACGATGCGAGTGGTTTATGGAATGGCCGCTACAGGGTGTTGGATGACAAAGGCATGGTGGTCTACGAAAGCTTCGTCAAACCCTTGCAAGATGAAGAGGAAGCATGCAAGGCGGCTAATGTGGAAGCCCGCGCATGGGTAGACCAGCAGTAATTTTTAAGACTTCGGGTCGCAAATCCTGCTTGATGACGGATTGAATTCGCAAGTCCAGAATCTGCATCCACCTTCGCTACATTCGGGACATGAGGAGGCATTGATCCGTAGCGCTCGTTTTTCGTAGGGTATCCGTTTCATGGATAAGAAACCCTTTGTTGCGATTTTCTTGTCCGCTGCCCTGGCATTTTCAGTATCGGCTTTTGCCGATGAAAAAGTTCAATGGTCAGATGTTCCCGCCGCGGTTCAGAAAACGATAGCCGAGGTGAAGCAGCCTGACGGCAAGAAGATCGAAATCAAGGTTGGCGATTGATAAAGATTGATCGTCTGGGTTTTCTCTCCTTGGCTTCACATGGGTCGCTATCAGTTATACAGGTCGTTGCAAGTGAAAAAACCTTGTGGACGGGAAATACACTATCCACAAGGTTTCTAGCAGAAGATTGCCGAATCTCCGGATTTACTTATACAAGCTGGATCTCCCGGGGATTCAAAATAGGAATCAATCTACTGTGCAATAAATTCCTTTCTCCGCCGAACCATCATTCCCATCAATCCCAGGCCGGCAAGCAGCATGGCGTAGGTTTCCGGTTCGGGAACGGGGGAGACCGTCACTCCTGCAAGTCTCAAGCGGTACTCCTCATTGAGCGTAACCGTGTCCTCTAACTGCGCCTATCCCGTCAGGGGCGATGCTCCTCCAGGCCCCGTCGCGGTAAGGATGTGGGTATAGGGGGAGCTTACGTTGGGAAACATATAGTGGTCGGGCGTAAAGCCATTGCCGCTGACTGGTGGGGTGCCAAGGGCAAATACCGCCAGATTATACCAGCCCGGTCCCTGAGGCCCATTCAGGTGGCCTGCGGGCAAACCTGCGTTACGAGAACCAAGCATGGCATCATCATTTCCATACAGCGCATACCCTCCCTCGTTAAACAGCACGAGTCCGGAATCAAGGTTGCCACTGGTAGAGTTGACAGCTGCGGAGAATGTAGTGGGATTGGAAATGAAAATCCTGTACAGATCCACATCATTATTGGTCGAAATGGTTCCGTAGATATTTCTCAGCCGGTCATCCCCTGTAGGTTGCTGTGCCGTGGTCAGCAACTGGCCTGCATCCCCGATTTCAGTCCAGTCAACGGCGTGTGCTGGATTGACCAGAAGAGCCAAGGTGAATAATGGCACGGAAACGGCTATTTTTTTGAAATGGGTCGTATTCAACTTCAAGTTCATTTATTACCTCCAACCAGGTTTATTAATTTTTGAAGTTCATCTATTTTTATTGCCCCCAACTGTTGACTCGCAGATATCACCTCCCTCCAGGTTATTGAGTCCTTCTTATTCCCAAGTTTTTATGAAGCAAATACGCTAGCCATTTACCTGAACAGGAAATGCTTTCTACTGCTCCAGTAGTGTTAACGATTATGATTTACTTTTTTCTAATAATTATGAGAATCATTTTTATTTAGATATAGAAACTCTACTGTTACTGAATGGACTCCACTGATAGCGCAGCCTTCATTTCCGGTATTATTCAAAACGCATCAGTTTTTCGAACACGGATAAAAGCACTTGCTTTTTTTTTATTGATGATTATAATGAGAATCATTCGTATTAAATTTGGTTTTGAAGAGCTATAAGTAATAGCTGAGGAGATGTCGCCGCCTTACCGAGATAGAGGAGAAGGTTAGCGCTAGCATAAGAAAATTTTATCTCGGAGCTTTTCTCAGCTTTTCTTTCGATAGCCCCCAACAAGAAAAACAGGAATATTCGAGAAAAAGGCCAAAAAAGCCAAACACAGGTTATCCGTTGCTGCTGGGTCCTCCTTTCCCAGCAGCTTTTAGCCCGCCAGCCCGCGTTTGGGCAAGCCAGCCATATTTTTATTCCAGAGCCTGTCGGTGGTTCATCGACAGGCTTTCTCATGATATATCCAGCGAAAACAGGAGCAGACACGTTTGCCCAAGGCAAAGCCGGGGCAATGATGAGGAACAGGAACAGGAACAGGTGAAGGGTAGGAAACAGGCTGCCGGAGATTGCGTGCCGGTAACCCCTCCGCGGGGGGAGGGGGTGGCGCCAGAGTTAGATCAGTTCAAGTGCTTTTTTTACTGTTCTTGCGTTTCACCATGGCGCCCATCAACCCAAGTCCTGCAAGCAGCATCGCGTATGTTTCCGGTTCGGGAATGGTGGGAACCTGAGTGACTGTAAAGGTCATGGTATTGCCCTGACCCGGATCGAAGGGGCTGAGCATAAAGCCTGCGGTGACAGCAGGATCGCCGCTAGCGAGGTTTCCGCTAAAATCAAGATTACGCGGTCCGCTCGATTGGTCAAGTGAGAAGCCGAAAAGTACCGATTTGTTGTGTTGAGTGAACACGACTCCTTGACCCTGGTCAGGTTCTCCAATAGTGTAGTGAAAGTCGATCCAAGGTTCATTGGTGCTATTGGTAACCGTCTCTTTCACCGTGTAGGGATTGCCCGGCCCGGTGGCATGCTCCACAGTAAAAGTCAGGACGATTGGATCAATGCTATCGAAGACTTTGGTCAAATCCAGCACTCGATTGGTTTCGTCTATGCTGAAGTTGAACGATCCCAATCCTGCTCCGCTTGCAGTTATATCGGTAATAACGCCTGCGGCCGATGCAGTGGAAATGGAACCTCCGAACGTTAAAGCAGCTATCGCTATCTTGGAAAAATTATTCATTATTGTATCTCCTTATTATAATCACTGCGTTTTATTAGAAGTATTACGTCCGAATCGCTATAGGGTCCAATCGTTTGAATGTTGCAGAATCGGGAAAAGAAAACCCATAGCGTTTTCATATTAGCATTAATTGTGCCGAGCAAAATATTCAATAAATTCTTTACATAAATAAAGAATTAAGAGGATATCTAATTCTCATTTAATGAGATCATAAAAATTATTTCAAATTCTTATTCCGCTGTCAGCTCCCGCATTTTTTAAGATGAGACGTGAGGCGTTGTCGTCATACGGAATGCGCCCAGCTCACGTGAAGTGAGACCAGAAATAATATTCAGCCGGATAGCTGAAGCGAGACTGTAAGGGGCGGGTTCCCGATTTTTCCGGACAGCCGTGAACTGACAGAAAAGCTAAATAGGCGCTAATAGCCTAGTGACATTCTTGAGCTTGAGCAAAAGCTCAGGCGGCTGATATAGTCAAGACAGGTGGATGGTTTGCCGCAGGCGTCGGTCTTATGGAAACGCACTAGCAGCATCGCGTCACTTTGCCATTACCCCCATATCTTGCCTGCTGGCGCTCGCGGAAGAATTCCTCGTATGACATGACAGGCTGCCCGGGATGTGTCTCGTGCATATGTGCAACATATGTGCTGTATTCGGGCATGCCCACCATCAACCGCATACCCTGCCCGAGATAGCGGAACCCGCTCGCAATTCTGGTTAACATCGTTTGTTTTCTCCTCAATCACTTTCCGAAAATCACGTTCTCCAGTCACGTCCTCGATACGGATTCGAGCGGCAACAACTCGAATGGCGCCTCTCTGGCGCTCGGGTTGCCGAGGGCGCGTGCGCGCAATATCGTGCGGATACCGAAAGCCAGCATGCTGATGAGCACCAGCATGAACAATGCCGCCAATGATGCATTGATATAATCGTTGAAAATCACCTGCTGCATCTGCCCGATGGATTTGGCCGGTGCAAGCACCGTTCCTTCCGCGACGGCTTCCTTGTATTTGTTTGCATGCGCCAGGAAACCAATGCGCGGATTGGCATCGAATATCTTC
Organism: Nitrosospira sp.; assembly: GCA_035280905.1. Classification (GTDB taxonomy): domain Bacteria; phylum Pseudomonadota; class Gammaproteobacteria; order Burkholderiales; family Nitrosomonadaceae; genus Nitrosospira. The sequence continues at coordinate 10,778 of DATEEZ010000105.1, forward strand.
TGCCAGGCGGCGGTCAACGTGCAGACCAGCACCCAGGCGGCAGGAAGAATCGTCACCCATGCGAAACGATCCTGCTTCATCTTGAACAGCACACAACTGCACAATATCAAGGCAATGCCTGCTAGCATCTGGTTGGAGATGCCAAACAGCGGCCACAGAGTATTGATGCCGCCTAGGGGATCGACCACTCCCTGATAGAGAAAGTAACCCCAGCCTGCGACACAGACAGAAGTGGCAATCAGGTTGGCGGCAATGGAATCGGTGCGTTTCATGAAAGGGATGAATGAGCCCAGCAAATCCTGCAACATGAAGCGCCCGGCACGGGTGCCTGCATCCACTGCAGTGAGGATGAAAAGCGCCTCGAACAGAATGGCGAAGTGATACCAGAAGGCCATCATGGCCTGCCCGCCCAGCACCTCGGAGAGGATTTGCGCCATTCCAACCGCCAGGGTGGGCGCCCCGCCGGTGCGGGAAATGACCGTATGTTCACCTACATCCCGCGCCGTTTGCGTGATCATCTCGGGTGTGACATAAAAGCCCCATTGAGAGATGGCGTGAGCCGCCGATTCCGCTGTAGTTCCGATGATCGCTGCCGGACTGTTCATAGCAAAGTAAACTCCCGGCTCGATAGTGGAGGCCGCAACCAGCGCCATGATGGCCACAAACGATTCCATCAGCATGGCGCCATAGCCAATAAAGCGCGCATCACGCTCGTTGCGGATCATCTTGGGCGTGGTCCCGGAAGATATGAGGGAATGAAAGCCGGATATTGCTCCGCAAGCAACTGTAATGAAGAGAAAAGGGAACAGGCTGCCTGACCAGACCGGCCCCGAGCCGTCCACGAACTGTGTCAGTGCCGGCATTTTCAGCTCCGGCGAGATGATGAGGACGCCGATTGCCAGGCTGACCACGGTACCGATCTTGAGGAATGTCGAGAGGTAATCGCGCGGCGCCAGGAGCAACCATACCGGCATCACGGAGGCAATGAACCCATAGCCGATAAGAAGCCAGGTGAGCTGCTCGCCTGTCAGCGTGAACAGCGCGGCGAGCGAGGGAATTTCTTGCACGTACTGGCCACCAACAATTGAAAGCATGAGGAGCACGAAGCCGATCAGTGACACTTCGCCAATGGAACCCGGGCGAATGTAGCGTGCATAAACCCCCATGAACAGGGCAATGGGTATGGTAGCGGCGACGGTAAAGGTCCCCCAAGGCGATTCCGCCAGCGCCTTGACCACGATCAGGGCCAGCACCGCGAGCAGGACCAGCATGATGAAGAAGGTACCGAAGAGCGCGATCATCCCGGGCATCTGCCCCATCTCCGATTTGATCAGGTCCCCCAGGGAGCGGCCATCACGCCGCGTGGAAATGAATAGCACGATGAAATCCTGCACTGCACCCGCGAGCACCACGCCTGCAAGGAGCCAGAGCATACTGGGCAGGTAGCCCATCTGCGCAGCCAATATCGGGCCGACCAGAGGCCCCGCTCCGGCAATGGCGGCGAAATGATGGCCAAACAGCACGTACCTGTTGGTCGGCACATAATCCAGCCCATCGTTGTGCTTGTAAGCCGGCGTCATGCGGGTGGGATCCAGCTGGAGGATTTTGCTGGCGATGAATTTGCTGTAAAAGCGGTAGCCAATGGTGAAGACACAGACTGTCGCCACGACGATCCAGAGGGCGCCAACCGGTTCGCCGCGATTGAGCGCGACGACTGCAAAGGCGAAGGTTCCGGTGGCGACAAATGCAAACCAGCCGAGTTTGCTGACAAGAGTATTCATTTTTTCTCCCGATTCGAATCCTGACCGAAGAAGTTGAAGCTGATACTGCGACTATGTATTCCCAAGATCGAATTGATTCTTGATGTCTATGCGCAGGTTGAACGTATCCTGGATAATGATGAAGAGTGTGCGCTGTATACGCTAGCGGGAAATTACCATGAAAAATTACTCAAACTAAATAGAAGTTACAGTAGGCCAGGGATGGCGGATAAATCCAGGATAGCTCTAGTAAAAGTACCAGAGAATAGGGGAAAGATTATAGCGAAGATATTTCTATGAAACTAAGACAGAAAGTGATTCTTTTCGCGGTCATACCGCTGCTCGTCGTGTCAATCATAATCGCGGTGAGGGTGCATCGTCATTCGGTCTTGTTGGCCGGTCAACTCCGTCAAGTTATCAAGACAGCTTACCTCGCCAGCAAGGATGAAGAATTGAAAAACTACGTGGCGTGGCAAAACGTTCAGTTGAAACCCGGTTGGGCGGATAGGCTGCAAAGGAGAAAGCGAAAGCCACATTGGCGAAACTCCATTATAGCCAGGACGGTATTTTTTCTATTTGGCATAAATGGCAAGTTGAGGTCCACCATACCCGAAAGCGAGTGTATTGGAAAACGTACTCCCCACCTGTAGGCTGGTGCTAAGGGAAGGGAAGCATTTTTCTTTCTTGCAGCTCCCTCACCTTAGAAGTTACAGATTAAATATAGGTGATGGAGTCAAGAAGAGGGCTTTTGGACGAACATGGCCTGAAGAATAGAGTGAGATTTATCGGACTTATCCGCACCTCCCGGAGCCCTGGACATTTTCAATTCGGCACCTTTACCCACGGCAGGACTGGGAATATGGAATACGTGGTGCGCGCGTAACAGCTAGCGGAACGGACGACTCAGGAAAGGGGAACCGGCGAGCCCAAAGCGCCAAGGCACATCTTTTGCCTTGGAAATCCCTATCCGAGGGCCTGTGACAATTGGAACAGGATCAGGGGGAGGGGTAAGCTGAAACGGAGGGGCATCGATGGGCATTCCGCTATGCTCCTGTGTGATGCCCAGCGCCTGGCATACCCGGCCCGGACCGGAACAAAGAAGTTTTTCATCGTCCAAACCTCGTCGTTTGCGCATGATATCCAACCCGGCAAGCGGTTCGATCGCGCGAATCAATACGCCAGCTCCATGTCCTGCGGGACGACAGACGAAATTCAGACACCAGTGAATGCCGTACGAGCGGTAGATGTAGGCATGACAGGGAGGCCCGAACATCACCTGGTTACGCTTAGTAGGACCCGAAAAGCTGTGCGAGGCGGGATCATCGTGGTCATAGGCTTCGGTCTCTACAATACGCCCGCCAACTCCACTTATAAGCAAGGTGGCGCCTATGAGGGAGCGGGCAACGTCAACGGAAGAGGCTGAAAAATCGACAGATGGCTGAATCCTGCTCATGGCGCAAATTTTATACACCGTGCTTCAAAAAACCAACTGCCTGCAGCGACTTCCTATACCGACCCTTACTATACGACTGTGGTTGCTTCAATAAGCAGATAGGATGTTATCCTGCCAGATTTTTGGCAGGAACCCTTGCAGGTTAAACTTATACTGAATGCTGATTGACGAAACTTCAAGAAGGAAGGGGGAGGGGAAAATAACCGCATCCGTGCTCATGATTGCCGCAACCTTGCTTTTCGCCACCATGAGCATGTGTGTCAAGTTTGCTTCGGCAGAGTATGGCACTGGGGAAATGGTGTTCTACCGTGGCATTATTGGAGCGGTGATCGTGTCTATGCTGGCGCGAAGGCGTGGAGTCACGCTTCGCACCTCCGTTCCGGCATTGCACTTCTGGCGAAGTTTGACGGGTGTGTGCGCACTCGGGCTCTGGTTTTACGCGATAGAAGCACTGCCGCTTTCTACCGCCGTAACACTCAATTACACGGCTCCTATCTGGATGGCTGTCCTGCTCATTGGCGGTTCAGTTTTTCTGAAGCGGGGACGAGCCGACGCGCGGTTGATCGGTCCAGTTTTTGCTGGGTTCGCTGGTGCCATCTGTATTCTTCAGCCTACGATCGAGAATGATCAGACATGGGGCGGTCTAGTAGGCCTGCTCTCCGGCCTGCTCACTGCAATGGCATACCTCCATGTGGCTGCACTTGGCAGAGCGGGTGAGCCGGATGCGCGCGTTGTATTTTATTTCTCCATAGCCAGCATGGGAGGGGGAGCCCTGGTAACATTCCTTGCAGATGGATGGCATGCTCACACCCTGTATGGCCTGGGGTTGCTGCTGGCCGTGGGGTTGCTCGCGACATTCGCCCAGTTACTGCTTACCCGCGCCTATGCGAGCGGAAAACTGCTCGTCAATGGCAGCCTTCAATACCTCGGCATTGCCTGGTCCTACTTGTATGGAGTATTGCTATTCGGCGACCGGATTACGAGTGTATCACTGGTGGGAATGGGACTGATCGCGCTGGCGGGTATTGCCGCCACAGCATTACGTGAGCCTCTTGCTTCTCCTGGCGAAATGGAAACGCCATAGGGGCTTTGAAGGGAATTTGAAACGGCCTTTGAAAGAGGACAAGCAAACCCTTGGAAGTATAGGCGCCAAAAGGAAGAGTTGCCGCGGCAAATCGATTAATACCGCGGCAACAATCCTCGATCAGTTCGGTCCTATCGGTCCACCTTGCTCATACTGCGGATCCTTTATCGGTTTCCCTTCTTTGTCGACAGGGAAGTTAGGTACATGGCCTTCCGGGCTCGGGGAGCGCGGGTCTTTGGCCCGTCGCTCTCTTTTCTCCTGGTCTACATAACCTGTATCCACAGGTTCTTCAAGGATGTCGTATGGAGCCGGCCCTCCGGTAGGTCCTTTTTGCGAACCCTGTCCAGTATGGCCACTTTGACCTCCGGAACTTCCCTGGCCGGAGCTCGAGCCGGTATCGGATTGAGCATAAGCCACACCTGCAATGCTGAAAACCACTGCGCCCGCCAGCGCCAATATCGACGTCAGCCCTCGGTTAATTGATGTCGAAGATGATTTCATAGTTATTCCTTCTTGTCGATCCAGCGATATTGCTGTGTCTGAAAGATTACGTACTGCTCAGCCGGGATTCAGTGCGGTAGCACACGAAGCTACTCCTTTTGGGGGTAATCCGGTCCGGATCGTGTAACTGGAGGGAAAAACATGCGGGAACCGGCGGAGGTGAAAATCACACATATTTGGAAGCCTCCTCTGGTTCCGATGCTAACCTACCTCGAACGCCGATAAGATAACAGGCGCTCGATTCGGGGTCGGCCAAATATGCCAACTACGATGAAAAAGGCCAATACGTTTGATTTGTCTGGTGCTGACTCCTACTGACTGGATTTGGAAATACAGTGTCTTGACCGTTTTTCGTCGCCCTGTTCTCCCACTGGTCGATTCCCACAGTTCACGACTTTGTCAGGCAAGGTTTATGCCCTGAATCATCTCAAATTCGAGAATGATTTTGCGGCAGGCAGCTCCCCAGCAGTCTTCGGGAAACCTGGCTTTCTACCGCGTATTCAATGAGGCCAGTGAGATTGCAGGGTGAATACGCGAACTCCACGCTCGACAACGCCCATTTGCTTGCGGGAGCTCAGAAAGACTCGACGATACAGGCCTATTATGTGCAGGGCAGCTGGTTCGTGACCGGGGAAAAACGCTTTATCGAAAAGATCACGGAGCCTTTGGCAAGCCCAAGCCAATCAGCAAGCGGGGAGCGCTGGAGTTTGCGGTTCGGTACGATGTGGCGGAAAACCTGGATCAGAACCTGATGGAGGACCCTTGTCGCACCCGTACCACAAAATGCCGGGTCGAGGTTATTACATTGGGGGCAAACTGGTATGTCCGGCAGGGTTTGCGCTTTATGCTCAATTATTATCTGACGGAAGCCTCAATCGGGAACAGCGGTCCCGGCACGCCCAACCGAAAAGACAGCCCCGTAATTTCATTTCGTACGCAGTTGAGTTTTTGATCAACAGAAGTTTTGAGTCAGGATGCGCGGCTTGAGCATACTGCCTGTGTCCTGTCCATCTTCACGAGGCCTATCAGGAGGAAAAATTCTTCACCGGTTCGTTGGGGCGCTATAAGGGGCCTACATGCGCTCGATATATTCACCACTATCGGTATTGACCTTGATTTTCTCCCCTTGCAGGACGAATGGCGGGACCATGACTACAAGCCCCGTTTCCATCTTGGCCGGCTTGTAGGAACTCGTGGCAGTGGCGCCTTTCAGATTGGGCTCGGTGTCGGTAATGGTGAGCACCACGCTGGCCGGAAGTTGTACGCCAATCGCGCGATCGTTGTGGAAATTGACTTGCACATCCGTATTCGGCAGCAGATATTCATACTGGCCTTCAAGGAATTCACGCGACAGGCTCAACTGCTCATAGTTTTCCTTATCCATGAAGATATAATTGTCGCCTTCCTGGTAGAGAAAGGTCATTTCCCGCGGCTCGACGAAAGCACGCTCCACTTTGTCTTCGGTCCGGATGCGCTGATTGGTCTTTGTGCCTGCTTCGATATCTTTCATTTCCACCTGCATGAAGGCACCGCCGCGGCCGCCAACATGGACGTGGTAACATTTCAGTACGCGCCAGATTCGCTTGTCCCATTCAATCAAATTGCCGACGCGAATTTCGGTAGCAAGAACTTTAGCCATATTTTTCTAGTGAATTCCTTTGAATCAAGAAGCGCGCATCTTACTACAAAAAAACCACGGCAATTCTCCCCCGGTTGAGTTTTCAGCAGATTGCCGCCGTTGTCCCCGGTTGGCCGGATTTCTGGATGAGGTAAAAGCGCGCTACCCCGATTATTATGCCCGGCCAGTACCTCCTTTTGGCGATGCCAAGCCCAGACTCCTGATCATCGGCTTGGCCCCGGGAATGCACGGTGCGAACCGAACAGGCAGACCTTTTACAGGCGATTTCGCGGGGATTCTCTTATATGGAACGCTTTTCAAGTTCGGTTTTGCCAACCATGAAGGTTCTGCTTCCATCAATGACAATTTGAAACTGATGCAATGCCGCATCACCAACGCGGTCAAATGTCTTCCGCCGGAGAATAAACCGGAGGCAAGCGAGATCAGGCAGTGCAACAGTTATCTGGCGCATGAGATTTCGGCTTTTACTGAAGGAGGAGGTACCGCGCTGCTGGCTCTTGGCGCTGTCGCCCATCAGGCTGTGTTGATGGCGTTGGGACTCAAGTCGAAGTCTCATGCCTTCAGTCATGGGGCTGTTCATGCGCTTGCTGGAAACTTCGGGTCTGATAACTCGAAACGCAACGGGTTGACCCTATATGACAGCTATCATTGCAGCCGTTACAATACCCAGACTCGTCGTCTGACTACAGAAATGTTCGAAGAGGTTTTTGCAAAAATCCGCTCTGACCTCGCTTTGCGGGCATCACAGCGGAAAACTGGAGATTAACCATGCCCTATGTCAATATCCGTATTGCCGGTTCGCTCAGCCGCGAGCAGAAGAAACAGATTGCTCAGGAAATAACCGATACGCTGGAGCGCATCGCTCATAAGCCCAAATCCTATACTTATATCGCTTTCGATGAAATGCCCCATGAAAGCTGGGCCATCGCAGGCAGCTTGCTGGGTGAGGAGGACTGATCGCCTTGCAGGCAGAACCGGTTTTCGATGCCAAGTCGTTTTGCGCCGGCCTTCCACCCCAGCCTGGAGTTTATCGCATGATGAACTCAGCCGGGCAGGTGATTTATGTCGGCAAGGCGATTGACCTCAAGAAGCGTGTTTCTTCCTATTTTCAGAAGAATGGCCTGGGTCCCCGCACGCAACTCATGGTCTCCCAGATTGCGGGACTCGAGACCACCGTTACGCGATCTGAAGCAGAAGCGCTGTTACTCGAAAACAACTTAATAAAAAGCTTAACTCCTCGCTATAACATACTGTTCAGGGATGATAAATCATATCCCTATGTGGTCTTGAGCGGGCACAGGTTTCCCCGGCTTGGATTTCACCGCGGCCCGCTCGACAAGAAACACCATTATTTTGGTCCCTTTCCCAATGCAGGAATGGTGCGAGAAAGCATCCAGTTGCTGCAAAAGGTATTCCGGATCCGCACTTGCGAAGACAGTGTTTTCAGCAATCGCACACGCCCGTGCCTGCTCTACCAGATCAAGCGCTGTAGCGGACCCTGCGTCGGTCTGGTCAGTGAAGAAGCCTACGCGGAAGACGCAAGGGATGCGGAGCTTTTCCTGCAGGGCAAGCAAACGGAGGTTTTGAAAAGTATTACGAGAAAAATGCATGAGGCCGCCGATGCTCAGGAATACGAGCAAGCGGCGCTGTTTCGCGACCAGATCCAGTCCCTGCGAAAGATTCGCGAAAAGCAATTCGTGGACAGCGGGCGAACGCTGGATGCCGATATCGTTGCCTGCGTGGCAGAGAACAACCGCGGTGGCCGGGTGTGCGTCAACCTTGCGATGGTGAGGGGAGGGCGTCACCTCGGGGACAAGAGTTTTTTTCCGCAAAATGCAGAAGGATATGATCTCGCCGCGGTGGTGGAGGCTTTCCTGACCCAGCACTACCTCAATCGCAGTGTTCCGGATCTGATCATTGTGGGAGAGAAAGTTCCGCGGGAATCACTCCAGACTCTGCTCGCCCAGCAGGCTGGCCATAAGGTGATCATCAATGTGAACCCGATAGGCAGCAGACGTGTGTGGCTGGATATGGCGACAGAAAATGCCGCCCTTGCGCTGGAACAAATGCTGGGTCGCCAGGCAAGCCAGGAGGAGCGACTGCAAGCCTTGCAGCAGGCTCTGGACATGACCGGGTTGAGCCGGATTGAATGTTTCGATATCAGTCATACAATGGGTGAAGCCACCATTGCCTCCTGCGTGGTCTATGACAACTTCGCCATGCGCAACAGCGAGTACCGCCGCTACAATATTAGCAATATCACGCCGGGAGACGATTATGCCGCCATGCGCGATGTTCTCTCACGGCGCTACCATAAAATTGCCGAAGGCGAGGGCAATCTACCCGATCTGATCCTGATCGATGGGGGAAGAGGTCAGGTCAATGCTGCTCATGATGTCATGGTAGAGCTGGGGTTAAACGATGCGAACCTGGTAGGCGTGGCAAAAGGCGAGGAGCGCAAGCCGGGGCTGGAGCAGTTGATTTTCCCGGGGGTGGAAAAACCACTACAATTGTCGAAAGATCATCCCGGGTTGCATCTGATCCAGCAGATTCGGGATGAAGCGCATCGCTTTGCAATTTCGGGCCACCGCGCCAAACTAGGCAAATCCCGCGTCAGTTCAAGCTTAGAGCAGATTGCCGGTATCGGCGCCAAGCGGCGGCAAAGTCTGCTGGCAAGGTTTGGCGGCCTGAAAGGCGTGCGCACCGCGAGCATCGAAGAATTGCAACAGGCTGACGGCATCAGTCGCGCGCTGGCAGAGAAAATTTACAGGGAACTGCATTGAATCTTACCCAGTCTGCAAGCTGTGTAGCTTGCAGTGGGACGCTTTCCGGATTCGTTTTTTAATGGCATATTCCCGATCCTTATGCCTTTTAATCTGCCCAACGTCCTCACCTGGCTGCGCATCGTGGCGATTCCGCTGTTCGTGGGTATATTCTATTTTCCTTCGACCTGGTTATCACACGCCGACCAGAACCTGATCGCAACCATTATCTTTACTGGCGCTGCTATTACGGACTGGCTGGACGGTTATCTGGCACGCATGCTGCGGCAGACCTCAGCCTTCGGTGCATTCCTCGATCCCGTTGCCGACAAGCTTATGGTGGCTGCCGCGCTCATCGTGCTGGTTCACCTGAGCAGGCTGGATGCGCTCATTGCCTTTATCATCATAGGGCGGGAGATCACTATTTCCGCGTTGCGCGAATGGATGGCCCAGATCGGCAAAGGCAAGAGCGTGGCCGTTTCCTTTCTGGGGAAATTGAAAACGGTGTCGCAAATGGCGGCCATTCC